>NZ_NEKA01000030.1:0-2118 GCF_002113205.1 Pseudomonas sp. B16(2017)
GGGACGGGCGCTGACCAGTTCGAGGTCGAAACGGAACGGCTCGTTGAGGGCTTCGCGACCGGTGAAGCTGAGGACTTGCAGGTCGGCCGAAGCGCCTTCGAGCGTGAGGGTAATGTGGGTAGCGTTGGCGTCCAGCATGCCTTTATTTCCGTCCATTGAATAAGCAAGGGACGGATGGTGCAGGATTAGCCGGGCTCGTACAACCCGCAAATGCCCTTCAGGGGCGTAGGGTATTCCCTTAGAACGGGCATTTGACTCAGTGAAATCGGGGCCGTCAGAGTCGACTCACCCATCGGATCAGTCCAGACAGCCCGACTTGTACCGAAGCATCAGGGCTCAAGTTCTGTCAGCGTTTCTCCCTTGGCAGGGTCGGGCACCGGAAGCTCGTCGATTTCCAGAAAAGCGTCATTTCTACCGTAGCTCAAGAACTTGTGAGAGCTTTCGTTCCCCTTGTTCTCGAAAATGACCTGAGGTCCTTGCTGAGTCAGCAGGATCCAGCCGGGCCGATTTCTCTCGGCAAAGTTCAGGCGTTCTACCTGCGCGCTGTCTCCATCGAAGTAAAACAGCGCACCTTGCAGGTAGTTCGAGGTGAACTCTCCCGAAATCAGGAGTGCGTTCACATCTTTTGTCAGATTGACGCATTGCCAATGAACGTTGCTGCCTCTGGAAGCGTCCGAGTCTTCGTACAGATAGTTCGTTTTCTGTGACTGGCGGATCTTGTAAACATGCGAGTCGAGAATGGGATGGCCACTGAGTAGCGAAACCGCACTTTCAGCACTGGAGAGATCGCAGCGGGTTACGGTGGAAAATTTGAGCTCGGCAGCCGACACCTGCAGACTCACCAGTCCGATAATCAAGCCTGTAAGAAGACCCTTCACTTGGCCATATCTCTCAATACCTGCATTGAATTGGGCGCTGCACGCAGCTTGTCTGCACAGGCCTTGATTTTGGTGTAGTACCGGCCGTCAGTCCTGCCGCGATACTTTTTGTACGCTTCAGCAATCGGATCGGCTGCGCCGTTTTTTTTCTGGCGTTGAATCAGCAATTCCAGATATCGGGTGCCAGCACGAATGTTGGTGGCTTCATCCAGAAAACCGGGGCTGTCATGGAATTTGTCGGCCTCAAGATACAGTTTTGTTTCCGGCGAACGCTCTGCTCTGGGCTTGCTCAGATCTTCTATTCTGTACAACTCCCGAACAGCCCCCTTCAATAACTGCATCAGTCCCCGCGCCGTGCTTTCGCTTGATTCGGCTTTGGCATCAAAACGAGACTCCATGTAAATCTGGCAAATGATGGTGTCGTCATCGATCGACGATTGATTGTTCTTGGCGACCAGTGCCCGGATCTCTTTCAGGCGTGCACTGTCGTCCACCGGCAGCGCAGCAGACTTTTGCACGGTCGTGGGCGTCAGCACGGCTTTGCTGGTGGCCAGCGGTTGGTTCTTTGCCACGTCAGGCATCCCAATGTGGATTGAGGGGAGGTACGTCATCGTAGACTTCGATTGTCGCGGTCTCGGCTTCGAGGCTGCTGATCTTGCGCGTCTTGCCATGCTCATCCGTTCGCCCGACGAGGTTCTGACCCGAAGTGGTTTTGATCACATAGGGAAAGTTGCGCAAGGGCAGACCGCTGTTCTGATCCGTGATGATGAAATCCATGTCGTATTCGATGGCTTCCAATACTTCCTTGCGGGCGAGCAGGTTTCCGCTTTTATCGCTGGAGGCCGGTAAAGGAATCAATGGCGCCAGAATCGCAACTCCGGAACCCACACCCGGCGCACCGCCGGTATTGGCCTTCACCTCGGCACCACTGATTGTCACACCACCCGCGTCGACCTTGACGAAACTGCCGCCAGCCTTCGCCGTCTGTTCCATCCCGCCTTCGATCACGACTTTTTCACCAGCGTGGTAGTGAATCTCCGTGCCCGCTTCCACGAACTGCCCGGTGCCGACCTTCACATGCTGGGTCACGCCCACGGTCAGGTGATCGTTGGCGCGCATTTCGCTCTTGCGGTCCAGGTGGGTGATGCGGTGTTCCTCGACCTTGAATTCACTTAAAACATTGGCTTCAACGATGTCATGCCGTTCATTGCCGACGCGGATCTTCTGGTCGTGCTCGATG
>NZ_NEKA01000031.1:0-1585 GCF_002113205.1 Pseudomonas sp. B16(2017)
AGGGCGCTCTGGGTTTAAATACACCGCATCAGCTAGTTTCCAGTTGCGTGTCCGAGTGCTCCAACGGCTCGGATTAGCTTTCCTGGCATCCTCATAAAGCGCTGCTCTTGCTTGTAATAGCATCGTCGCTTTGCCTTCGTGCCTCTCGTTTGGCGTCACGTATTTCAAAGCGCTATGGCGATGATCTTCGTTGTACCACTCGATGAATTTCTGCACCCAAAGCCTCGCATCAATGACCGTATCAAATGGTTGATCCGGCCAGAGCGGGCAGTACTTTGCAGTGCGGAAAAGTGCCTCTGCATATGCGTTATCGTTACTTACCCTTGGCCGGCTAAAAGAAGGCTCGACGCCAAGTGCAACCATGCTTTCACGCAGCAAAGAACCTCTCATCACGTGTCCGTTATCCGAGTGCAGCACCAGCGGGCGACCCGCTGTATGTTCACGTAAGCATCCCTTTCTAAGCAGCTCGCATGCGTGTTCGGCGCATTCCACTTCGTGCACTTCATTGGCGACCAGTTTGCGGCTGTAGACATCCTTGACCATGTACCAGTAGAAAAATCGACCTCTGACGGTGCTTGGCAACCAAGTGATATCCCAGCACCACACCTGGTTGGGGCCATCGGCACAATGCGTCGTCAGCACCCTACGTTTCGGGGCTTTGGTTCGGCCGCGACGCACGTTTTGATGAGCCGCTTTTAACACTCGGTAAAACGTCGATTCCGAAGCCAGATAGATGCCTTCATCGGCCAGTTTGGGGACGATCTGGTGCGGAGTAAGGCTGGCGTAGCCAGCCTGATTGGCAGCATCAAGTACCGCTTGGCATTCCGACTCACTGAGCTTGTTAGCCGGAGCTGCCCGTTTAGCCAGCAGTCGCCCATCACAGTCAGCATATCGCCAGCGCTGGACTGTACGCAGGCTCAACCCCAACTCATTGCAGGCTCGATATCGACGAGCGCCGCTCTGCACTGCGTCTGCAATCAACTTCATGGCTTGCGTACGATCAGCGGCGTTAATCAGTCTTCCTTGTCCTTGCCCCAGATCGCATTGGCTTTTTTTCTGAGCTCCAGCAAGGCCACCGCCTCCGCACGTCCGGCATCTGACTGGATCAATTGACGCTCGAGTATTTTGATACGCCGTTGCTCGGCCGTTTTAGAGGTTCGAGAGTTGAGATCAACGACCGGATTGGCGTTTTGACAGGCCAGTCTCCACTGCTGAATTTGCTCAGGGTAAATGCCCTTTATTCGGCAATACTGAGAAATTTCCACCTCGCTCAACGGCGCGGTTTCCATAACAGCATTGAATTTATCGGCGCTAGACCATTGGTCACTGGTTTTGCCGTTTCCTGGAACGATCAAGCCTTTGTCTCTGGCCATTTGTCTCCAGTTTCGCAGCGACTGTGGCGTGAGATTGAGTGCAACGGCAAGTTCTGCCACTGACCGATTAAAGGGCGGCATCATTTGCAAAACGACCCAGTCTTTGAAGTCGCTGTCGTAGCGCTTGCCTAAATTGGACATTGTTATGCACCTTCACCCTCTTGAATGAACGAGTCAATCAACAAGGGCGACAGGTAGCCTGACACAGAGGG
>NZ_NEKA01000032.1:0-1261 GCF_002113205.1 Pseudomonas sp. B16(2017)
TCCCATGGCAACACCAGCGTACATGTCGGTTACCGGCGAAAAACAAGGCCTGATCACTGCCGGCGCCTTCACCGCCGACTCCGTTGGCAACACCTACCAGGAAGGCCACGAAGACCAGGTTATGGTTCAGGCTTTCAGCCACGACGTGATCATCCCGCGTGACCCGCAATCCGGTCAGCCAACCGGTCAGCGCGTTCACAAGCCAGTGATCATCACCAAGGTCTACGACAAGGCTTCGCCACTGCTGCAAGCTGCCCTGACCTCGGGCGAGCGCATGAGCGAAATCGTTATCCAGTGGTACCGCACTTCGGCTCAAGGTACCCAAGAGCACTACTACACCACCAAACTGGAAGACGCGATCATCGTCGCCATCAACAACAAGATGCACAACTGCCAGGATCCATCGAACGCCCACTTCACCCACCTGGAAGAAGTGCAGTTCACCTACCGCAAAATCACCTGGACCCACGAAGTATCCGGTACTTCGGGTTCCGATGACTGGCGTGCTCCAGTCGTTTAATTACGGCTGATCGTTACAAGCATCGGCCAGCTCTGCTGGTCGATGTTGTTTACGCCCCTCCAGAATTTCGCGTGCGTCGATCGTTAACGGTCGACGAACGCCGCTGTACAGCACGAGGAACAAGGGATGTTCGCGCCGGCCAATGAAACCCACTTTGCCCTGACCATCGAAGGTCTTTCCGCCGATTTCCAAGTGTTTACCCTGAGCGGCCGGGAAGCCATCAGCCAGCCTTTTGTGTTCGAGGTGGAGCTGGTCAGTGAGCAGCCGTCGCTGGACCTCGAAACCCTGCTGCACAAACCGGCCTTCCTGCAGCTGTCGCCCGACGGCAGCGGCATCCACGGCCTGATCTACCGCGCCGCGCAAGGCGATTCCGGCAAGCGCCTGACGCGCTATTCCGTGACCCTGCGCCCGCAACTGGCGTATCTCGCGCACCGGATCAACCAGCGGATCTTCCAGAACCTCAGCGTGCCGAAAATCATCGGCAAGGTCCTCGAAGAGCACGGCATCCAGGGCAACGCCTACGCCTTCCAGACCGGTTCGATCTACCCCGAGCGCATTTACTGCGTGCAATACGACGAATCGGACCTGCATTTCATCCAGCGCCTGTGCGAAGAAGAAGGCATTCACTACCACTTCCAGCACAGCGCCACGGGCCACAAACTGGTGTTCGGCGATGACCAGACGGTGTTCAAGAAACTGGCGCCGGTGGCCTATCAGCAGGACTCCGGCATGGTCGCCAGC
>NZ_NEKA01000033.1:0-1157 GCF_002113205.1 Pseudomonas sp. B16(2017)
CTTAAATTCGGTTGGTATTCGCTCTGGTTTTTCATGAGGGCGAATGCCACCCGGCAAAGCTTGCGGGCGAGGATGACCAAGGCTTGGGTTCTGGCTAGACCTCTTGCCAGATAGGACTCATAGAACGGTTTCCAGACAGGGGACCGACAAGCTGCCATAGCTGCATTGTGTGCAAGACGCCGTAATTCCCCGTCACCTTTTTTGCTCAAGTGGCGAGGACTGTGTTTCTTACCTGAGTCTTTTGCCTTCAAGTCCATTCCCAGAAAGGCGATGAACGCATCGGCGCTGGCGAACTCACCTCGCATGTATGTAGTTGCCAGGCCCGTTGCCGTGAGTTCACCAACTCCTTCAATCGCTTTGCAGCGTCTGATGTTTTCACTAATGCCGGCTTCTTGGCTGACTTTACGAAGCAACTCCTGAATGGCCTGATCCAGCTGTTTGAAATGCTTCAACCCATCGGCCAAAAGATCTTCAAGAAGAGGTTCGGTTGACCAGCTCAGCTTGATACTGACTCGGACCTTCATCAGCTGTGCACGCTTGTTAAGCAGACTTTTCAACACTGTGTAGTGCCGCGGTGGTGGGTTCCAGACCCGCAGCCGATGCTGTTCACTGGTTAGATAACGCGCCAGAAGACGTGCATCACAAGGGTCGGTTTTTGCACGCTGACCGATGCTTTCGCGGTAATGGCTCACCCGGTAAGGGTCCACGATGTAAACCCGATGCCCCATACCATGGGCCAGTTCGGCCGTGTCCAGGTGGTAGAGATTAGTGGCTTCCAGGGCGATTGAGCTTTGGGCGGGCAGGGTCTTCAGCCAATGACCTACAGATGTGCGGTCGTTGTTGATGGCCTGGATGATTTTCAGATCTTCGCGATAAACGACGATTTCGGCCTTGGCCACATCGACACCAATCACCGTTGGCGAGGTAAGGATTGTCATGACGAATCCTCGGAGCTAGGGTTTAAGAGCTTGTCGGGGTCTACCGTAGCGCTGGCTTGCCTCTATCGTCGGTTTTACCGATGAATTCCTTATCGGCGCTTTAGGTAGAAAGGGCGGGACGAGAAGTCTCCCACGGTCCGTACTGGCTAGAGTCGGAATCGAGCTTTTAGTCCCGCCCACCCCTTCAAGTCTAAACATACAAGCGGGCTTGCTCGCGAA
>NZ_NEKA01000034.1:0-818 GCF_002113205.1 Pseudomonas sp. B16(2017)
GAAGGCGCTTCGGCCGACCTGCAAGTCCTCAGCTTCACCGGTCGCGAAGCCCTCAACGAGCCGTTCCGTTTCGACCTCGAACTGGTCAGCGCCCGTCCCGACCTCAACCTTGAAGAACTCCTGCACAAGCCTGGCTGCCTGACCTTCGGCGCCACTGGCGAGGGCAAGATTCATGGTCTGGTGTATCGCATCGAGCAAGGCGATTCCGGCAAGACCCTGACCCGCTACAGCCTGAGCCTGGTGCCGCAACTGGCCTACCTGCGGCACAACCATGACCAGCAGATCTTCCAGCAACTGACGGTGCCGAAGATCATCGCCCGCGTTCTGGAAGATCGCGGCATCCTGGCCGACGCCTACAGCTTCCAGCTCGGCGCCGAATACCCGGAACGCGACTACTGCGTGCAGTACGACGAATCCGACCTGCATTTCATCCAGCGCTTGTGCGAAGAGGAAGGCATTCACTTTCACTTCCAGCACAGCAGCAGCGGCCACAAGCTGGTGTTCGGCGATGACCAGACCGTGTTCCGCAAACTGAAACCGGTGAACTACCAGCAAGACTCCGGCATGACCGCCGACAAACCGGTGATCAAGCGTTTCAACCTGCGCCTGGAAACCCGCACCACCCGCGTCAGCCGCCGCGATTACGATTTCGAGAAACCGAAGATCTTGCCCGAAAGTGCCGTCAAATCCGCGTTCATGCCGGACCTGGAAGACTACGACTACCCCGGCCGCTTCACCACGCGTGAGCGCGGCAAGTTCCTCTCGACCCGCGCGCTGGAACGCCATCGCAGCGACTACAAACTCGCCGAAGGCAAAGG
>NZ_NEKA01000035.1:0-765 GCF_002113205.1 Pseudomonas sp. B16(2017)
CAGTGGGGCGGCGCCGGTGCCGCTGCCCGGTCCTCCGCCGGAGTTGATGTTGATCGCCGGCCCGCTCATGGTCACGCCGCCGCCATCGATCTTGATGAAGCTGCCACCGCCGACCAGCGTCAGTTCGGCCCCGGCTTCCAGCACCACCTTCATCCCGCTGCTCAGGTGAATTTCCTGGCCGGCGTCGATGAATTGCCCGGTGCCGATCTTGATGTGCTGGTTCACGCCCACGGTCAGGTGGTCGTTGGCGCGTGCTTCGACTTTGCGGTCTTCGTAAACCGTGTGGTGTTCTTCGGCCTTGAATTCCGTGTAGCTGTTCTTTTCCACGACGTCGTGGCGTTCGTTGCCGACGCGGATTTTCTGGTCGTGTTCGATGTTTTCGTCCCAGTCGCGCTGGGCATGGAGGAAGATCTGTTCCTGGCCTTTCTTGTCTTCGATGCGCAGTTCGTTGAAGCCGCCGCCACCCATCGAGCTCAGGGTCTTGAAGGTGGTGCGGGTCTTGTTCGCCGGCAGGGCGTAGGGGACGGTGTTTTCCTTGTGGTACAGGCAGCCGCTGATCAGCGGCTGGTCGGGGTCGCCTTCAAGGAAGGTGACCAGCACTTCCATGCCGATGCGCGGGATGGCGATGCCGCCATACTGGGCGCCGGCCCAGGCGCTGGAGACGCGCAGCCAGCAGCTGGTCTTGTCGTCGGCCTGGCCGTCGCGGTCCCAGTGGAACTGGACTTTCACGCGGCCGTATTCGTCGCAGTGGATTTCTTCGCCTTT
>NZ_NEKA01000036.1:0-723 GCF_002113205.1 Pseudomonas sp. B16(2017)
AGCGCCACGGGCCACAAACTGGTGTTCGGCGATGACCAGACGGTGTTCAAGAAACTGGCGCCGGTGGCCTATCAGCAGGACTCCGGCATGGTCGCCAGCAACCCGGTGATCAAACGCTTCGACCTGCGCCTGGAAACCCGCACCAGCCGCACCACCCGCCGCGACTACGACTTCGAAAAACCGCGCCTGACGCTGGAAAGCGAAAACCGCGGCGACGCCCTGCCCGACCTCGAGGACTACGATTACCCGGGCCGTTTCATCGACCGCGAGCGCGGCAAACACCTGGCAAAACGCGCCCTCGAACGCCACCGCAGCGACTTCCAGCTCGCCGAAGGCAAGAGCGATCAGCCGTTGCTGGTCAGCGGCCATTTCCTCGCACTCAAAGAACACCCGAAGGCCAAGTGGAATGACCTGTGGCTGCTCACCGAAGTCCACCACGAAGGCAAGCAGCCGCAGGTGCTGGAAGAGTCGGTCACCAGCGACACCACCGCGCTCAAAGACGATTTCCATCAGGGCTACCGCAACCGCTTTCAGGCCACCCCGTGGGACGTGCCGAACCGCCCGCCCCTGCGCCACCCGAAACCGCGCATCCTCGGCAGCCAGAGCGCCGTGGTCACCGGCCCAAAAGGCGAAGAAATCCACTGCGACGAATACGGCCGCGTGAAAGTCCAGTTCCACTGGGACCGCGACGGCCAGGCCGACGACAAGACCAGCTGCTGGCTG
>NZ_NEKA01000037.1:0-723 GCF_002113205.1 Pseudomonas sp. B16(2017)
AGCGCCACGGGCCACAAACTGGTGTTCGGCGATGACCAGACGGTGTTCAAGAAACTGGCGCCGGTGGCCTATCAGCAGGACTCCGGCATGGTCGCCAGCGACCCGGTGATCAAACGCTTCGACCTGCGCCTGGAAACCCGTACCAGCCGCACCACCCGCCGCGACTACGACTTTGAAAAACCACGCCTGACGCTGGAAAGCGAAAACCGCGGCGACGCCCTGCCCGACCTCGAGGACTACGACTACCCCGGCCGTTTCATCGACCGCGAGCGCGGCAAGCACCTGGCCAAACGCGCCCTCGAACGCCACCGCAGCGACTTCCAGCTCGCCGAAGGCAAGAGCGACCAGCCGTTGCTGGTCAGCGGCCATTTCCTCGCACTCAAAGAACACCCGAAGGCCAAGTGGAATGACCTGTGGCTGCTCACCGAAGTCCTGCACGAAGGCAAGCAGCCGCAGGTGCTGGAAGAGTCGGTCACCAGCGACACCACCGCGCTCAAAGACGATTTCCATCAGGGTTACCGCAACCGCTTCCAGGCCACCCCGTGGGACGTGCCGAACCGCCCGCCCCTGCGCCACCCGAAACCGCGCATCCTCGGCAGCCAGAGCGCCGTGGTCACCGGCCCGAAAGGCGAAGAAATCCACTGCGACGAATACGGCCGCGTGAAAGTCCAGTTCCACTGGGACCGCGACGGCCAGGCCGACGACAAGACCAGCTGCTGGCTG
>NZ_NEKA01000004.1:0-502946 GCF_002113205.1 Pseudomonas sp. B16(2017)
GGGACGGGCGCTGACCAGTTCGAGGTCGAAACGGAACGGCTCGTTGAGGGCTTCGCGACCGGTGAAGCTGAGGACTTGCAGGTCGGCCGAAGCGCCTTCAATGGCAAACCTGATGTGAGTGGCATTGGCGTCCAGCATGCTTTGAATTCCATCCTTGAATAAGCAAGAAACAAATGTAGCGGGATTCACGCATTTCGCACAATCGGAAAATCCTGCGCACGGATGTCAGCGGAACAACCAGTCAGTTTCAGACTAAAGTCGCCTGTAGCACGTCAAAGCCATCTGCCATCATTGCCGTTCACCCCCGCGTATTCACTTCCTCACGGTTCTTCACTGTTCCGGGACGGGAGCTGTTTTTGTTTGTTTGCGCCCAGCGCAATCGTTGTTCTGTTGGAGTTTTCAATGCGTCCCCCATTTCCCCTCATCACCCCGCGCCAGTCGCTTGGCTTCGGAGCCTTTGTGCTGTGCGCCGGTTTTACCGCGCAGGTCCAGGCCAGCGGTTTTTTCGAAGACACCACGGCGAAGATCGAGTCGCGCACAGTGTACTTCAACCGCGATTTCCGTGACGGGCACACCTCCAGTGATCAGGGCGCGTCCAAGCGCGAAGAGTCGGCGCAGGGCTTTATTCTCAATCTGCAATCGGGCTACACCGAAGGCACTGTCGGTTTCGGGATCGATGCGCTGGGCATGCTCGGGTTTCAACTCGACTCCAGCCCGGATCGCAGCAACAGCGGCCTGTTGCCGTCCAGTGGCGAGAACCCGCGCGGTTCGAAAGGTCAGTACGCAAAAATGGGCCTGACCGCCAAGGTCAAAGTCTCGGATACGGTGCTGAAATACGGCGCGTTGCTGCCGGATCTGCCGCTGCTCAAGTACAACGACGGCCGTCTGCTGCCAACCATGTTCAACGGTGCGATGCTGACCTCCAAAGAGGTGAAGGACCTGACCTTCATGGCCGCGAGGCTGGACAAGTACACCGCCCGGGATTCGAGCGATTCGCAAGACATCCGCGTGCACTGCAAGAACAAGCGCTATGCCTGCAACACCACCGCCGATCATTTCGACATGTACGGCTTCGACTACAAGATCAACGATCGCCTGACCGCGCAGTACCACTACGCCGAGCTGGAAGACATCTATCGCCAGCACTTCGTGGGTTTGTTGGCCAATCAGCCGCTGGGTGACGGCGTGCTGAAAGCCGATCTGCGTTTGCTGAAAAGCGCCGACAGCGGTGATGCGAAAGCCGGCTCCATCGACAACCGCGCCTTGAGCGGAATGCTGTCCTACGGCATCAGCGGCCACACCTTCAGCGCCGGGTGGCAGCGCATGAACGGCGACAATTCAATGCCGTATCTGGATGGCAGCAACCCGTATCTGGTGAACTACGTGCAGGTCAACGACTTCGCCGCCGCTCAGGAACGCTCCTGGCAGCTGCGTTACGACTATGACTTCAAGGCGATCGGCATCAACGGTTTGAGTTTCCTGACCCGCTACGTGAACGGCGATCACATCAAGGTCCCGGGCAGCGATCAGGAAGGCAAAGAGTGGGAACGCGACAGCGAGTTGAAATACGTGATTCAGAGCGGGACGTTCAAGGACGTCAGCCTGCGCTTGCGTAATGCGACTTACCGGACGAACTACGAGAAGTTTGCCCGGGATGTGGATGAGACCCGGTTGATCGTGAGCTACAACTTTTCGGTGTTGTAACCCATAGGTTGGCGGTGTCTGAACTGACGCCTTCGCGGGCAAGTCGAATCGTCGCACCGCCGCTCCCACAGGGATCTACGGTAACCACAAATTTAGTGAATGACGTAGAACCTGTGGGAGCGAGCCTGCTCGCGAAGGCGTCATTGCGAGCTCCGCTATAGCCAATGCCAGAACCGGCTCCAGAATCCGCGATTCAGATCATCCTTGCACGCTGCGTATTGCTGACCGTACATGTCCGAGCGGTTCTGCACCTTGCGCGCCACCGGCATCAGCCACGCCTTGCTGGCGTAGGTCTTCTGGCGAAAACCGCCCCAGCCTTCGTGGTAGTTGAGGTACTGGTTGTAGGCGTCGTATTTGTACACGCCGTTGATCGAGGTGGTCTTGTCCATGTACCAGCCGACGAAGTCGATGGCGTCGTCGAAGTCTTCGCGGTCGGCGCCGTACCGGCCGGTGCTTTTCTGGTAGTCGGACCAGACTTCATCCTTGGCCTGTGCATAGCCGGAGGCCGTCGAAACCCGGCCCCACGGGATCACCCACAACAGGTATTTGCGCGGCGTCTTGGCGTCATAGCGGTAGCCGGACTCCTGATACATGATGGCGAACGGCACCTGGATCGGCACGCCCCAGCGCTTTTGCGTGACTTGCGCCGCGTCGTACCAATCACTTTTTTCGCGGAAAATCTCGCAGAGGTTTTCCGGCGAACGCGGCGGCGATGTCCCGCAACCGGTCAACAGTGCCGCCAATACCAACAGTCCAACCGTGCGCCGCGAATTCAAAAGCCGTCATCCCGTCGTGCAAAAAAGGGCGCCAGTCTACGCGGTCAGGTCAACTGGTGGCGATAAGGCAAATCCGGACCTGTTTTGCTGCATGTAAGGGCGGCGGCCTGTACGGCAAACCTGAGCATGCCGTCGATCTGCTCGCGGTTAAGGTGCTGAACACCTTCCACCGAGTCCAGTTCATGTTCGGTCAGCCAGGTGATCAAAGCGGCCTGGAAGGTATCGCCGGCACCGACGGTGTCAGCGATCTTCACCGAAGAGGCCGGCACCGACCATGAGCCGTGAGCGCGACTGAAGACTGTTGCACCTTCACCGCCACGGGTCAGAAACACCACTTGGCAGCGATGCTGCAGCCAACCTTCGATAACCCGCGCCGGATCCTGCTCGGGGTACAGCAGGTTCAAATCCTCGTCGCTGACTTTGATCAGGTCCACCAACGGCACCAGCGTGGCGATCCGCTCGCGCCACAGGTCGATGTTCGGCTCGGGGTTGAGGCGCACGTTCGGGTCGAGGCTGATCAGGCGTTTACCGCTTTCGCGTTGCACCAGCGCAAGCAACGTATCGGCAACCGGTTGCACCACCAGCGAGAACGAACCGAAGTGCAAGCCGCGCACTTCCGGGCCCAGCGATGGCAGATGGGTCAGGCTCAGCTGACGGTCGGCGCAGCCTTCACCCCGGAAGCTGTAATGCGGCGAGCCGTTGGCACCCACCGCGACCATCGCCAGGGTGGTCGGCGCAGCGAAATCCACCAGATAGTCCGGGCGCACGCCTTCATCCCGCAGCACTTGATGCAAGCGTCTGCCGAGGTAGTCGCTGGACAACCCGCCAAACAGCGCCGAATCCACGCCCAGACGGCGCAAACCCACCGCCACGTTGAACGGCGAGCCACCGGCAATCGCCTTGAAATTGACTTTCGATGCCTGTCCGCCGGCATCGTCTTCGCTGAAGAAGTCGAACAGTGCTTCGCCACACACCAGGTACATAGTTGTTTGCTCTTTATAAGGTTGCGACATGCAGTCGATAGCGTTCATAGGCCTGCTGGAACGCCGCGACATTCGCGGCAACCGGCAGGGTTTCACTGTTCAGGTCGAGCTTCACGCAGCGCTGACACAGGTCGGCCAGGGTGTCTTCGTGGCCGTTCGACCACGATTTGCACCACGCCGCCTGAATCGCCGCGCCCAGGGCTGCGGCTTCGCTCTGCTCGGTGCAGATCACCGGGGTGTTCATGATGTCGGCGACGATCTGCCGCCACACCGCGCTTTTCGAGCCGCCGCCGATCAGGCAAATGCTGCGGCTTTGTAAACCATTCTGGCGCAACAGATCCAGTCCATAACGCAGGCCGAAGGTGGTGCCTTCCACGGCGGCGCGGCACAGATTGGCCTGGGTCAGGTTATCGATGGTCAGGCCATGCAGGCTGCCGGTGGCGTGGGGCAGGGGCGGCACGCGTTCGCCGTTGAGGAACGGCAACATGCTCACACCCTCGGCGCCGATCGGGGCCTGGGCCACCAAGGCGTTGAAGGCGTCGAGATCGAGGTTGAACAGTTCGCGGATCGCACCGGTGGCGTTGGTCAGGTTCATGGTGCAGATCAATGGCAGCCAGCCGCCGCTCGAGGAACAGAAGGTCGCGACCGACGCATCCGGGCTGACTTTCGGTGCCTCGGCGTAGGCGTATACCGTGCCGGAAGAACCGAGGCTCATGGTGATCGCCCCCGGCTGAATATTGCCGGTGCCGATGGCGCCCATCATGTTGTCGCCGCCACCGCTGGACACCACCGCGTTGGGGTTGATGCCCAGCTGTTCGGCAATGGCGGGAAGGATCGTGCCGACCGCTTGATGGGCGTCGATCAGTTCCGGCAGCGCGGATTGCAGACGACCGCTGGCGTCGATGTCGCGCAGCAGCTGCAAATCCCATTGGCGGGTGCGCACATTGAAATAGCCGGTGCCGGATGCATCGCCGTATTCGCTGCACGCACGGCCGGTGAGCCAGAAATTCAGGTAGTCGTGGGGCAGCAGGATCCGTGCGATGCGGGAAAACACATCCGGATGTTGCTCCTTGGTCCACAACAATTTGGAGACGGTGTAACCCGGCGCGATGACCACGCCGAGGCGTTCCAGCGAACCTTGTTCACCGCCCAGATGAGTCAGCAGGCGATCGTTTTCAGGCGTGGTTTCGGTGTCGCACCAGAGCTTGGCCGGGCGCAGGACCTGGCCTTGATCGTCGAGCAACACCAGGCCGTGTTGCTGGCCGGAAACGCCGATGCCCTGGATTGACTGACCGTCGACATTTGCCGCCAATAAAGCGCGGCGGGTGGCGAGGGCGAAGGCTTCCAGCCATTGCGCGTTGTCTTGCTCGCGACGGCCGTTGGCGCCGCTGATCATCGTGTGGGCGGCGGCGCCCTGGCCGAGAACCTGACCGCTGACAGCGTCGAGGATAATGGCTTTGGTGCCTTGGGTGCCGCAGTCGATGCCGAGGAACAGTTGCTGTGTTGTCATGTGCGCTCCACACAGATCGAGGGACGCGGAGCGTCCCGTGCTGCATTCCCACGCAGAGCGTGGGAACGATCAGGTCAACAGGTGTTCGAGGGTGCGAGTCACGCCTTCTTCTCGCAAGCTGTTCAGACACCACTCAAACGCTGCCACAAACTCCTTCGAACGCGGTATCGCCGTACCGAAGATTTCTTCAACCCCCAACAACCGCTCAGTGATCAAAGCATCCTCCGCCACCAACCCCTGACAGAACGCCGCCCGAGGATCCGGAATCGAGTAAGTGTCGCCATTCTCGTCCACGCCCTTCAAGTAGAGCGCCCAGGCCGCCACCACCAACGCCGCACGCTTGGTCTCCTGCCCATCGGCAATCAACCGATTGATCGTCGGAATGGTGAACTTGGGAAACTTCGATGAGCCATCGGAGCAAACCCGCTCCAACTGATCGGCAATCGCCTGATTGGAAAACCGCGCCACCAGCGTGTCCTTGTACTCGGTCAGGTCGATGCCCGGCACCGGTGCCAGTTGCGGGGTCACGTCCAGGTCCATGTAGGCGCGCATGTAGCGCACGAACAACGGGTCGTTCATGGTTTCGTGAACGAAGCGGTAGCCCTTCAAAAAGCCCAGGTAAGTCAGCGCCAGATGGCTACCGTTGAGCAGTTTGATCTTCATCTCTTCGTAGGGGGAAACATCGTCGGTGAACTGCACGCCGACCTTTTCCCACGCCGGGCGGCCGTTGACGAACTTGTCCTCCAGCACCCATTGCACGAAGGGTTCGCAGACCACCGGCCAGGCGTCGTCGACGGCGTGTTTGTCCGCCAGTTGCAGGCGATGCGCGGTGCTGGTCATCGGCGTGATGCGGTCGACCATGGCGTTGGGGAAACTGACGTTGGCGTCGATCCAGCCACGCAGGTCCGGATCGAGCAGCGCGGCGAACGCCAGCAGCGCCTTGCGGGTCACCGCGCCGTTGTGCGGCAGGTTATCGCACGACATCACCGTGAACGCCGGAGTGCCCGCCGCACGCCGCTTGGCCAACGCCGCACAGAGGAAACCGAACACGGTTTTCGGCTGTTGCGGGTTCGTCAGATCGTGCTGAATCTGCGGCAGGTGCGCCATGAATTCGCCGTTGCTGTCGTCGATGCAATAACCGCCCTCGGTGATGGTCAGCGAGACGATGCGGATCTGCGGATCGGCGAGTTTGTCGATCAGCACCTGGGCGCTGTCCTCGGCCAGCAGCATGTCGCGGATTGCGCCGATGACGCGGACTTCGGTGTCGTCGCTGTCGCCCAGTTCGAACAGGGTGAACAGGTAGTCCTGCTCCTTGAGATCGTCGCGGGCGCGGCGGTCTTCGCCGCGCAGGCCGACGCCGCAGATCGCCCAGTCCAGCGCTTCGCCGGTGTTCATCAGCGCGTCGGTGTAATACGCCTGATGCGCGCGATGGAAACCGCCGACGCCAATGTGGGCGATGCCTTGGCGGGTGTCGCTGAGGCTGTAGGCCGGCAGTTTCACTTCGGTGGCCAGGCGGTTGAGGTTTTGCTTGTTCAGTTTCATCGGGTCAGTCTCGAAATCAGGCGGCCGCGCGCAACGGGCGGGTCAGCGCCACGCCGTCGGCATCGAACAGATGGCAGTGGGAAGCGTCCAGGTGCAGGTTCAGTTGTTCGCCGTAACGGCTCGCCAGATCACCGCGCACACGCATGGTCAGGGCTTCGCCGGCGTTGGTCTTGACGTGGCAGAAGGTGTCGCTGCCCAGCCGCTCGCTGACGTCGGCGATGACTTGCAGGGTGCAGTCGCCCGCTTGTGCCAGCTCCAGATGTTCCGGGCGAATGCCCAGGGTCACGGCGCTGCCGACACTCAGGTTCGCCGCGTTGAAGGGCAGGGTGATGCGGGTGCCGGCATCCAGCGAGACTTCGCAACTCGCGCCGTCGATGCGCGCGATCTGCCCTTTGAGAAAGCCCATTTTCGGCGTGCCGAGAAAACCGGCGACGAACAGGTTGGCGGGGTTGTGATACAGCTCCAGCGGCGAGCCGACCTGCTCGATCTTGCCGCCATTGAGCACCACGACCTTGTCGGCCATGGTCATGGCTTCGACCTGATCGTGGGTCACGTAGATCATCGTGGCTTTGAGGTCCTTGTGCAGGCGCAACAGTTCCAGGCGCATCTGCACCCGCAGGGCGGCGTCGAGGTTGGACAGCGGCTCGTCGAACAGGAAGATTTTCGGGTTGCGCACGATCGCCCGGCCGATGGCCACGCGCTGACGCTGGCCGCCGGACAGTTGTTTCGGCTTGCGTTCCAGCATCGGGCCCAGTTCCAGAATGCGCGCCGCTTCGCCGACTTTCTTCTCGACTTCGGCTTTCGGTACGCCGGCCAAGTCGAGGGCGAACGACATGTTTTTCTTCACGGTCATGTGCGGGTACAGCGCGTAGGTCTGAAACACCATCGCCAGATCGCGCTTGGCCGGGCTGACTTCGGTGATGTCGCGCCCATCCAGTTCGATGGTGCCGCCACTGACTTCTTCAAGGCCGGCGATCAGGCGCAGCAGGGTGGATTTGCCGCAGCCCGACGGGCCGACGAACACCACGAATTCCTTGTCGTTCACCTCAAGGTCGATGCCCTTGATGATGGAAAAACCTTCGAAGCCTTTTTGCAGATTCTTGATTTTCAGGTTGGCCATGGTGGCGCTCCTTTTGCGAATTCTTATTTGACGGCGCCGAACGACAGGCCGCGCACCAGTTGTTTCTGGCTGATCCAACCGAAGATCAGGATCGGCGCGCAGGCCAGGGTCGAGACGGCCGACAACTTGGCCCAGAACAATCCTTCAGGGCTTGAGTAGGAGGCGATCAGCGCGGTCAGTGGCGCGGCTTTGGACGAAGTCAGGTTCAACGACCAGAACGCCTCGTTCCAGCACAGGATCAGCGACAGCAGCACGGTCGACGCGAGGCCGCCCTTGGCGATCGGCAGCAGCACGCGGAGCATTTCCTGAGCCAGGGTGGCACCGTCGAGGCGGGCGGCTTCGAGGATGTCTTTGGGGATGTCCTTGAAGTAGGTGTAAACCATCCAGACCACGATCGGCAGGTTGATCAGCGTGTAGATCACGATCAGCGCGATGCGCGTGTCGAGCAGGCCGAAACTCTTGGCCAGCAGGTAGATCGGCATCAGCACGCCCACCGGCGGCAGCATCTTGGTGGAGAGCATCCACAGCAGCGTGCCCTTGGTGCGCTGGGTTTCGTAGAACGCCATCGAGTAGGCCGCCGGCACCGCGATCAGCAGGCAAAGAGCCGTGGCGCTGAAGGAAATCACCACCGAGTTCCAGGCAAAACTGAAGTAATCGCTGCGCTCGTTGATGTGCAGGTAGTTCTCCAGCGTCGGCGTGAAGATGAACTGCGGCGGCGTGGCGAAAGCGTCGATTTCGGTCTTGAAACTGGTCAGCACCATCCAGAAGATCGGGGAGAAAATGATGATCGCGATGGCCCAGGCCAGCGTGCCGAGCAGCAGGCTTTGCAGCCGGCGGGATTGTTGAAGAGTCATGGCAGGCCTCAGGCTTTGTCAGTCAGGTTTTTGCCGATCATCCGCACCAGAATGATCGCGGCGATGTTGGCGATGACCACGGCGATCAGGCCGCCGGCCGAGGCCATGCCGACGTCGAACTGCACCAGCGCCTGGTTGTAGATCAGGTAGGCGAGGTTGGTCGACGCGTAGCCGGGGCCGCCGTTGGTGGTGGTGAAGATTTCGGCGAACACTGACAGCAGAAAGATGGTTTCAATCATCACGACTACCGCAATTGGCCGCGCCAGATGTGGCAGGGTCAGGTGCCAGAAAATCGCGATCGGGCCGGCGCCGTCGAGGCGGGCGGCTTCCTTCTGTTCCTGGTCGAGGGACTGCATGGCGGTCATCAGGATCAGGATCGCGAAGGGCAGCCATTGCCACGACACAATGATGATGATCGACAGCAGCGGGTAGTGGGCGAGCCAGTCCACCGGTTGCGCGCCGAACAACTTCCAGATGTAGGCGAGGATCCCGGACACCGGATGGAAAATCAGGTTCTTCCAAATCAGCGCACCGACGGTGGGCATGATGAAGAACGGCGAAATCAGCATCACTCGCACGATGCCGCGACCGAAGAATTCGCTGGCCTCCAGCAGCGCACTGATCAACACGCCGAACACCACGCTGATCAGCAGCACGCTGCCTACCAGCAGCAACGTGTTGGTGGCGCCAGGCATGAAGCCGGAGTCGGTCAGGAAGTAGGTGAAGTTTTCCAGCCCGACGAATTCGTTGGTGCCCGGATCGAGCAGGTTGTAGCGGATCATCGAGAAATAGACGGTCATGCCCAGCGGCACGATCATCCACAGCAGCAACAGGGCCACCGAAGGGCTGACCAGAAACCAGCCGGGATTGGCCACGCGGCTTTTGCGCCGGGGCTGCGACAGGTCGATGTGGGCTTTGGCAGTTGAAGTATTCATGGCGTTTACAACCGAGTCATACAGACCTATGGAGATCCCATGTGGGAGCGACGGTGCGACGATTCGACTTGCTCGCGAAGGCGTGGTGTCAGACAACAAATGTTTCACTGATACACCGCTTTCGCGAGCAAGCCCGCTCCCACAGAAGGCAGGAGAGGCTTTCGCAGGATTACTTCGGATAACCCGCGCGCTTCATCTCGCGTTCGGTGGTTTGCTGCGCGGCGGTCAGTGCCTGGTCGACCGTGGTCTGGCCGATCAGCGCCGCCGAGAACAGCTTGCCGACCTGGGTGCCTACACCCTGGAATTCAGGAATGGTCACCAGCTGGATGCCGATGTACGGCACAGGTTTGAGGGTCGGTTTGCTCGGATCAGCCGCTTTCAGCGATTCCAGCGTGACCTTGGCAAACGGCGCGGCGCTCATGTAAGCGTCACTGTAGGTCGAGGCGCGAGTGCCCGGCG
The DNA here is from genome assembly GCF_002113205.1 of Pseudomonas sp. B16(2017). Classification (NCBI taxonomy): domain Bacteria; kingdom Pseudomonadati; phylum Pseudomonadota; class Gammaproteobacteria; order Pseudomonadales; family Pseudomonadaceae; genus Pseudomonas; species Pseudomonas sp. B16(2017). The sequence continues at coordinate 9,884 of NZ_NEKA01000004.1, forward strand.
GTACGTTGGCGATGCCGTCGGTCTTGGCGACCAGTGCGCCGTACTCTTTTGAGGTGGCCCAGGCGCTGAATTCCTTGGCGGCATCCTTGGCCTTGGAGCTGGTAGGGATCGCCAGCGCCCACGAGTACAGCCACGCCGAGCCTTTGTCGGTGACCTGATGCGGCGCGTAGGTGAAACCGACGTGATCGGCGACCTTGCTTTGGGTCTTGTCGGTGACGAACGAGCCGGCGACGCTGGCATCGACCCACATTGCGCACTTGCCGCTGTTGAACAGTGCGAGGTTTTCGTTGAAACCATTGCTGGAGGCGCCCGGTGGGCCGGACTTCTTCATGGTGTCGACGTAAAAGTTCAGCGCGTTTTTCCACTCTGGACCGCTGAATTCGGGTTTCCACTGCTCATCGAACCAGCGTGCGCCGTAGGCGTTGGCGATGGTGGTGATCAACGCGATGTTTTCACCCCAGCCGGCCTTGCCGCGCAGGCAGATGCCGTACTGTTCCTTGTCCTTGTGGGTGAGTTTTTCGGCGAAGCCAGCGATCTGTTCCCAGGTCGGACGTTCGGGCATGGTCAGGCCGGCGTCCTTGAACAGGTCGGTGCGGTAGTAGGTGATCGAGCTTTCGGCGTAGAACGGCAGGGCGTACAGCGAACCTTTGACTGACAGGCCTTCGCGCACCGATGGGAACACATCGTCGAGGGCGTAGCTGGCCGGCAGATCCTTCATCGGTTCAAGCCAACCCTTGGCGCCCCAGAGTGCAGCTTCGTACATACCGATGGTCAATACGTCGAACTGTCCGCCCTGAGTGGCGATGTCGGTGGTCAGGCGCTGACGCAGGACGTTTTCTTCCAGCACCACCCAATTGAGCTTGATGTCCGGATGCTCGGTCTCGAAGGTTTTCGAGAGCTTTTGCATGCGGATCATGTCGCTGTTATTGACGGTGGCGATGGTCAGGGTCTGGGCGCCAAGGCTGACGCTGCTGAGGGTCATGCAGGTGAGGGCCAGCAGAGCTTTTGCAGTGGGTTGCATCGTGCACTCCTTTTCTGCACCCGGCGGGGGCAGAAGGACAGTTATTGTTTTTGTGTTCTTCCGGCGGGGGAAGAATGTGCACTGATTACAGCCTTCTGACGCAGGGCTGACAAATCATCCCTAGCACTTGAGTCGATACTTTTTTGCACTCGGGATTGATGCGGCAAACGCAGGGAAGGGCGTTTCAGAAGGACGGCCTGCATTAATCCGTACAGGATTTCCGGCGTCAGCCGTGGTTTTGCTCGGTCAGGCGCTGTACCACCAGTCGCCGATAATGCGAAGGCGTCATGCCTTTGAGCTGCTGAAAACGCCGGTTGAAATTGGAAATATTGTTGAAGCCCGACTCGAAACACACTTCGGTGACCGGTTTGTCGCCGTCCGCCAGCAGTTCGCAGGATTTGCTGATGCGCAGGCGATTGACGAATTCGATGAAGTTGCGCCCGGTGGCCTGCTTGAACACGCGGCTGAAATAGGTCGGCTTCATGCCCAGGTGCTCGGCGACTTCCTCCAGCGGCAACTCACGGGCGTAGTGGGCGAAGATGTAATCCACTGCGCGGTTGGTGCGGTCAATGTTGTGCTCGTCGGCCAGTTGCGGGGTGGTTGCGCCGGACAGCAGCTGGTAGTCGTCGCAGGCCGCCAGCAATTCCATCAGGATGAAAAAGTGCCCGAGACGGGTGATGCCGTTCGAATCGGCGATACGTTGCATCAGGGTCATGGCCTGGCGGATTGTCTGCGGGGAGCGGAATTCGATGCCGTATTGCGCACGCTCGAGCAGCGGCGCCAGGGTCTTGAGTTCGGCGAACACCTGATGACCGCTTTCGAACAACTCATCGGTGAAGTTGACCAGCATGTCGCGTTTCTCGACCACTTCGTCTTCGGCCACCTGGCTGATCCAGTTGTGCGGCAGATTGGGGCCGGTGAGAAACAGGGTCTGCGGGTAGAAGTTGCCGATGTAGTCGCCGATGAACACCTTGCCCGAACTGGCGACGATCAGGTGCAGCTCGTACTCCTTGTGAAAATGCCAGCGCACCAGCGGGCAGGGGAAGCCATGCTGGCGATAGATGATGGACAACCCGTTGTGGTCATCCATCAGCTCATAAGAAGGGTCGGTGACGCGGGCGGTTCGGGTCATGGCAGAGCGCTTTTATTGTTATCGCCCGGTGATCATGCCTCTTGTCACGTCGGTTGCGCCAGTTTCCATTGCGGCTCAGAGCGAGCGTTGTTCGGCCTTAATCACGTTGGCGACTCGGCAAAACTCCATCAGGTCGGACTCTTCCATGAAGTCGACGTTAATGATGTTGCACTTCAATGCCCAATCACTTTTATCCAGGTCGAACCACTCATTCAGTTGGTCATGAATGTCGACGGGACCACCAATGGAGGTATAACTGGTGGCGGATAACGACCAGGTATTCCACGTGCCTGGAGGGTTTTTCATCACTTTTTCAATGAATTGGCGCAATTCATCAGGACTGGTGATGTCGTTTTCCGACCATTTATGACTGATTTGATCGTGAAACACTCTGTAGTCGAGTTTCCAGTGCGATCTTGCAGCCGCAAAAACTCGCTGTTTCGGGCTGACGCGTTTTAGTTCTTGAAGAGTGAGAGACTGGTTGATACGGGGTACAAGGCGGTCTCCCAGCAAGTTGATGATCGTGTTGTTGAAGTATTCGAAATCGAAGTCATTACCCTTCAGTTCGTGAAAGTCCAGGATGATGAACTCATCCGGGTTCTTTGCAAGGAAGTTGTTTATGTCATTGGCCAGGTCTTCCAGTGTTCGGGAGTTTGTATAGCCGCCGTGGTGCATGACGAACTTTCGCGCACCTTTACCATTGGCTTCATATTTCAGACGAATGTCGAGCGCACGGGCGCCGTGGTTCAGTTGCGCGTGAAAAGTATCGTGCTGACACGCCAGCCAGTGACGTGGAGGGCTAAAAAGCGGATAGGTGGCGCGCCAGTCACTGCCCGCGTTGTGAGTGCCGGGCAGTGTCAGTTCGCAGATGTTCAGCGAATCGATGTCGGGGGTCGTGCTCATCCAGTTGTAAGTTGCCATTAATGCGTCCTGCATAAGTGATCGAAAAGAGTGGCGATATGCTGATTGTTTAAAGAGCCACTTGCAGGATGTTTATAAAGTTTAAATCAGTGACGGGCTACGTGAGTGTTGATGCAATTTATTGACGATTGTTTGTAGAGTTTTCCGATGGTGCTATTTATTCCGGTTTTTAGCCTCGATCCACTGAGACATGTATTGTGTGCTCTTGTGTAAATGATGGCGCAACATGCTGCCGGTGAAGTTGTCGAGTCTTCGTTGTTGAATGTTTTTTCGGCATTCAAGCAACTTGTCGATCAGTGCCGGCCCATGAACGGCTCGCTGATAAATGTCTTCGAGCAGCGTTTGTCCACGGGATTGGGTTGCTTGCCAGAGTATTTCGTCGCGATAAAGCTGGACCGCGGCATTGGCGAAATCCTGCGCGGTGCGGCAGATTGCCCCCGGCCAGGGTTGGTGGGTATGCATGCCTTCAGCCCCTGTCGGCGTCGTGACACTTGGCGTTGCGCAAAGCATTGCATCGATCAATTTGCCCTTGATTCCCGCGCCGAAACGCAGGGGGGCCAGACAAACACGCGCATCAGACATGACCTGCAAGGCGTCTTCCGCCCAGTTCATGATATGGAACCCCTGTGAGGGATTGTGCAGGGCTGCTGCCTTGGGGGGCGTGTAAGCCCCGTAGATACGTAGCTGCGCCTTGGGCAGTTGCTCGCGGATCAGCGGCCAGATTGTCGATTTCAGCCACAACACGGCATCCCAGTTCGGCGCGTGACGGAAATTGCCGATACTGAGGAAGTCGACGCGTTCATCAAACTTTTTTGGCGATGCGCTGGGCGGTTCGACCATCAACGGGCACCAGTGCAACAGTTCGGGTGGCAACTTGAATTGCTGTACGAGCAGGTCGATTTCCACTGGCGAGATCATCAGATTCAGATCACAGCGATACAGCGCGGCAATCTCGCGCCTGGCCAGGTCGGTGTCAGCCATCAGCCTGAACTCTTCATGCAGTGCAGGCGCGAACAACGCATTAAAGTCGTTCGCGTCATCGCTGGCCTTCAACCGGTCCCTCAAACGCTGATGCCTGGCATGGCGCAAGCTCTGCAAATCCGAGGTTTCCAGAACACGCAACGCGTCGGGGCAGTGTTTTTCTACCCGCCAGCCGAATTGTTCTTCAATCATGAATTGATCGAAGAGCACGATATCCGGGCCAAGTTCGCTGATGAATGTGTCGAAACTGCTGTTGTTCAGTTCGATCGGGACCGTATGGATCCCAAGTTCGCCCAAATCGGCCGGATGTTCGCCAACGCCGGCAGGGCTGGCAAAGGTGATTTGCCAACCCTGGTGCAGGAACGTTTCGAGAATTTGCATCACATGCCCGCTTGCCGCAGAGGAACGAGGTTCCGGCCAGACGTAACCAATGACGAGGACTTTGGTTGCGGGCTGACTCATGAGAAACGGTTCCTGGAACGAAGTGACGGAAAAAAGGCGCGCGGATTAGACCATAACCCAGGCATCGAGTGATCCGTTTTTATCGGGTTTGCATCGGATGAGGCCGAGGGAGAAGGCGATCGACAGGGCGCGTGAAAGCTTCATTCAGACATTGAAGTCTCGTGCTCAGGATTGCCCGAGAACGGCTTTGACCTTGTCTCGCAGTTGATCAATGGAAAATGGCTTGCCGATCACATGCATGTCCACCGGTACTTCAATGGTCTCGGCATAACCGCTGGCAAACAGAATCGGCAGTGCGGGGCGAATATTGCGGGCTTCGGTGGCCAGTTGACGGCCATCCATGATCGGCAAGCCGACATCGGTCATCATCAGGTCGATGTGCTGATTCGTATCCTTGAGGATTTCCAGCGCCTGCTCGCTGCCATCTGCCTCCAGAACCTTGAACTCCAGCTCCTCCAGCACATCGACGATCAGCATGCGCACGATGGCATCGTCTTCTACTACAAGGATGGTGGACACAGGGTTGGACATAATGGCGGCTCTCAAGAATGGGGGACGGGGCGCCGGTCGATCAAAAATGCCGGGCTCTTGCATGAGTAAGTGGCGCATAGCCACAAGTTCCCGACTGCATACAAAAAAAGGATAGGCGCAAACGGGCGGGCAAGGATAACTGTTGGGCCCCGATTCGGCGTAGGCAAATGTAGGAAAACAGTATTAAAGCTGTGAGAAAAATGGATCCATGGTGCCGTTTTGGGGCAAACTCCCTGGTTTTCAACAGTTCGACAAGGCTGCCACATGTCCTCTCCGTCTTCGGTTGATGAGCAACGGTTTCGCAAACTCCTGAGCCGCAACGTCAGTTTGCCGTTGGGCGTCGGCGTCATCAGTGCCGTGTTCTTCATTTCATTGATCACCTATTTGTTGTCTGTGATCCAGTGGGTGGAGCACACCGACCGGGTGATCAATAACGCCAACGAAGCGGTGAAACTCACCGTGGATCTGGAAACCGGAATGCGCGGGTATCTGCTCAGCGGCGACGAGCATTTCCTCGATCCGTACGAAACGGCCAAGCCTCGCATCGCCGTGGCTCTGAATACCTTGCTCGAACTGACTGCGGACAATCCGGCTCAGACCGATCGCCTGCGTCGACTTCAGGCGCTGCAAATCGAGTGGGCGACCTATGCGCAGTCGATGATCGATCTGCAACGCGCCAGTGGCGATTACAAATCGGCGGTCAAAGCGGGGAAGGGCAAGCGCCTGACCGACGAAATACGTAAACAGTTCGAAGATGTGATTGAAACCGAACAGTTGCTGCGTGCCTCCCGTAATGAGGATGTGCGCCGCACCACGGTCTGGAGCATCAGCCTTTATCTGCTGTTCGTGGCGGGCATCAGCGGTCTGTTGGCCTATGTCGGTCGGCGCGATCTGCTCAACCTGTCGCAAAGCTATGGCGCGACCCTGGCGGCGCAAGAGGCCAGTGCAAAGCGTCTGGAACAGCAAGCCTGGTTGCGCAACGGCCAGACTCAGCTCGCCGAGCAAGTGCTGGGGCAACTGACGGTCAATCTGCTGGGGCGCAATATCCTGCAGTTCTGCGCCCAGTACCTCGGCACCGCCGTGGCCGCGCTGTATGTGCGCGAGGAACATGGCGGCCTCAAACGCGTGGCGACTTACGGATTCTCCCGCGAACAGGAACAGCAGAATCAGTTGATCTACAGCGATGAAGGCCTCGTCGGGCAGGTCGCCCAGCAGGCTCGGCTGATCCGTCTCGACTCGGTGCCATCCGATTACTTCAAGGTCAGCTCCGGTCTGGGCGAAGGCCTGCCGCACAGTGTGCTGGTGGTGCCGACCAGTGATGACGAGCGGGTCAACGGCGTGATCGAACTCGGGTTCCTGCGTCCGCTCACCGACCGTGATGTGGCGCTGCTGGAACTGATCGCCGGCAACATCGGCACGTCCATCGAAGCGGCGCGTTATCGCCAGCGTTTGCAGGAAATGCTGGCTGAAACCCAGCAACTCAATGAAGAGTTGCAGGTGCAGCAGGAAGAGCTGAAAACCGCCAACGAAGAGTTGGAGGAGCAATCGCGGATTCTCAAGGAATCCCAGGCGCATCTGGAAACCCAGCAAGTCGAGCTGGAACAGACCAACGAGCAACTGGCCGAACAGGCCCAGACTCTGGCCGAGCAGCGCGACGCCATGGACCAGAAGAACACCGAGCTCAATCTGGCCCAGGTGCAGCTCGAAGAGCGCGCCGAAGAGTTGCAGCGCTCGAGCAAGTACAAGTCTGAATTCCTCGCCAACATGTCCCACGAGCTGCGCACGCCGCTGAACAGTTCGCTGATTCTGGCCAAGCTGCTGGCAGAAAACCCGCAGGACAATCTCAGCGCCGAGCAGGTCAAGTTCGCCGAGTCGATCTACTCTGCCGGCAACGATCTGCTCAACCTGATCAACGACATTCTCGACATCTCCAAGGTGGAAGCCGGCAAACTCGAGGTGATGCCGGAAAACACCAGCGTGGCGCGCCTGGCCGACGGCCTGCGCAGCGTGTTCGAACCGCTGGCCGCGGACAAGAAACTGACGTTCACCGTCGAGTTGCAGCCCGATGCGCCCATCACCTTGTTTACCGACCGCCAGCGTCTGGAGCAGGTGATCAAGAACCTGCTGTCCAACGCCGTGAAATTCACCGAACAGGGCACGGTCAGCCTGACCATCGCCGGCCAGCCGGACGATCACATTGCCTTTATCGTGCGCGATTCGGGGATCGGGATCGCAGCGGATCAACAGGAAAGCATTTTCGAGGCCTTCCGTCAGGCTGACGGCACCACCAACCGCAAATACGGCGGCACCGGATTGGGTCTGTCGATTTCCAGGGATCTGGCGACGCTGCTGGGTGGTTCGATCAGCGTCACCAGTGCGCCGGGGCAGGGCAGTGTCTTCACCCTGGTGCTGCCGCAGCAATACCGCGAGCCGGGCGACGCGCCGGTCGCGCCGCTGACGTTCAGCCCGCCCGCTGCCGCTCCGGTCACTGCACCCGCCGTGACGGTTTCGCCGCTGGCCTCTGTCGACATTCCACGTTTCAACGATGACCGCAATAAAGCGCCGTTTGATACCCGCTGCATTCTGGTGGTGGAAGACGAGCCGAATTTCGCCCACATCCTCTATGACCTGGCCCATGAACTGGGCTATCAATGCCTGGTTGCCCACGGTGCCGACGAAGGTTATGACCTGGCCAAAGAGTTCGTGCCGGACGCGATCCTGCTGGACATGCGCCTGCCGGATCACTCGGGCCTGACCGTCCTGCAGCGTCTGAAAGAACACGCCGAGACCCGGCACATCCCGGTGCACGTAATTTCCGTGGAAGACCGCGTCGAAGCGGCCATGCACATGGGCGCCATCGGTTACGCGGTCAAGCCGACCACTCGCGAAGAGCTCAAGGACGTGTTTGCCCGTCTCGAAGCCAAGCTCACGCAGAAGGTCAAACGTGTGCTGCTGGTGGAGGACGACGATCTGCAGCGGGAAAGCATTGCCCGCCTGATCGGCGATGACGACATCGAAATCACCGCTGTAGGCCTGGCGCAGGACGCACTGGAGCTGCTGCGCACGACGATCTTCGATTGCATGGTCATCGATCTGAAGCTGCCGGACATGCTTGGCAACGATCTGCTCAAGCGCATGTCCACCGAGGACATCTGCTCGTTCCCGCCGGTCATTGTCTACACAGGGCGCAATCTGACCCGCGACGAAGAAGCCGAACTGCGCAAGTACTCGCGTTCGATCATCATCAAGGGCGCACGCTCGCCGGAACGTCTGCTGGACGAGGTCACACTCTTTCTGCACAAAGTCGAATCGCAGTTGTCCCATGAACGGCAGAAGATGCTCAAGACCGCCCGCAGCCGCGATAAGGTCTTCGAAGGACGCAAGGTGCTGCTGGTGGACGACGATGTACGTAACATTTTCGCCCTGACCAGTGCGCTGGAAACCAAGGGTGCAGTCGTGGTGATTGGCCGAAACGGTCGCGAAGCGATTGAAAAACTGAATGAAGTCGAGGACATCGACCTGGTGCTGATGGACGTGATGATGCCGGAAATGGATGGTTTTGAAGCCACCATGGAAATCCGCAAGGATCCGCGCTGGCGCAAGCTGCCGATCATCGCGGTGACGGCCAAGGCCATGAAGGACGATCAGGAGCGCTGCCTGCAGGCGGGTGCCAATGATTACCTGGCCAAGCCCATTGACCTGGATCGCCTGTTCTCGCTGATTCGCGTGTGGTTACCCAAGATGGAACGCATTTAGTGGAACGTAGTAATTCCGTTGAGCGGAACAGTGAAATCGAACTGCGGTTGCTGATCGAGGCGATTTATCTCAAGTACAGCTACGATTTTCGCGATTACTCCGGCGCCTCGATCAAGCGCCGTGTGCAACATGCGTTGAGCCAGTTCGAGTGCGCGACCATCTCGGCCTTGCAGGAGAAAGTCCTGCATGACCCGACGGCGTTCATGCAGTTGCTGCAATTGCTGACGATCCCGGTCAGCGAGATGTTCCGCGATCCATCGCACTTCCTGGCGATCCGTCAGGAAGTGGTGCCGCTGCTCAAGACTTATCCGTCGATCAAGATCTGGATCGCCGGTTGCAGTACCGGCGAGGAGGTCTACTCGATGGCGATCCTGCTGCGCGAAGAAGGCCTGCTTGATCGTACGATCATCTACGCCACCGACATCAACCCGCGCTCGCTGGACAAGGCCAAGCAAGGGATCTTTTCGATGGAAAACGTGCGTGCCTACACCGCCAACTATCAGCAGGCAGGCGGCCAGCGTTCGTTCGCCGACTACTACACTGCGGCCTATGGCTACGCGATTTTCGACAAGAGCCTGTGTGAGAACGTTACGTTCGCCGATCACAGCCTGGCGACCGATAGCGTATTCTCCGAAACTCAATTAATTTCATGTCGTAATGTATTGATTTACTTCAATAAAAAACTTCAGGATCGAGCTTTCGGGTTGTTCCATGAATCGTTGTGTCACCGTGGATTCCTGGTGCTGGGCAGCAAGGAAACACTCGACTTCTCAGGCTATGCCAACCAGTTCGAACCCCTGGTTAAACAAGAACGGATTTACCGCAAATCATGAACAGTGCCGCGGATTTGCCTCGGGTCGAGGCGATTGTGGTCGGAGCTTCCGCCGGTGGCGTCGAGGCGTTGCTGACCTTGCTTGGTTCGCTGCGGGCCGGGTTCGGGCTGCCGATCATCATCGTGCTGCATCTGCCGGAAGAGCGTCGCAGTCAGCTCGTCGAGGTATTCGCCCGGCGGCTGGCGCTGCCGGTCGCTGAAGCCATCGACAAACAGGACATCATGCCCGGCACCGTGTATTTCGCCACGCCGGGTTATCACCTGTCGGTGGAGCAGGATCGCAGCCTGTCGCTGAGCCTTGAAGACCGTTTGCATCATTCGCGGCCTTCGATCGATTTCCTGTTCGAATCCGCCGCTGATGCCTACGGGCCGGCGCTGGCCGCCGTGCTGCTGACCGGCGCCAACCATGATGGCGCGCGAGGCCTGGCCCAGGTCAAACGCCGGGGCGGCCTGACCGTCGTGCAGGATCCGGATGACGCACAGGTCGATACCATGCCTCGCGCGGCACTGAAAACGCATCAACCGGATTACATACTTCCCATACACGGCATCGGCCGTCTGCTTGTCGAGCTGGAACGAATCGCATGCTGAGTAATATCCAGGCAAAACTGCTGATCGTCGACGATCTGCCCGAGAACCTGCTGGCCCTCGAAGCGCTGATCAAACGTGAGGATCGCACCGTCTACAAAGCATTGTCGGCGGACGAAGCACTGTCGCTGCTGCTGCAACACGAATTCGCCATGGCCATTCTTGACGTGCAAATGCCCGGCATGAACGGCTTTGAACTGGCCGAATTGATGCGCGGTACCGAGAAAACCAAGAACATTCCAATCATCTTCGTCAGCGCCGCTGGCCGCGAACTCAATTACGCGTTCAAAGGCTACGAAAGCGGGGCAGTGGACTTCCTGCACAAGCCGCTGGATATCCATGCGGTAAAAAGCAAGGTGAACGTGTTTGTCGATCTGTACCGCCAGAGCAAGGCGATGAAGCAACAGGTCGAAGCGCTGGAGCAGAGTCGTCGCGAACAGGAGGCGCTGCTTCAGCAACTGCAAAGAACCCAGGGCGAACTGGAGCAGGCGGTACGCATGCGTGACGATTTCATGTCGATCGTCGCCCACGAAGTGCGCACGCCCCTTAACGGTCTTATCCTCGAAACCCAGTTGCGCAAGATGCATCTGGCCCGGGACAACGCCGCCGCGTTCACCCTCGACAAAATGCACGCGATGGTTGACCGCGACGAACGCCAGATCAAAAGCCTGATCCGGCTGATCGAGGACATGCTCGACGTCTCGCGGATCCGCACCGGCAAGCTGTCGATTCGACCGAGTCGCTTCGATCTCGCGCAGTTGGTGAGCAACTTGCTGCAAAACTTTGCGCAACAGATCGAGGCGGCGGAAACCACCGTTTCCTTCGAAGCGGAGAGTCCGGTCGAAGGCTGCTGGGACGAGTTTCGCATCGAACAGGTGATTTCCAACCTGCTGACCAATGCCTTGCGTTATGGCGCTAGAAGCCCGATTCAGGTGCGCGTCTATCGCCAGGGCAACCACGCACGGGTCGAGGTTCAGGATCACGGCATCGGCATCAGCGAGGAAAATCAGAAACGCATTTTTCAACAGTTCGAACGGGTCTCCGCCAAGACGGTGGTGGCCGGCCTCGGACTGGGTCTGTTCATCTCCGAACAGATCGTCGCCGCCCATGGCGGCTTCATCGTCGTCGAAAGCAAGATCAACGAGGGCGCCCTGTTTCGCGTTTGTCTGCCGCTCCAGGAAAACGGCGAAACAAACGCAACCTCTGAGTGACCGCACGGTCGTATCAGCAGCTATTGACCGAACAAAGGCTTCCCATGAGCGTAGATGCACAAGATGTAGTACTCGTCGTCGAGGACGAACCGGTGATCCTGATGGTGCTGACAGACTATCTGTCAGGGCAGGGCTATCGCGTATTGCAGGCCGAGAACGGCGAGCAGGCGTTCGAGATTCTGGCGAGCAAGCCGCATCTGGACATGTTGATTACTGATTTCCGCTTGCCTGGCGGAATCTCCGGCGTGCAGATCGCCGAGCCCGCCGTCAAATTGCGCCCTGATCTGAAGGTGATTTTCATCAGCGGCTATCCGCAGGAAATCCGCGAGACCGGCAGCCCCATCACCCGCCGGGCGCCGATCCTGGAAAAACCGTTCGATCTGGATGTGTTGCAGGAGAAGATCCAGGAACTGTTGGCCTGAGGCGTGCTGCGATGCAAGATCGCAGCACGCCAGTATTGCTAATGAACCTGATCCGCAGCGCTGTAGGTGAACGCAGCATCGGCATCAGTCGTAGCGGGTAACGTCAGCTTTATGATCGGGACGACTTTCCCTCCCGTCTTGTTGAAGAAATCCTTTTGATCATGCTGAGCGCCCGCCAGTCCACCTGGCAGGTAGTAAAACGCCTCAATGGGAAGTTCTTCCGGGATATTTTGTGGCCAGTTGGCGAGAATCAATTCACTGTAGTCGTATGCACCTGCGAAGTAGTTTTTCAGGTTGTGCGCGCGAATGGTCTGATAAAACGAATCGGCCGCCAGGTTGTTCATTGAGTCTTGAACATCGAATGGACATATGTTCCATTTTCCAGAGTTGATATTGGCCACCCACTGCTCTGCGGTGGTGATGCCGATGGTTTGGCAACGACGACTCCTGTCAGGTGAATAAGGGTGTGCTCCACAACCAGGCTTTTCTCTCAACTGCGTTGCTCCATCCCGCGGGTAGGCACACAAAATTTGAATTTGTCGGCTGCCTACCGGACGGGACAGAACCGGGTAGAAAATAAACCCGCTGGTTTGTCCAAAAACGAGGCTTTTGAACTTCATGTCTTTTCTCAGGTAGGTAAACGACACGCCTCCACTTGTTTGTGAGTGGGGGCTAGGATTCCAGGTGGAATATGCGTTTGTGAACGAGGGTACGGTCGAACGCAGGACAATCCCTGTGCATAGAAAGGAGGGCATCGATTCGGAGCCACAATTGCGTCTGAGGTCGTTGTAACGTGCGGTCAGATCAGACGCAACCTGTCTGCCTGTTTGCGCAGAACTGGAAATCGTATTGACAGCACCCATTGTGCTTTCAGGTTCTTTTACCTGTGCTTGTTCCCGGCTCTCACACCCCCCCAAAGTCAATACAAACACCAATGCCAGTAAACAGTGCTTGTTCATTTTTTTGCCTCTCATGCTATAGGGCGTTTTTTGAGAGAACAGCTCTCTCGAAGGGAGAACCAAAAAGCATTTAGGTGAGTGATTCAAACAGGGGCAAGTGCAGTTGAACAGCTGTCAAAGTTGACAGGTTTCAAGCATGAAAAAGCGGCCTATGCTGCACAGTTGGCCGCTTATGAGAATTTACCGTCCGTCAGGATGGACAAGCAGCAAAGCGTCACCCGCGAATCATCTCCCGCACCTTCGCCGTCAGCAGATCGAAGGTGAACGGCTTGGTGATCATCTGCATCCCGGAATCAAGGAACCCGCCGCGCACAGCGGCGTGTTCAGCGTAACCGGTAATGAACAGAACCTTCAGGTCGGGCCGGTATTGCCGGCCGATTTCCGCCAGTTGCCGGCCGTTCATGCCCGGCAGGCCGACGTCGCTGATCAGCAGATCGATGCGTTGCTCCGAATCCAGAATCGGCACGGCACTGTCGGCATCGCTGGCCTCGACAAATCCATAACCCAGTTCGCTCAACACTGCACTGACCAGCACCCGCACGGCCGGATCGTCTTCGACGATCAATACGGTTTCGCCTTCCACGGCGTCGGGCGCCTGCTCCGCGTGCGTTGGCGCGTGAGGCAACGATTCGCCCTGGAAGCGCGGCAGATAGAGTCTGACGGTAGTGCCCTCGTCGATTTTGCTGTCGATCGAGACGTGGCCACCGGATTGCTTGCTGAAACCGTAGATCATCGACAGACCCAAGCCGGTGCCCTGGCCGATCGGCTTGGTGGTGAAAAATGGGTCGAATGCGCGATTGATCACGCTCTCGGGCATGCCGCAACCATTGTCGGTCACGCTCAATAGGACGTAATCGCCGGGCTTCAGGTTGCTGTAAGCGGCGGTGAAATCGCTTCCCAGCACCTGATTGCTCGTCTCGACTACCAGATTGCCGCCGTCGGGCATAGCGTCGCGGGCATTGATAACCAGGTTGAGCAGGGCGCTTTCCAGTTGATTGGGGTCGGCCTCGGCTACCCATAGCTCCTGGTGCAGGCGCATGTCCAGATGAATGCTTTCGTTGAGGCTGCGTTGCAGCAACTCGCCCATCGATTGCACCAGATCGTTCATTTTTACGGCTTTGGAGTCCAGGGACTGGCGTCGGGAGAAAGCCAGCAGGCGATGAGTCAGGCCGGCGGCGCGGTTGGCCGAGGTCACGCCGAGATCGATCAGGCTGTCGAGATCCTCCGTCCGGCCACGCGCCAGTCGACGGCGGATCAACTCGAGGCTGCCGATAATGCCGGTCAGCATATTGTTGAAGTCATGGGCGATACCGCCGGTCAATTGCCCGACCGCTTCCATTTTCTGCGACTGGCGCAGCGCTTCCTCGTTGTGCCGCAGCTGGGCGGTGCGTTCTTCGACTTGTTGCTCGAGGGTTTCCAGAGTCGATTGCAGGCGTCGTTCACTCTCGCTCAGATCGATCAGGCGGTCGCGGGCTTCGTACTGTCGTCGTCGACCGCGAAGGGCGGTGGAGATCAGGCTGACCAGGGTCACCGGATGGAAAGGACGTTCAAGAAACGTCACGTTGCCCAGCAATTTGCTCAACTGCGACGAGGGTCCCTGTTGGGATCCTCCGTGGTGGGTCAACAACACAATCGGCAGATCCGACCAGGCGGGCTGTTGATCCAGATACGCCAGCAGGGTTTCCAGATCCGGGCCCAGCAAGGCTTCGGAAGCAATCAACAGCAACCCGGCACCGGGTTCGAGTTCGGTGCAAAGCGTTCTGAGGTCGGGAGTGATCAGGCCACCGTAGCCCGCTTCGTTGAGGATCATCAGCGCAACCTGACTGTCGCGCCCGAGGGGGGCGAGGATCAACGCCCGTTCCGACAGTGGTACGGTGACTGTCACAAGAAATCGTCCTTAAGCAGCGGATTGCTCGCGCCGAGGTAGGTCGGTACGCCGCGCAGCACCCCCTGAAAGGCTTCCAGTGGTTCGCCGATGGTCATGCCTTTCGTGGAAATGCGGTATTCGCGAATGGTCGATTCATGGCTGCCGGTACGTTTCTTGATGATCGAGATGGCTCGGCGCACCTTGCCGATCGCTTCGAAGTAGCGCAGCAGGATTACGGTGTCGGCCAAATAGGTGATGTCCACCGGCGCCTGCATGTCGCCAACCAGACCGTGTTGGGCGACGGTCATGAAGGTCGCGGCGCCCTTGCGGTTCAAGTACAGCAACAGTTCGTGCATGTGCAGCACCAAGGCGTTTTCTTCCGGCATCGCGGCCTGATAACCGTTGATGCTGTCGATCACCACGGTCTTGATGTCTCTTTCGTCGACGCAGCGCCGCACACGATGGGAGAACTCGCCGGGGGAAAGTTCGGCGGCGTCGACCTGTTCGATCAGCAGGTTGCCGGACGCTCGCAGAGCCTTGAGGTCGATGCCGATGTTTTTCATGCGCTCGAACAGCTGCTCCAGCTCTTCATCAAAGATGAACAGGGCGGCTTTTTCCCCGCGTGACACCGCTGCGGCCGCGAAGATCATCGAGATCAACGACTTGCCGGTGCCTGCCGGGCCCAGGATCAATGTGCTGGAGCCGGTTTCGATGCCACCGCCCAAGAGCGCGTCCATTTCTTTTATTCCGCTGGACAGCTGCAGACGCGGGTAATCGCCCCGATGCTCGGCCGCCACCAGACGGGGAAAAACATGCACGCCATCACCCATGATGGTGAAGTCATGATAGCCGCCGCGGTATTTTTGGCCGCGATACTTGACCACCCTGACGCGACGGCGTTCGGCGCCGTAGTTGGGCGTTAATTCCTCGAGCCGGATCACGCCGTGGGCAACACTGTGCACGGTCTTGTCGAGGGATTCGGTGGTCAGGTCATCCAGTAGCAGCACCGTGGCGTCATAGCGCACGAAGTAATGCTTGATTGCCAGAATCTGTCGACGGTAGCGCAGGGAGCTTTGCGCGAGCAGGCGAATCTCTGAAAGGCTGTCGAGTACCACCCTGGTCGGCTTGAAGCGTTCGACCACCTCGAAAATCTGTTTGGTCGCCTCGCCCAGCTCCAGATCCGAAGAATACAGGAGACTCTGCTGATGCTCGGCGTTGAGCAGGTTTTCCGGGGGAGTCAGCTCGAAAATTTCGATATTTTCGCCCAGCTCCCATCCGTGGGAGGCCGCGCCCTGACGCAGCTCATGCTCGGTTTCGGAGAGCGTAATGTACAAAGATCGCTCACCGGCACGGGCGCCGGCCAGTAAAAAATGCAACGCGACCGTGGTTTTACCGGTTCCAGGCTCACCCTCCAGCAAGAAAACGTGACTGCGGGACAGGCCACCGGCGAGGATATCGTCCAGCCCTTCGATGCCGGTGGCGGCTTTTGCACTGATCAACGCGTTCGATGTAGACAAAAAATGCCCTCTCATGACTAGGGAAAACGAGGCAGCGGGCGCCGGACGCCGTTTGGCACTGCCTGATTACTTGACCTTTTGCCGAGTCGGCGGTTCCGAGTTTCTTGCTGGATGTGTCTTGAAAGGCGCTAGAGGCCTTGCTGCAACGAGGGATCGTCAGGGTTCATCTGTTCGAGTTGGGCCAGCAGAATCTGCACGTTCTGCAACTGACCGCTTTCTTTCCAGTAGTTGATCAGCAACACCCGCGCCTTGCGGTCGGCGGGGTGACGCTGGACGATTTCCTGCAACTGCTTTTGCGCCGCCTCCAGTTCTTCGGCGCTGTGCAGGGTGGTAGCAAGGTCGTAGCGGTAGTCCTTGTTGTCGGGCTCGAGTTCTACGGCTTTGGACAAACCGAGCAGGGCGTACTCGCGTTGATCGTGATGCAGCAGCCAGAGGCCCAGGGCATGTTGCAGATAAGCCGAATCGGGCTGGGCCTTCAATTGTCGGGCGAGCAACTGACGCGCGGCGTCGCTCTGGCCCTGGCGATCGAGTACTTCGATCTGCATCACCAACGCCGGCAGATTGCCGGGATCCAGGCGCAGGGTCTGCTCCAACGCTTGCTGCGCCTGCTTGAACTCCGCATTGTGCAGATACAGGCGCGCCAGTTGGGCATAGTTGGCGGCGCTTTCCGGCTGGCTCTTGAGCGCCTCTTTCCACATGTCGATGCCTTGCTGCAACGGCGCGAAATACAGGCCCAGTTGATCCGGAGACAAACCGAGCAGGGCGTTGATTGCAGCAAAGCGTACGGTTTGATCTTCATCATCGAGCAACGGGCCCAACAGCAAACTGCGCTGACCGCCAGGCACCAGGCCCGTCACGCTTTTGATTGCGGCCAGTCGAACGTCCGGCGATTCGTTTTGCAGATCGGCGTCCGCCAGTTTCAAGGCCTGCGGGCTCGGGTAGTTGGGCAGCTCGGCGTGCAGCCAGACACGCCGTTTGACCGACAGATCCGGGCGCCCCAGCTGTTGGTATAAAACCCGCGCAGCCCCCGGTTGACCAGCACGCGCGGCGGCCAGCGCTTCGCTGTAACCGTGTTTGATCGCTTCCGGCACAACCGGCGCAGTGCTGCGCAAAGACAGCCAGGCGACGATCAGGACCAGCGCAAGGCCGAGGCTGATGAGCAAATAGCGGCGAGACTGAGGCATGCGAATTTCCGAAAATTTCGTTTTGCAGCGGAGGTCGCAAGCTTCTGTCAGCTCGCGCCGTGAGTCAAACACTGTGCCTGATATGACCTACTACAAGTGCTGAAACGCCCTACGAGCTTTGTGGCTCCCGTAAACCATCAAATCCTTAATACAGTGACTACGCTTGCAGAAGTTGTTTCGACGAGGCTATCCATGCAGTCCCTGCTCATTTATTTCAAGGCGCTGATCCACCCCGGTCAGGCAGTGCTGCTGTTTGGTCTGCGCACCATCGTCGCCGGATTGCTGACCTTGTACCTGGCGTTTCTGTTCGATCTGGATCAACCGAAGTGGTCGATCATGGCCGTCGTTATCATCAGCCAGCCACTGGCCGGGATGGCGCTGGCACGCAGCTTCGGGCAAATCATCGGGACGACCCTTGGCGCGGTGGTGGCGGTGGTGCTGATGGCAATTTTTCCCCAGGCGCCGTTGCCGTTCATCACGACCCTGGCCTTATGGCTGGCGCTGTGCACGGCGGGCGGCACGCTACTGCGCTACACCAGTTCCCAGGCGTTCGTGCTTAGCGGATATACCGCTGTGGTAGTGGCGCTGCTGGCGATTCCGGATCAGGACGGCACCTTTTTGCTGGCGGTGACCCGGGTCACCGAAACCTTGTTGGCGGTAGCGTGCGTGTGCGTTGTCAGTCTGTTGACGGCGCGGCCCGAGGCGGTGTCGCGCAACTATTTTGCAAAGGTCGATCAGGTGATCAGGCTGGTTGCCACCCATGCCGCCGCTGTACTTCGCACCGAAGAAAGCGAAGCGGACTTTCAGCGCCGGCAAATGCAGTTGTTGGGGGAAATCAGCGCCCTTGAAGGCCTGCGCCGGCATTTGTATTTCGACGCCCCGCGTCTGCGCAGTGCCAACAATCTGGTGCTGTTGCTGGGTAATCAACTGATGCTGCTGACCTCACGCCTGACCGCGCTGCGTCACCAGCGGGAGCTGCTCACCGAGCGATGGGAGGGCGATCTGCCGCTGGAGATCCAGCAATTGCGTGCAGAAGAACTGGCACTGCTCGACCAGCTCGCACTGCAAGGGCGCTCATTGCCGGCAGAGGCGCGGCACCAGTTCGTCGCGCTGCAACAGCAGTTCGAAGGGCTCGCCTACAGGGCCGAACAACT
This sequence comes from Pseudomonas sp. B16(2017), assembly GCF_002113205.1. Taxonomy (NCBI): domain Bacteria; kingdom Pseudomonadati; phylum Pseudomonadota; class Gammaproteobacteria; order Pseudomonadales; family Pseudomonadaceae; genus Pseudomonas; species Pseudomonas sp. B16(2017). Next base: position 28,422 of record NZ_NEKA01000004.1, read on the forward strand.
GACCGAAGACATGAGTGCAACCCTGCGTTCGCTGGCGTGGGCACTGCGCTGGGAGCAGGCGCGGCTGTTGCAGCAGTTGGAGCAGATTCTCGAACTGAGCGACGCGATACAGGAAGGACGCGAAGCCAGTTGCATGTTTCGTGGCCAGTCCAGCCCCTTGCACCTGGATTTCACCCTCGCGACGATGAATGCCATCCGCGCTTTCAGTGCGTTGCTGGTGGCTGGGCTGATCTGGATCGAGACCGCTTGGGACGGCGCGCGCGGCGGCATGATTCTGGTGGGGATTCTGTGTTCGTTGATGGCGACATTTCCGCGTCCCTTGATCGCTGCACAGAGTTACGCCCGAGGATTGGGACTGGCCTTGGTCGTCTCAGCGTTCTATCAATTCATGCTGGTCCCGGCGATCAGTGATTTCGAAATGCTGGCCTTGCTGCTCGCGCCTCTGCTGTATGTGATCGCGGTCGGACTGGCCAACCCGGCCACCACCGGTATCGGCATGGGCCTGGGGCTGTCGAGTTTCCTGATGCTCGGGCCGCAGAACGTCGGCACCGGGCAGAACACCGCAATTCAATGGTTCGAATTTGCCGGAGCCTACGTGAGTGCGGCGATGCTGGCTCTGATTGTTTATGCCTGGATTTTCCCGTTCCGCCCGGCTCTGCGCATCCGGCGCTTTTACAACGAAGCGCGGGAGCAGGTCTACCAACTGACCAAGAGCCCGGCCACCGATGAACAGCAATTCGCCTTCGAAAGCCGCATGGTTGATCGCCTGACCTCGATGCTGGGCGTGTTGCCGGCCGCCAACGAACGGGACATGCAGCGCCTGTATGAAATCAGCCTCGCCTGTGTAGCGCTGGGCGTGGCCATGCACCAGCTCAGGCAACAGGCGCAAAACAATGCTCTGCTTACGGACGATTTGCATAGGCAGCTGTCGACGGCATTGCGTCAGACCGGCCGTTTCGTCGCCGGCCGACCGGATGTACGCCTGACACCTTTACTGGCTACGCTGCATGCGCTCGGCGATGAGCTGGATGCCTTGCATGTCGCCACCCATGAGCACTTGTGGTCGGTATTTCGCATGCGCGTGGCCCTGTTGATCGTGGTGTCGTTTCTGGAACGACATGGCGAGCATTTGCAGCCCGACCGTTCTGAAGGAGAGCCCATTCTTGCCCATTGATTTCGAGATCGGCGGCGTTTACCTGCCGCCAATCGCTCAGGCCTTGTTGCTGGCCATACCGGTTTTTCTGCTGCTCGACTGGGGTTTGCGCCGGCTCGGCGTCCTGCGTTTTGTCTGGCATGAGGCGCTGTTCGAAGGCGCCCTTTATGCCTGTGTGTGCGCCGCACTGATTCTGCTGATGGGAGCCTGAAACCTTGAAGACGTTGCTCACTCGATTGACGACATTGGCGGTGGTGCTGCTGGCCATCGTGCTCGGCTGGTTTGCCTGGGAACATTACACCCGGGCCCCGTGGACTCGGGATGCGCGGGTGAGGGCGGATGTGGTGACACTCTCGGCGGATGTCTCGGGCCGCATCGTCACGCTGGCGGTGCAGGACAACCAGTATGTCGTCAAGGGCCAGTTGCTGCTGGAAATCGATCCGGCTCGCTACAGTCTGGCCGTCGAGCATGCGAAACGCTCGGTGGAGGTCTCCAAGGCTACGCTTGGGCAGTCGCAAGCGGCCATTGTCGCCAGCGAGGCATTGCTCAAACAACGCCAGAGTGAAGAGCGCCGGCGACGTACGCTCAAGCAAGGGTTCGCGATTTCCGGGGAAGAGTGGGAGAAGTCCAGCACCGATGTGGCGGTGGCCCAGGCCGATCTGTTGCGCAATCAGGCCAATCTCGGTCTCGCCGAAGCCAACGTGCAACTGGCGATTGCTGCATTGACCCAGGCTGAACTGGATCTGCAACGCACCCGCGTCGAAGCACCGGTCAGCGGTTATGTCACCAATCTGCTGACCCGGCAGGGGGATTACGCGGTAGCCGGCAGTGCCTTGCTGGCGCTGGTGGATAGCGACTCCTTTTACGTCAGCGGCTATTTCGAGGAAACCAAGCTGCCACGGATCGAGGAGGGCGACCGGGTGCGTATCGAACTGATGAGCGGGGAAAAATTTGGCGGCACCGTGCAAAGCATCGCCTTCGCCATTGCTGATCGGGAGAACGCGCCGGGCAGCCGATTGCTGGCCAACATCAACCCCAGCTACACCTGGGTGAAACTGGCGCAACGGGTGCCGGTGCGGATCGGCATCGATCCCGATTACGCGGGCAAGGACCGACTCAGAGCCGGTACCACCGCGACGGTCACGGTGCTGGAAAACCATGAAAGACAGAGACAAAAAAGCCCCGCGACCGAATGATACGCGGGGCAAAAAATTTGGTTGGTTGCGGCCAACCAAAGGAGCTCTTTAAAAAAACGATTACTTGCTGGCGACCGTTTCTGGCTGCCAACCGCCACCGAGGGCCTTGTAGATCGCGACGATGCCGCGATACAGATCCACTTCGGCCTGGGCCTGGCTGTCTTCAGCGTTCAAACGCTCACGCTGGGCGTCGAGCAGGACCAGGAAATCGGTGGTGCCTTCGCGGTAGCGGATTTCAGCCAGATCGGCAGCCTTGCGGCTCGATTCGCTCTGACGGATCAGCGAGATCAACCGTTGCTGACGTTTGCCGTAATCACTGAAGGCGTTTTCCGACTCTTCCAGCGCCAGCAATACTTGCTGTTCGTAGGTCGCCAGTGCGCCTTCCGCATCGGCATCGGCGCCGCGCAGACGGGCCCGCACGCTGCCAAGGTCGAACGCCGCCCAGGTGATGCTCGGGCCCAGCGCCCAGGCGTTGGCCGCCGAGGAACCGATCTGCGAACCACGCCCGGCTGTCCAGCCGAGGAAACCGCTGAGGCTGACCCGTGGGAACAGGTCGGCCTTGGCCACACCGATACGCGCCGTGGCCGAAGCCAGTCTGCGCTCGGCGCTGAGGATGTCCGGACGACGCTGCAGCAGTTCGCCCGGATCACCGATCGGCAAGGCCTTGGCAATCGCCGGCAGGTCTTTCGGACTCAGGTCGACGGTCAGCTTGTCCGGACGCTCGCCCAGCAGGGTGGCGATGCGGTTTTTCTGCCGGGCCTGTTCTGCCTGCAGCTGCGGCACGCTGGCTTCGACCGATGCCAGACGTGCATCGGCACGTTCGACATCGAGCTGATCGCCAACGCCGGCGTCACGCAGGCTGATGGTGATCTTGCGCGATTCCTGCTGGTTGTTCAGGTTGGCCAGCGCGATCTTTTCCCGCAGTTGAGCACCGCGCAGTTGACCGTAAGCGTCCACCAGTTCGGCAATCATGGTGACTTGCAGTTGGTACAGATCGGCTTCGGCCGCTTGCTGGTCGGCGTCGCTCGCTTCCAGATTGCGCTGGATACGTCCGAACAGGTCCAGTTCCCAGGCCATGTCCAGGCCCAGGTCATAGCGTTCACTATTGACCCGATTGGTGGTCTGGCCCGGGATCTGACCTTTGGCCAGATCGCTGCTGGCGCGGCTGGTGATGGTCGGCATTGCATCGTTGCTGGCGTCGTCGCGGATCGCCCGGGCGGCTTTCCAGCGGGCGAATGCCACGCGCAGTTCACGGTTGCCTTGCAGCGATTGAGTCACCAACTGGTTAAGGGTCGGATCGTCGAACTGCTGCCACCAGATGCCTTCGAATTTCGAACGGTCGAAGTTCTTCTGGCCGGCGGCGCCGTCGGTGGCGGACGTAATGTTCGCCGCCTCCGTCGTCGGGGTCTTGTAGTCAGGGCCGACGGCGCAGGCACTCAGGGCCAGCACCAGCAGGCTCGGCAGGAAGACTTTCAGACTCATTGGTGCGCCTCCAGTGGCTTTTGAAGATTTTGCGCCTTGGCCGCTTTGCGAGCTTCGCTGCGCTCCACGAAGTTGCGGATCAGCACATAGAACACGGGGGTCAGCAGCAGACCGAAGAAGGTCACACCGAGCATCCCGGAGAACACCGCCACACCCATGGCATGACGCATCTCGGCACCGGCACCGCTGGAGAACACCAGTGGCACCACACCCATGATGAACGCGAACGAGGTCATCAGGATCGGCCGCAGACGCAGACGGCAGGCTTCCAGTACGGCGGCCAGCGGATCGAGGCCTTCTTCCTGCTTATCCTTGGCGAACTCGACGATCAGAATCGCGTTCTTGCACGCCAGGCCCACCAGTACGATCAGGCCGATCTGGGTGAAGATGTTGTTGTCGCCGCCAGAGATGATCACACCGGTGATGGCCGACAGCAGGGTCATCGGTACGATCAGGATCACCGCCAGTGGCAGGCTCCAGCTTTCGTATTGAGCCGCGAGCACCAGGAACGCCAGCAATACGCAGAGCGGGAACACGAACAGCGCTGTGTTACCGGACAGAATCTGCTGGTAGGTCAGGTCGGTCCACTCGTAGGTCATGCCGTTCGGAAGTTCATCCTTGAGCAGTTTCTCGATGGCTTTTTCTGCCTGGCCGGAGCTGTAGCCCGGGGCTGCTGCACCGTTGATTTCAGCGGTGATGAAGCCGTTGTAGTGCATCACACGATCCGGGCCCGAGGTGTCGCTGACCTTGATGAAGGTCGCCAGCGGGATCATTTCGCCCTTGTTGTTGCGTACTTTCAGCTGGCCGATCTGGTCGGATTCGAGGCGGAACTGTTGCTCTGCCTGAACGTTGACCTGATAGGTACGACCGAAGCGGTTGAAGTCGTTGGCATACAGCGAACCCAGGTAGATCTGCAGGGTGTCGAAGATGTCGCTGACGGCCACGCCGTGGGTCTTGGCTTTTTCCCGGTCGATGGCGGCATCGACCTGCGGCACGTTCACGGTGTAGCTGGTGAACAGGTTGGCCAGTTCCGGAACGTTATGGCTCTTGGCAATAATGTTCATGGTTTCCTTGTACAGCTCTTCGTAGCCCAGGTTGCCCCGGTCTTCGATTTGCAGGCGGAAACCACCGATGGTGCCCAGCCCCTGTACCGGCGGCGGCGGGAAGATCGCCATATAGGCTTCCTGAATCCCGGCGTACTGGCCGTTCAAGGCACCGGCAATCGCACCGGCGGACATGCTCGGGTCTTTACGCTCGTCGAACGGTTTCAGGGTCACGAACACGATGCCGGCGTTCGGGCTGTTGGTGAAGCCGTTGATCGACAGACCCGGGAACGCTACGGCGCTTTCCACGCCTGGCTGTTTCAGTGCCAGGTCGGACATGCGCTTGATGACGTCTTCGGTGCGGTCCAGGCTCGCGGCGTCCGGCAGTTGCGCGAAGGCCACCAGGTATTGCTTGTCCTGGCCGGGTACGAAGCCGGTCGGGGTGCTGGAGAAACCGAAGAAGGTCAGCACCATCAAGCCTGCGTACAGGAAGAGGGCGATGCCGCTGCCACGGATGACCCGGCGCACGGTACCGACGTAACCGTGACTGGCGCGGTCGAAGAAACGGTTGAACGGACGGAACAGCCAGCCACCGAAGATCTTGTCCAGCACTCGCGAGAACCGATCTTTCGGCGCGTCGTGGCCCTTGAGCAACACGGCGGCCAGTGCTGGTGACAGGGTCAGCGAGTTGAACGCCGAGATCACCGTAGAGATCGCGATGGTCAAAGCAAACTGCTTGTAGAACTGACCGGTCAGGCCCGAGATGAACGCGGCGGGTACGAACACCGCACACAGCACGAGCGCTGTCGCAATGATCGGGCCGGTCACTTCACCCATGGCCTTTTTGGTCGCATCGAAGGGGTTGAGCCCCAGTTCAATGTTCCGCTCGACGTTCTCCACCACCACGATGGCGTCGTCCACCACGATACCGATCGCCAGTACCAGGCCGAACAGCGACAGGGCGTTGAGCGAGAAGCCGAACAGGTGCATCACCGCAAACGTACCGATCAACGATACCGGCACCGCCACCAGCGGAATGATCGAGGCGCGCCAGGTCTGCAGGAACAGGATCACCACCAGAACCACGAGAATCAGTGCTTCGAAGAGGGTGTGAACCACCGCCTCGATGGAGCCGCGCACAAAGATCGTCGGGTCATAGACGATGCTGTAGTCCATGCCTTGCGGGAAGCTTTTCTTCAGCTCTTCCATCTTGCCGCGAACTTCGTTCGAGATTTCGATGGCGTTGGAGCCCGGACGCTGGAAGATCGGGATCGCTACGGCTGGCTGGTTGTTCAGCAACGAACGCAGGGCGTACTGACTGGAGCCCAGTTCGACGCGGGCGATGTCCTTCAGGCGAGTGATTTCACCGTTGTCGCCGGCGCGAATGACGATGTTCTCGAACTCTTCCTCGGAGACCAGACGGCCTTGAGTGTTGATCGACAGCTGGAAGCTTTGCGCAGTCGGGGCAGGGGGCGCGCCCAACTGGCCGGCGGCCACCTGACGGTTCTGTTCGCGAATGGCGGTCACCACATCAGTCGCGGTCAGATTGCGCGAAGCGGTCTTGTTCGGGTCGAGCCATACCCGCAGCGAGTAGTCGCCCATACCGAACAACTGCACGTCACCGACACCACCGAGGCGAGCGAGCTCATCCTTGATGTTGAGAATCGCGTAGTTGGACAGGTACAGCATGTCGTAGCGTTTGTCCGGCGAGGTCAAGTGCACAACCATGGTCAGGTCGGGCGAAGCCTTGTCGACGGTGATACCGATGCGCGTCACTTCTTCCGGAAGCTTCGGCTCGGTCCGGGTCACGCGGTTCTGCACCTGCACCTGCGCGTTGTCCAGGTCAGTACCCAGGGCGAAGGTGATGGTCAGGGTGATCTTGCCGTCAGCGGTGGATTGCGAGGACATGTACAGCATGTTCTCGACGCCGGTGATGGCTTGCTCCAGTGGAGCCGCCACGGTTTCACCGATGACTTTTGGGTTGGCGCCCGGGAAGTTGGCACGCACCACCACGGTCGGTGGCACGACTTCCGGGTATTCGCTGATCGGCAACTGGAACAGCGAAATCGCACCGGCGATCAGGATCAACAGCGACAGCACCGCTGCGAAGATCGGCCGTGAAATGAAGAATTGGGAAAAATTCATCGGAGTTGTCGTCCCTTAACCGCGTGGGGTCGCAGCAGCCAGTTTCACAACCGAACCCGGCGCGCCTTTGGCAGGTGCGACTTTGGGCAGGTTGCTGGCTTCCAGCGCTTGTCGTTGTTGAGCGAGAGCGGCAATGGTTTGCTCGCTGGCCATCGGGATCACTTCAGGCGTAACCGGGGAGCCAGGGCGAACCCGTTGCAGACCCTTGACGATGATCGTGTCGTCCTTGTTCAGGCCGCTGCGCACGATACGCAGGCCTTCGATCTTCGGACCGAGTTCAACGGCGCGGTAGACGGTCTTGTTGTCGCCATCCATCACCAGCACGAACTTCTTGCCGAGGTCGGTACCGACCGCTTCATCGTTGATCAACATGGCGTTGTAAGTGCCGCTGCCGACCAGTTTCAGACGTGCATACAGGCCCGGGGTATAAGTGCCGTCGCTGTTGTCGAACACGGCGCGACCACGGATGGTGCCGGTTTTCGGGTTGACCTGGTTGTCGACGAAGTTCATTTGGCCCAGGTGCGGGTTGCCGTCTTCATTGGACAGGCCCATGTACACCGGGGTAGTGGCGCCGCGCTGACCCTGACGGGCGAGCTGGGTGTATTTGAGGAACACACGCTCGTCGGCGTCGAAGTAGGCGTAGACCTTGTCGGTGGACACAACGCTGGTCAGCGGGGTGGTGTCGGCGGTCACCAGGTTACCGGCGGTAATCTCGGCACGGCTGACGCGGCCACTGATTGGCGCAGTGACGCGGGTGAAGCTCAGGTTCAGCTTGGCCAGGTCCAGTTGCGCTTGCAGCGCGCCAACAGCCGCACGGGCTTCTTGTGCAGCGCTGGTACGCGAGTCGGCCAGTTCGGCGGAGATGGCGTTGCTGGCACGCAGGCGTTCGCCACGGCCGGCTTCGTTTTCACTGCGAGTGGCGTTGGCACGGGCCTGGGCAACCAGCGCTTCGAGGCGGCGGACCTCGGCCTGGAACGGACGCGGGTCGATCTGGAACAGCAGGTCGCCTTTCTTGACCAGAGCACCTTCGGTGAAGGCGACTTCGTCGATCTGGCCGGAGACCCGCGGACGGATTTCAACGGTTTCCGGCGCTTCGAGGCGTCCGGTGAATTCGTCCCACTCGTTGACCGGTTGTTCCAGCACCTTGGCCACGCTGACCTTGGCAGCAGGCATGGCCGCCGCGGTTTCCGGAGTTTTGCCGCAGGCGCTCATCACCAGCATGGCCAACAGAGCCAACGGGAAGCGCAAATGTTTGAGTGATTGTTCCATGGATGCATCCGCCAATGTATTGAAGATGGGCGGATGATGCTCGGCGGGTCGATAGCAAAACGAATCGAATGACACGAAGGTAACTATCATTCGGAATGATATAAGCCGAGCGAAAGCCCCCTAGCATGCGCCTTTCGTTAGGGGGCTATCAATTGGCTTGATGACAATTCTGTGTTGCGCGATCGGCAACTGTCGCGATGAAATTGCGCGGTGAGGATTACGCGCCGATTAAATGCCCGGCCGAAGTGACCAGGCCTTGGCGTCCCTCACGCTGAACGCTCAGCCCACGCTGATGTTTGCGTGCTGCGCAGATAGCGTGCGGGTGAGCTACCCAAGGTTTTGCGAAACATGCTGATGAAGGAACTGACGGATTCGTAGCCCAGCGCTTCCGCCGTCCTTTGTACTGATTGCCCCTCGGCCAGGTTTTGCAGCGCGACGATGATCTGCCATTGCTTGCGCCACTGGCCAAAAGTGAGCCCGGTTTCGGCTTTTATAAGCCGGGCCAGCGAGCGTTCGCTCATCGCCACCTGCTGTGCCCAACTGGCCATGGTGGCGCGGTCGGCGGGGTCCTGGGCCAAGGCCCGAGCGATCGCGCGCAGCGGTTTTGAGGCGGGCAGCGGCAGGTAAAGCTGTTCGGTCGGCGCCTGTTCAAGCTCTTCAAGCAGCACACCGGCCAGCCGCCAGGTGCGTGAGTCAGCAGGGTAATCCTGCGCCTGATCGCTCAGGTGCAGGATCAACTGCAGAATCAGCGGCGACAGCGCCAGAGTGCAGCAGTGATGGGGCATTGATGCGGCGCCGGGTTCGATGAACAGGAAACACACCTGACCATTGGCAGTAACGCGGTTGCTGTGCGAAATGCCACCGGGAATCCAGACGCCGAACCCTGACGGGACCATCCACACACCATCTTCTCCCGTACAGACAATGCCGCCGCGATACGCCACGACCAACTGGCCTTTGCGGTGCTTGTGTTCGGCGGACTCACTGTCGTTGCGCTGGGGTGCGAGCATCAAGGCGACGGCAGGTTGCGCGAGGTTGTCGTATTCGAATTGATCGACTTGCAAGAGGTGAGCTTCGGCCATGGGGGAGGTCGCCGGTTGTCTGGATTTGATTATCTTTTGGCAGTCTACTCAATATCGGCAAGCGCGGTGATTCCTTAGCATTTTCAACACGCCCGACACGGCCGGGCGAACGCTGAAAATCTGGATTCGGGTGCTTGCCATGCTTAATGAAGTTTCTATTGCCAACCTCTACTTTCCTCCGTTGTTCATATACCTCGGCGCGACATTTCTGGCCTACAGAGTCATTGATCGTGTAACCCGTCATTGGCTGGACAGCGTGTGGCACCCCGCGCTGGCACGTTTCTTCGTCTCGCTCATCGTTCTCTCGGCGCTGGTCGTCCATTACTGAGCGAGGGTCACCATGTCTATCGTCAAAATTCTCAAACCTGCCGCTACTCTCGTTCTGGGTTCATTGGCGCTGATGTTCTGCCTGCAACTCTGGCGCGCCTATGTACTGGCGCCCTGGACGCGGGACGGGCGCGTGAGTGCGCAGGTTGTGCGGATTGCACCGGAGGTGTCCGGGCAAATCAATCAATTGGTGGTCAGCGATAACCAATGGGTGGCCAAGGGCGATTTGCTGTATCGCATTGATGCGCGCTCTTATCGACTGGCACTGCAGCAGCGCATGGCGGAGTTGGCCGAATCACGCAGTGTGTTCGACCAACGCAACGCTCAATTCAAGCGTCGTGCACAACTGGCCGGGGCCATCGCTCGTGAAGAGGTCGATAACGCCGCGCGTGACCTGGCGGTGGCCCAATCGCGGCTGGACGCGGCACGCAGCCATCTTGCCCAGGCGCAACTCGACCTTGCGCGCACGACGATCCGTTCGCCGGTCGATGGCTACGTCACGCAACTGCGACTGCACCCGGGCGATTACGCAGAGGCTGGGCATACCAACCTGTTTGTGGTCGACGGTCACAGTTTCTGGATCACCGGTTATTTCGAGGAGACCAAGTTGCCGGGTGTGCGTATCGGTGCGCCGGTGTCGATCAAACTGATGGGCTTCGCGCCGTTGCTCGAAGGCCATGTCGCAAGCATGGGCAGGGGAATTGCGGACTCCAATGAGGTGCGCAACGACAGCGGTTTGCCCGAGGTGAGCCCGACCTTCAGCTGGATTCGCCTGGCCCAGCGTGTGCCGGTGCGCATTGAACTGGACAACGTACCGGAGGGCGTGGAGTTGGCAGCGGGCATGACCGCCAGCGTCGAAGTCACGCAGCCCGACGAGGTGCCGCGCTGGCGCCTCATCCATTGGTTGCAGGCATTTATGTGATGACCAGTCTGGTAATACGGCTGTTCGCGGCAATCCCCCGACCCTGGACGTCTGCCACTTTCGCCTACGTATCGCGCAGCGTCCTGGCGGCAGGATTGGCGCTGTGGCTCGGCTTTGAGCTGCATCTGGACTCGCCGTTCTCGGGCGCTTCCACGGTGTTGTTGCTGGTGCAGCCGGTACAAGGCGCGGTTCGCGGCAAGGGCTTCTACCGGATGCTGGGGACTTTGGCAGGTTTGTTCGCGGCTTGCGTCCTGACCGGGCTGTTCGCCCAACAGATGTTGCTGTTCTTGCTCGGCATCGGCCTGTGGCTGGGCTTGTGTGTGGCGGCGATGACCGTGTTGCGACATTACCAGGCCACCGCCGCCGTGGTGGCCGGATATACCGTCTGCCTCGCGTTGGGTCCGGCCATCGTCGCGCCGCAAAAGGCCTTCGAGCACATCGTGACCCGTGGCACAGCGGTGGCACTCGGCGTGCTTTGCCTGAGTCTGGTGGTCACGCTGTTCAGCTCGAGGACCATGGAGAACAAAATCAGACGCACGCTCGCCGAGGTCTGTGCCCGCAGCGCCAGGCTGCTCGCGATGCGCCTCTCGGGCGAACAGCGCGCCGAGCGGTTTACCCAGGCTCATGAGCTCGCCATCGATATCGGCAAAGTGGACGATCTGTTGGGGCTCGGACGCGGTGAGTCAGCGCTGCTTCGCGCGCGGCAATCGGCGATTCAGGCAGGGCTGGCGCATTTACACGCCGTGGTGCTCGACATGCATTACGACCGTTACCGTATGGAAACCGAGCCGCCGTTGCTCGTCCAAACAAGCGCAGCGTTGCTCGCGCTGAGTAACCGGATAAGCACCGACGATGACGACTATCACGCCTGTGCCCAGACCGTGAGCCAGCTGCGTGTTCAGGTGGAGGCTTGCGCGGAGGCAACCCCCGGCGTACGACCATTCTGCGAACAACTGGACGAACAATTGGCCGACCTGAGCGAAGCCTTGCAGCACTTTTCCAGCCTCGATCACCCTCGCCGGCAACCGGTAAGGGTCGTGAGTTTCCACCGCAACTACGCCGATGCCGCGCGCAACGGCTGCAGGGCATTGCTCGCCTTACTGGCCGCCGGCGCCATCTGGTATCTCAGCGGTTGGGATCAGGGACCCACGCTGCTGGCGGTCGTTGGACCATGCTGCACACTGCTGGCGACCGCTCCCGCGCCTGAGCAAGGCATGGCCGGTTTTATCCGGGGTACGTTCTACGCCGTGGTCGCAGCTGCGCTGTGCAAGTTTCTGCTGCTGCCGCAGATCAACGATTTCCCTCTGTTGCTGCTGATGCTGGCGGCATTCTGGTCGTTCGGGATTCATGCGACGAGCCAGCCTCGCCACGGGCTGCAAGGGGTTGCTTACCTGATCGGCTTCAACACCTTGGTGAGTACTGGCGGTACGGCGGTCTATGATTTCGCTGATTTTGCCAATCAGTCGCTCGCCTGGTTTGTGGCCATGGCCGTCTGCCTGTTGGCGTTTCAGTTGATGCCGAGAGACAGAGCACGGGATATTCAAGCCCTCAAGCGCTCGATTCACAGGGGCATCCGGTCACTGCTGCGTCGTGCAGGCACTATCAATCACCCGCAATGGCAAGCGAAACAGCAGCATCGAGTCGTTACATTGAAAAATCTGCTTGGCACCGACACCACGCTTGATGACCGAGCTGGATGGCTGTCGCTGCAATTGAGCAAGCAATTGAACCGGATTCAACAGAGCACGAACGACATTGCCCCTGATTCTGCCGTCGCTCAATGTGCGCGGGCCGGCATTCGGCGGATGGCTCGATGCGCGGGTGAACCGGAGATCAATGCGGTACAGGCAAGGCGCACAGCAAAAGCGATGAACCGGCTCGGTGCGGAACATCTGGCGATTGTTTACAAAGAGCTCGCCTGGCTGCTGGAGCAATACGCAATCATCGCGAGTCCCGTTACACGCAGGAGGCAACCTGCGGACTTTCGCTCTAACATGACCTGATACTCATGCCTCGATGTTTTGCCAATCCCGGACCCTTTGTTTATGAGAGATCTGCCCCCGACCGCGACCTTGCGCGCTTTCGAAGTATCCACCCGGCACCCGACGTTCACCGCCGCCGCGCAGGAACTGCATGTAACCCAGAGCGCGGTCAGCCATCAGCTGCGGCATCTGGAAGAACTTTGGGGCCTGCAGCTTTTTGAACGGGGCAAGACGTTACGCCTTACGCCTGCGGGCGCTACCTTGGCGCCGATTGTGCGCGAGTTCTTCATGAGCCTTGAGGCAACGCTGGCTGATCTGCGTGAGCAAAAGGGCAGGGTGCGGCTGAGCGTCAGCACGACCTATTCCTTTGCGTTGAAATGGTTGCTGCCACGCTTGCCGAGCCTGGCCCGTCAGCACCCGGAACTGTTGGTGTCGCTGGATACCACGGACAAGGTCATCCATTTCGCCAGCAACGAGGCCGATGTCGCGATCCGCTTGGGCAAGGGCAACTATCCCGGTCTGTATTCACAGTTTTTGTTCGGTGAGCAGGTTTTCCCGGTGGCCAGTCCCGAACTGCTGCAACGCGTCGGAATGCCGAGCAGTCCCGCCGATTTGTTGCAGTTGCCGCTGCTGGCACGTGACGGCGCTGAACTGGCACCGAAATGGGAAGCGTGGTTCCAGTCCGTCGGGCTGGCGTTTTTGCCGCTGCGGGAAAGCGTCAGGTTTGGCGATACCAATATGACGGTGGAGGCGGCTTTGCTCGGCCATGGCATTGCCCTGGTACGCAGCGGGCATGTCGAGAAGGAAATCGGCGATGGCCGGCTGGTGCGGCTATTCGATGTGCCGTTTCAGTCACCGCTCGCCTATTACTTCGTTTGCCCCAAGGGCGTTGAGACGCAGCCGCACATTGAGAGTTTTCGCGAGTGGTTGCTCGGTGAGGCGCTCAAAGTGCAAGGCGGGCAGGGTTGAGGCATGAAAAATCGCTCATGGTGCAATGAGGAGTCTTCTCTGTAATCCGTCCGTTCGGGCTGCCTAAAATGGCCAATGCCTACTCATCTCGTCCTCCTTGTCCTGTTCGCCGCGCTGCTGCACGCCGGCTGGAATGCATTGCTGCGCGGCGGTGCCGATCGGCTCTGGTCGATGACGGTGATGTGCGTTGCAATTGCCATAGTCTGTGCAGTTGCCGCGATGTTCATGGTGGCGCCTGCGCCGCAGAGCTGGGGGTATGCGCTGCTGTCGGCATTGCTGCACGTTGGCTACAACCTGTTTCTGGTGCGCAGTTACCGGGTCGGCGATCTGGGACAGATTTATCCGATCTCGCGCGGTTCATCACCCGCGTTGATTACGCTCGGCGCCGCGTTGTTTGCCGGCGAAACCATCACCCCGGGCGAAATGCTCGGCATTGCGCTGGTGTCAGGCGGCATCATTTCGCTGGCTTTCCGGGGACGCAGCCTGTCAGTGCCCAGCCTGCCTTACGCATTGGGAACCGGTTGCTTTATCGCGGCTTATAGCGTGGTCGACGGCATTGGCGCGCGGCTGTCCGGTGCGCCGCTGGCCTACACGGTGTGTATGAGTGCCTTGTGGGGCGTGCTGATGCCGGTGGTCTACGTCGTTCTGCGCGATGCCCGCAGCCTGTTTTCGATTCGGCCCGGTATGTTCGCTGCGGCAATGGGCGGGCTGGTTTCTCTGCTTGCCTACGCAATCGTTATCTACGCGATGAACGAAGCCCCGCTGGGCGCGGTGTCAGCCCTGCGTGAAACCAGCGTGCTGTTCGCGGCGTTGCTTGGCTACCTGTTCCTCGGTGAAACACTTACCGTCCGCCGGATGCTGGCCTGTGTGGTGATCGCCAGCGGCGCGATCATCATCGGCTGACTCGGCATCATCTGCTAAGGAGTAGTTTCATGGTTAACGTCTCGCAGGCTCCGCTGATTCTGATTACCGGTGGCAGTCGTGGAGTAGGCGCCGCCACCGCCCGACTCGCTGCTGCCCAAGGCTACGATGTTGCGATCAGTTACGTTGCCAATGAGTCCGCCGCGCTGGCGGTGGCGGCGGATATCGAAGCGATGGGGCGCAAGGCGTTGGCGATTCGCGCCGACAGTGCCGACCCCGAGCAGGTCGCGGGGCTTTTCACAGCGATCGACCACACGTTCGGGCGCATCGATGTCCTGGTCAATAACGCTGGCGTGCTGGCGCAACAGTCACTCCTGGAAGACCTGGGCTTCGCGCGCATGCAACGCATCTTTGCGGTCAATGCTCTCGGGCCGATACTGTGCGCCCAACAGGCCGTGAAGCGCATGTCCCTGCGGCACGGCGGTGCGGGCGGCGTGGTGATCAATGTATCGTCGGCTTCGGCGCGTCTGGGCAGTCCGAATGAATATGTCGACTACGCAGCATCTAAGGGTGCGCTGGAAACGTTCACCATCGGGTTCGCCAAAGAGGTGGCCCGTGAGGGCATTCGCGTCAACTGTATCCGACCGGGGCACATCTATACCGACATGCACGCCAGCGGCGGCGAGCCGGGGCGGGTCGATCGGGTCAAGGACTCGATCCCGATGGGGCGTGGCGGGCAGCCGGAAGAAGTGGCGCGGGCCATTTTGTGGCTGGCTGGTGCAGAGGCATCATTTGTTACCGGTACATTCCTCGACGTAACGGGTGGTAAATGAGTCAGAGGCACGGATCGTCGACTCCTTGCGCTCGACTTCAAGTAATCGCGGGCTGCCTCGCCTTGCGACTCAAGCCCGGTGTCCTGCCCGTAATGCGCTTGAATGCACGACTGAACGCAGCCTGGGAGGTATAACCCAAACGCTGCGCCACCTCTTCGATCGGCAGCCTTTCGAGCGTCAGCCACTGGCTTGCAAGCCGCATCCGCAGTTCGGTCACGTAGCGCAGTGGAGTCATGCCAATCGTGACCTGGAAGCGCTCCGCAAATACAGAGCGCGAGGTATTGCAATGCTCTGCCAACTGCGCAACGGTCCATTCGCGGCCCGGTTGTTGGTGGAGCGCAAGCAATGCACCGGCCAAGCGTGGATCGCGTAAGGCGGCGATCAGCCCGGAAGCATTGCCGCAGGCGCACTCCACCCAGCCGCGAACGACCATGGCGGCCACCACGTCGGCCAACCGCGCGAGGATACCGGCGAAGCCGACACGGGCGGCGCTGACCTCCCGTTCCATAGTGGTCAGGATCGGCACCAGCCCGGGGTAACGCTGGCCACCGGCATCAATCAGCATCAGGCCAGGCATCAGCCGGCCAAGGCCATGGATACTGCCCAGTTCGAACTCCATGCAACCACTGAACAAAAGAGTGCTCGGCGTTGGGCTGGCATCGGCTCCGGTATCCACCGTGCTGACGGTGTCACCCAAGGTTTCGCCGTCTAGACCGTCGATGTCTTGAACAGGCGCGTCCGGATGGGAAAACAGTTGATGAGCCGCGCCATGGGAGATGAACACGGCGTTGCCGGCAGACAGCGCGTACCTGTTGCCGTCCTCCATTCGCAATTCCGCATTGCCGACGGCCATAAAGTGGAACCAGGCGTGCCCAGGTTTTTCCGCGAAGCTCAATCCGAACGTTGGACCCGCCTGGATACGCCGGTATTCAACGCCTCGCAGGCGCATGCCACGCAACAGCTCGTTGATGAGGTCCGAGGAAAGAGCAAACTGGTCTGCAGACATCGTTCAGGGGGTTTTGATCAAAAAGTAGAGACTTTGGATCATAGATCATCCAGTTTTCAGCGCCTAGACTCGGCTCGCAATGAACATTGGGAGATCCGTGCAATGAATGACTGTGTATGTAACGCCGTATCCGACCGCCATTGCGGCGCCGGTGCGGATGTAGAGCCTGCGACGCCCGCGTGGATGGCCGTCTTCTCATTGGCAATGGGTGTGTTCGGGTTACTCACCGCTGAGTACCTTCCCGCGAGTTTGTTGACGCTGATGGCTACCGAACTGGGAGTGTCCGAAGCGCTGGCTGGCCAGGCGGTGACGGTAACAGCCGTGGTGGCGCTGTTCGCTGGCTTGTTGGTGCCAGGTCTGACCCGCAGCATCGACCGACGTTGGGTGTTGCTGGGCTTTTCCACGTTGATGGTCGCCTCGAATCTGTTGGTCGCCGTTTCTTCCAGCTTCGTGGTGCTGTTGTTGATGCGCATCTTGCTGGGTATTGCCCTTGGCGGGTTCTGGAGCATGGCGGCAGCGGTAGCGATGCGCCTGGTGCCGAATGCTCTGTTGCCTCGGGCGTTGTCGATCATTTTCAGCGGCATAGCCATAGGGACGGTCGTGGCAGTGCCGCTGGGCAGTTATCTGGGTGGGTTATATGGTTGGCGCAGCGCGTTCCTGGCAGCGGCGGCGGTAGGCATGGTGACCCTGGCTTTCCAGTCGCTCACTCTGCCGCGCCTCGCGCCGCGCCGGCCGGCAAGACTGCGCACCGTTCTGGAGGTATTGCAGCGTCCGGGCATCGCCATGGGCATGTTCGGTTGTGTACTGGTGCACAGCGGGCATTTTGCGATGTTCACTTATGTTCGGCCATTCCTTGAAGGGACTACCGGCATCGGCCCGCAAGGGTTGTCGCTGATGCTGCTGGGCTTCGGTGTGGCGAACTTCGTCGGCACATTGTTAGCCGGGAGGCTGCTGGAGCGCCACCCGCTGGCCACTCTGGTGTTGATGCCCGCGCTGGTCGGCGTCGCAGCACTGGCGTTGGTGCTGTTGCCGACGTCGGTGCCGGGGCAGGCGGTATTGCTGGCGATCTGGGGGCTGGCCTTTGGTGGTGTGCCGGTGGCGTGGTCGAACTGGGTCGCCAATGCGGTACCTGATCAGGCGGAAAGCGCCGGAGGCATGGTGGTGGCCTCTGTGCAGTCCGCTATCGCAACAGGCGCGGCCGCTGGCGGTGCGGTATTCAGCCTCGGTGGCAGCGCAGGCGTATTCGTCGCAGCGGCCGCGCTGATGCTACTGGCCGCGTTGCTGATTGCGCTGCGGGTCCGCGTCCCTTCTGGCCATGACGTTCGCCAGGCCAAACCCGCGTTGCACCTTTGATCCGGTTTGCGCGCTACAGCCTTGGGTACTGGTAGCGGGTGGGCTGTAATCGCGAGGTGCACTGGAAATGACTGGATTTCCAGGGTCCATGAAAAAGCCAGAAATGATCAGATGAACAGCCCGCCCGGCGAAACCTAGAGACTGTCAGGGTCGCCAAAAAACATCTGAATCCGCGACCGTAACCAACGCTCACCCGGATCGTTGTCCTGCGACCCACGCCAGGCCATGTGCAGTTCAAACGTGCGCGTCGGCAACGGTGGATCTTCCGCGCGAAGACCACCAGCCGCCGTCAGTGCTTCCGCTGTGTAATCGGGGACGGTCGCGACGATGTCGGTGCCCGCCAGCAGCGTACCCAGTCCATTGAACTGCGGCACCGCCAGGACCACATGCCGTTTACGCCCGAGTTTTTCCAGCTCTTCATCGACGAAACCACTGAGGTCGCCGGCAAACGACACCAGCGCATGCGGGCGGGCGCAGTAATCGTCCAGGCTCAGCGGCCCCGGCACGGTATCGGCGCGCAGCAACTTGGGAGCGCTGCGGCGCAGAACCTTGCGTTTGGCGTTGGCTGGCAGGTCGGTGGTGTAGCTGACGCCGATGGAGATTTCGCCGGAGGCGAGCAGGCCGGGCATCAGGATGTAGTTGACGCGACGCACCACCAGCACGATGCCGGGCGCCTCGGCGCGCAGGCGCTTGAGCAGCATCGGCAGCAGCGCGAATTCGACATCGTCCGACAGGCCTATGCGAAATACCGAAGTGCTGGTAGCCGGGTCGAATTCCGCTGCACGGCTGACGGCGGTGGAAATCGAGTCCAGGGCCGGGGAGAGCAGGGCGAAGATTTCCACCGCACGGGCGGAAGGTTCCATGCTGCGTCCGGTGCGCACGAACAAAGGATCGTCGAACAGGCCGCGCAGGCGCGATAGCGCCGCGCTGATCGCCGGCTGTCCGAGGAACAGCTTTTCCGCCGCACGGGTCACGCTGCGCTCATGCATCAGCGTTTCGAACACGATCAACAGGTTGAGGTCGACACGACGCAGGTCATTACGATTCATCTGGAGTCCTGGCAGAGTCATCAAGCTTGACGAGAGCGACCATATGAGAACAATGGCCGGCATGAATCTTACGGGGAAAGGCTGGTACTCTGCACCGGGTAATTCAGCTTTACTGAGAAGGCGGCAGCAGATTTTTCATGGATTTTTTCAATGCTGGCCATGCTGCGGAATCAATGACAGGCATGTCGACTATTAATAGCCACTGATAGTCTTGGCTGGAAAGCCCAGATAGAGTTCAGGGCATTAGAGGTTACTTTGACGAGGTTTGCGATGTCCCGCACGATCCGTTTTCACAAGTTTGGTCCGGCCGAGGTGCTCAAATGCGAAGAGCATGCGGCTGCTCAGCCAGGTCCTGGCGAAGTGCAGGTGCGTGTCGAGGCAATCGGCATCAGCTGGTATGACACGCTGTGGCGCCAGAATCTGGCGTCGTCCCAGGCGCGTCTGCCTTCAGGCCTGGGTCATGAAATGGCTGGCGTGGTCACGGCCATCGGCGACGGCGTCGAAGATCTGGCCGTGGGCGACAAGGTGGCCAGCTTCCCGGCCGAGAGCCCCAATGATTATCCGGTCTACGGCGAACTGATCGTTCTGCCGCGCACCGCGCTGACCCGTTACCCCGATGTGCTCAGCCCGATTGAAGCCAGCGTGCATTACACGCCGCTGTTGATCGCCTATTTCGGTTACGTCGATCTGGCACGGGGCAAACCCGGGCAGTTCGCCCTGGTGACCGACGCCAGTCACTGTGCCGGTCCGTCCTTCGTCCAGTTGGGCAAGGCGCTGGGTGTGCGGGTGATTGCCGCTACCAAAACGGCGGAAGAGCGCGAGTACCTGCTGTCGCTCGGTGCCGAGAAAGTGATCGTCACGGAAGAAGAAGATCTGTTGATGCGAATCAACAAGATCACCGACAACCGGGGTGTCGACGTGGTGTTCGACGGGCTCGGCGGGCCACAGATGTCGCTGCTCGGTGATGTGCTGGCGCCCCGTGGCAGCCTGGTGCTGTACGGCTTGCAGGGCGGCAACCAGACGCCATTTCCGGCCTGCGCAGCGTTCCAGAAGAACATTCAGTTCTTCGTGCACTGCATCGGCAACTTCACCGGCAAGCCAGAGCTGGGCATCATCCAGGACCACGTCGCCTTGCAACGTGCCTTGCGTGATATCAACCAGCTCACCGCCGACCGTGTGCTGCTTCCGCTCAAGACCCGGGTGTTTCCGTTCAACGAGTTTGTCGAAGCTCACCGCTACATGGACGAGTGCCCATGCCGCGAGCGGGTTGCCCTGCAAATCGAAACTGCCTGACCTTCCAATTAGAGTCCGTGGCCCCACGGACTCTTGTGCGTTTTTTCCTTCAGACATCGAGAAACCCTGGGCCAGACGCCTGGGGCTGTTCAGCAACTGAACTGGTTTTTGCTCTCGATCTGTATCTTCTAATTGCCCTTAAGACCCTGATAATTGAATGACTACTTTCATCTCAAGGAATGAGCTATGTCTGTGCATTCTATTTGCTCCGTGCAATATCAATCAGCTGTTTATCATCGCGCCTCAAACTTTTGTTTAATGTTTGTAGGGGCGCTATGTAATCCCTTCTTTTTTTCTTGTGCTCATCGTGCGCAGGGGCTTGTAAGAAGTTTCCTAGGAAAACTCACTTTCTCGAAGAGCCCAGCTACGACGGGGCTTTCGGTCATGCTGCTCGCAAATCCGAGACGCCGCGCGCTCAACTGTTTCAAATAACTACGAAAACTTAAGTGTTAGCATTTCAGCGTCTATTAATTAATGAAGAATGATTGTGCGTTCGCCATTCGTGGCCGCGCGATATAAACCTTTGATACCGGGTGAAGTACTGATGAGCACGATCCATGATCAGGCAATGAATTATGTCTACCAGCAAGTATTGCAACGCCTGCTGAGTTTCTTTTCACGTGCCGAACGCACGGCATTGCAGCTGTTGATCCAGCGCCTGGCGGTTGCTGCGGGGGGGATGGAGCGCATCGGTGAATTCAAGGTATTGGTGACTCAATCCGGTACCCGTGATTGCTGTTACAGCCTGGCCCTGTTACGCGCCGCCCAGTTGAGCATCGCCGGCCGTGCGCCCGCCACATTTCAGTTGCGGGTCGCCACCCTGCGTTGCAATGGCGTACCGGATTCCGCACTGCACAACATGCATCGCAGCTTCAGTGCTCTGTTCCTGCATGACGACCCAAGGGTCGAGCTTCTGATGGTGGATCATCGCGAGATCCTGCCTTTCAACCATCTGGCGCCTGTCAGCGATGAGGGGCGAGAGGCCGGCAGACTCAATCTGCTGATGGTGGGTCATCGTCGTGGACGGGATGAGGAGCTGACACTGTGGGACGACCTGTATCTGACCACTGCCGAGTTCTACGGCCAGGTTGCCCGCTGGAACAACGGTGTCGACGCCTTGATCAGCAGCGACAACGCGCGCCGTCAGGAGCAGTTTATCGACGGTCTCGACCGGGCGGTGCGCAAGGCCGGCATTGGCGAGCTGGTGCGAAGGGGAGTGGGGTTCGATGAACTGTTCGGATTGCTCGACAGCATCGGTGGCGATTGTTATCGCGAGCTCTATTCCGAGGAAGACCGGGTGCCATGGCGGCCGCTGGGTGAGTTCGAGGCCTGTCGCCGCACCAGCTATATCGGCATCGACGATATGGTGGTCGGCAAGATGGAGGAGCGCTGGCCTTTGCTCAGCGATTTTCTTGGGTTCCAAGCCGATGAACTGATGTTTGAAGCGCGTGCCGGTGAATGTAACGACCCCTTGCTCGGTGCCTACCTGAAGGGGCTGCAAGCCAGTTACACGGAAGGCCGCAGTTACGAGGCCGGTGTATCGGACTATCTGCAGCAATGCCTGGCGATGATGCGCCGCCGGAACACGCCTGAACAGGTTTGCGAACGCTTCATATCCCGGTTCGGCAATCTGTCCGATCTGGACGGGCAGCGGTCGCTGGCTGCGGCGGCGCTGCAAAAGAATTTCGGCCTCAACGAGGCACAGGTGGTTTGTCTGTTGTTCGCGCCCTTTATCGATGCCGGCGCCGGCCTTGAACGATTCTTGCGCACTTGCCATCCGGGCATGCTGGTCGCCATGCCCGATCTGCACCGTGCCATGCAGGGCCTGCACGCGCCAGAGCAGGTTTTGCAATGGATGACCGATGTCAGCGGTTTACCCCTGCTACTGATCTGTCGGTTGTATGCAATGGATGCAATCCGTATGGGTGAGCCTTTCGCCAAAACGCAGGAATTGCCCGAGCACGAGGTCACAGCGAGTGATCGTTCGGCGGAAGGTTGAATGTGATCTTGCTGCCCGGCCACGGGGAAGTATCTGCGGGCACCGGCTCATGAATGAGTCGCAAACCTCCGATTTTGCCTATCAGGCGGTCTACCGCTACCTGACCCAACTGATCAGCGAACCGGGCAATCAGGGAGCCATTCGATTGCCATCGTTGAGGCAATTGGCCGAACGGTTGAACGTATCGATCTCGACCGTTCAGTACGCCTACGCGCTGCTGGAGAGAGAAGGCCGGGTCTACTCCGTGGCCAAGTCCGGATACTTTGCACAGGCGACATCGACGGTCATGCCGCCAGGACGCGGCAGTGATTTGCTGGAAACGGTCTACGTCAATGCCAGATGCGCTGGCATGCAGGTACTGAGTGCCGATGAGCCGGCGTTGGTTCAGCCCCTGGATCGTCCCTTGCTGACGCTCGAGCGAGAGCTGCTGCGTCAGTATCCCCAGCACTTGCAGACGCCCGCCCAGCCTTGCGGTGAATTGGAGCTGCGCACGTTGCTGGCGGCCCGCTACACCTCGTCGGCGACACATTGCTGGCACGCCGAAGATGTCTATATCGGTGCCGATCTGAGAGGGGTGCTGGAAATCCTGATCGCAGTTCTCGGGCTGCGCCATTCAACCGTAGTCGTCGAGTCGCCGTGTGACTGGATGATCCTGCGCTTGCTTGAGTCTGCCGAAGTCCGGGTCATTGAACTCCCGATTCAGCCAGACGGGGCGCTCGATCTGCAGACACTGCAGAGGCTGCTCGAAACCGAGCGGGTGCGGCTGATCCTGTTGTCCTCGAAACTGAACATGCCCCACGGCAGCCGTCACCCTCCGGACAGTCGCCAGGCCGTCGCACAACTTCTCGCGAATCATGGCACCTGGGTTTTGGAGAACGATTGTCATGGCGAGTTGCTGGACGACGATGACGGTGAGCCACTGCGCGAGCTGGTGGATCCCGACCGGCTGTTGATCTTTTCCATGTTCGAAAAAATCATCGGGGTTGAAGCCCCCTATGGGTTTGTCCTGTCGCGACAATGGCGCGCCGATTTGCAACGTCACTTCCTGTTGCGTTCGTTTCGCCTTTCACCGATCCGGCAAAAGGCCATCGCCCGACTCTATGGAAGCGGGCGGGTCGACCAGCACTTGCCGGTGCTCAAGCGCATACTCAGGGAGCGTCGGACGCGATGGATCGAGCTGATACATGAACGTCTCGGCGACGTTGTGCAGATCATCGAACCCCGGGGCGGTGCAACGATCTGGCTGCATTCTGCGCGCCCGATCACCATGGATGCCGTGTTTCAGCGGTTACTTAAACAACACGTGCTGATTGCACCCGGAGAGCTGTTCAGCCTCCAGGGGCTGCACGCGCAGAACCTGCGTCTGAGTGTGACCGGCAGCGCCGAACTCGAGTTGTTAAGACTTGTCGGATTGCTTGGGGATGCATTACGACTGGCTCCGCGGGCGGATGTTCGAAAACACCCGGCCTGTGTGCAATAGACCCCATCGCACTCCGGACAAACTGCCAGTAAACTCCCTTGTAATTTCTTGAACCACTCTATTTCAGAGGTTTTGCATGACACTCAGTCCTTTTGCGGGCAAACCGGCACCGGCAGAACTGTTGGTCGACATCCCGCGACTGGTTACGGCGTATTACACCGGTCAACCCGACGCCTCGGTTTCCACCCAGCGCGTGGCGTTCGGCACCTCCGGGCACCGGGGCAGTTCCTTTGATTTGAGTTTCAACGAGTGGCACGTTCTGGCCATCAGCCAGGCGATCTGCCTGTATCGCGAAGCCCAGGGCATCACCGGGCCGCTGTTCGTCGGCATCGATACCCACGCGCTGTCGACTCCGGCAGGGGCCAGCGCCCTGGAAGTACTGGCCGCCAACGGTGTGACCGTGATGATCGCCGAAGGTGATGAATACACGCCGACCCCGGCGGTTTCTCACGCCATTCTTTGCTACAACCGTGGTCGCACCACGGGTCTTGCCGACGGCATCGTCATCACCCCGTCGCACAACCCGCCTCAAAGCGGTGGCTACAAGTACAACCCAACCAACGGTGGCCCGGCCGACACCCACATCACCAAGTGGATCGAAGCCAAGGCCAACGAACTGCTGGCCAATAAACTGGCCGGCGTCAAACGCATCAGCTACGAGCAGGCGCTCAAAGCCAGCACCACCCATCGCCACGACTACGTGAACACCTACGTGGCCGATCTGATCAACGTCATCGACTTTGATGCCATTCGCGGCGCCAAACTGCGCTTGGGCGTCGATCCGCTGGGCGGAGCAGGGGTGCGCTACTGGTCGGCGATTGCCGAGCACTATCGTCTGGACCTGGACGTGGTGAACAAGGAAGTCGATTCGACGTTCCGTTTCATGACCGTCGACTGGGACGGGCAGATTCGCATGGACCCATCGTCCAGCCATGCCATGCAAGGTCTGATCGGTCTGAAAGAGCGCTTTGACGTGGCCTTCGCCTGTGATCCGGATCATGACCGCCATGGCATCGTCACACCGTCCGGCGGTTTGCTGGCACCGAACAACTACCTGGCCGTGTCGATCGACTACCTGTTCCAGAACCGTCCACAATGGCGCGCCGATGCAGCCGTGGGTAAAACCGTGGTCAGCAGCGGTCTGATCGATCGCGTGGCCAAGCGACTGGGCCGTCGTCTCTACGAAGTGCCGGTCGGTTTCAAATGGTTCGCTGACGGTCTGTTCGACGGTTCGCTGGGGTTTGGCGGCGAAGAAAGCGCTGGCGCCTCGTTCCTGCGCAAGGACGGCGGTGTCTGGAGCACCGACAAAGACGGCCTGATTCCAGCCCTGCTGGCCGCTGAAATGACTGCCCGCACCGGCCGCGACCCAAGCCAGGCCTACCGTGCACTGACCGAGGAGCTGGGCGAGCCGTTCTCGGTGCGAGTCGATGCCAAGGCCAACCCGGAGCAGAAGGCCCTGCTGAGCAAGCTGTCGCCGGAGCAGGTCACCTCGACCGAACTGGCGGGTGAGAAGATCCAGAGCATTCTCAGCAAGGCTCCGGGTAACGATCAGGCCATTGGCGGTCTGAAAGTGATGACCGAAAACGGCTGGTTCGCTGCGCGTCCGTCGGGTACTGAAGACATCTACAAGATCTACGCCGAAAGCTTCATCGGCGACGACCACCTCAAGCAACTGGTGGCCGAAGCGCAAACCCTGGTAGACGGTGCGATCAGCACCCAGTAAATCCAGACAACGGAAAAGGGCGACCCTGAGGTCGCCCTTTTTTTGCCCCGCGATTCGCCTATCAGGCCAGATCCACCAACACGATCTCGCTGTCTTCCAGCGCCGTGACGGTCAGCACTTGTTCATCAGCCACCGCCACACCGTCTCGAGCTTGTGCGCGCAAGCCGTTGACTTCAATGACGCCCGTCGCCGGAACCAGATACGCGCGACGTCCTGCATCGAGGCGATATTCAGCAGTTTCCCCGGCCTTGATATTGGCCGCCACCAGGCGTGCGTCGGCGCGGATGCGCAGGCTCTGATCGTCGCCAGTCTTGCCGCTGGCGAGGGTTACGAAACCTTCGCGGTCGCCTTTCGGGAACGGTTTGGCGCCCCATGACGGTGGTGCGCCGGTTTCGGTCGGCAGAATCCAGATCTGGAAAATCTTGGTGTCCGTGGCTTCCAGGTTGTATTCGCTGTGGGCGATCCCGGTGCCGGCGCTCATCACTTGCACGTCGCCAGCCTCGGTGCGGCCCTTGTTGCCCAGGTTGTCCTGGTGGCTGATCGCACCTTCACGCACATAAGTGATGATTTCCATGTCGCGGTGCGGGTGGGTAGGGAAGCCCGTGCCGGCGGCAATGATGTCGTCATTCCATACACGCAGGTTGCCCCAGCTCATGCGTTGCGGATCGTAGTACTCGGCGAACGAAAAATGGTGATGGGCATCCAACCAGCCGTGATGGGCGCCGCCCAGCGAGCTGAAAGGTCTGAGTTCAAGCATGATCGTCTCCTCAAAAGGTTCGTCATGGGGCGTGATGCCTGAGCCACGAAGCGAGACCGGTGATTGATGGCAGCCATCATCTATCAGTCAACCATCGAGAAAAAGCGTAAAAACTGCGGCATTCCAATCGAATCAATTGATATTTAAAAAGCTCGAAACCGTCTCATCTCACCTTCAATTCATCGCCTAAACCAATGACCTGTAAGCATTTCACTAGAACAAAAAAGCAAATGCAGACACCATAGCCCTCAACAGCCTCACATCCGGAGTCCGTCAGCGTGGCGCAACACACCCCCGATCTTCCTCCCGAACTTCGTCCCTTGGCCGAGATGCCCTGGTTCAAACGCCTGGCGGCGCGTTTCCTTGGCCACGGTCTGACGCAACTACGCGCCCAACACCGTGCCTCGTGGCTGCACGGCCAGGCTGACGGCTTTCGCAGCGGACATACCGCCGGCGTGGATTACGGGTACAAGGAAGGCAAGGCTGACGGGCTGGAAGAGGGGCGCCAGGTCTTGTTGATCCGCGACAGCCGCAATACCGAGCATCGCCCGCCGGGCATCGACAATCACTTGTTCGACGACTGGCGCCTGCCGCTCAGCGCAGAACTGAAGAAGCGCATGAAAGCCGACGTCGCGCGTCTATTGCCAGCCCACGCGCAACCGAGCGCTGCGCAATGGAAGATGATTTTCAGCGATACGCCGTCAACATCAGTGATTGCCGGGGCCGGAGCCGGCAAGTCGACCACGCTGGTGTTGCGGATCCTGCTGCTGACTCACTACCTGGGCTTCGAGCTCGATTCGATGACCGTGGTGACCTTCACCCGCGAGTCGCGCAAGGATTTCATCAGCAAACTGATCGAACTGTTTGCGTTATGGGACCGGGCACTCAGTCAGAAAGCTGCGAAGGATCTGGTGCGCACTTTCCACTCGCGGATCTTGCCGATGGTTCGCAGTCTGCCCGGATTCGAGCGCTTGCAGGCATTCGAAAACCTCAGCCACCGCGCGCCGGGTGCAGATGAAGACGTCGACAGCAATCCGTTCGATCTGCGCATCAACGACGCGCAGCGTCAGCAGCTCAACGCCTGTTACCACCGTCTCTACAAAGAAGATCCGCGCTTTGCGCAACTGATCCAGCCGCTGTCCCGGCACGCCTTGCAGCTTAAAGAGCTGGAACGCGATCACCCGGACGTGCAAAAACGCGTCGCTGTGACAGAACTGGCGGCCCGTCGCGATGAAGAGCTGTGCGACATGATCGAAGACATGTGGCTGCGCGCGGGCGCCTGGCCGATCAAGGGCATCGAACCGAGCCGCCAGACATTCGAAATCAACGGCGCATCGTTCCATTGCCATGGTTACATTCCGAGCCTGGATGCCTGGGTCGTGTTGGGTTTCGATCCTCGGGAAAACTCGCAGGTTTGCCGTCCCAACGCCAAGCTGACGGTTCGTGCAGAGTGGGCAGTCAAGCGCACCCTGTTTCAAGCTTTCTGCCGTAAGCCGTTGATATGGCTTGATAGTTACGAATCATCCAGACGTGTATTGGCCACGCTGGCGGGCGATGCCAGCGCCGGCCCGGGCTTCGATTACAAGGTCAAAGGCGAGCTGGCATCCGCGCCGTTGCTCGATTGTTTTGTCGCTGCCGCAGGCTTCATCGAGAACCTGGGCCTGGATGTTCCGGACGCCGTTGGCCGCATGAATTTCGCCAAGGACGATCCGGACCGGTTTTTCTTCGAAGCTTTAAGCCTGTTCTGGCGAGCGCTGGAAGATCACTTGCTGGATCAGAAGCCGCCGGTCATGACCTACAACCGGATGTTTGCCCTGTTCAGCGAGCACTCACCGGAAAACTTCAAATTGCTCAGCGATGAACTGCTGCGGCCAATGTCGCACCTGATGATCGATGAGTTTCAGGATGTCTCACCGCAAATCGTCTCGTGGATTCGTGCCAGCCTCTCGGAAATCCGCAGTCGTGGCCCGGCCATGCACGTCGGACGAGGTGCGCAGCGATCGTCGCTGCTTTGCGTGGGCGATGACTGGCAATCGATCTATGGCTGGCGCGGCAGTTCGCCGAGCTATTTCATGGAGTTCAACAAGGAATTCCCGTCGCCGAGCACGACGCGGGTGATGCTCAGCGACAACTATCGCAGCCATCAGCACATCATCGACGCGGCAGAACACATCGTCCGGGCAGCGCCGGCGATCCCGGGCAAGAAGGCCAAGGCCAGCGGCGAGGAGAGGCCGTTGCAGCCAGTCAACGTGCTGGAACGCGACGATCAGGCACTCGGCCAGCGCCTGGCGGAACACTACCGAAAGGGCGATTCAATCCTGATGCTCTATCGAAAAAGCAGCGATAAGTTACTGATAGAACAGCATATTCAGTCAGTAGTTAATGTTGATTCGAGCTTGCCGTACGAGTCCCGTCGCCTGAAACAACTGACGTATCACAGCGCAAAAGGTCTGCAGGCCGACGCGGTTTTCCTGCTGGGTGACTGCCAGCATCTGACCAGCTCACCGTACAAGAATCAGGTGTACCGCATGGCCGGACTGGGCAAGGCCGGCGACAGCGAACCGTACGACAGCGCGCAGAAAGACGAAATTCTGCGTCTGGCCTACGTCGGTATCACCCGTGCAGTCAGCCATTGCTACTGGTATGTCGAGCCGCAGGACACTCAGGCGGTCAACATGCCTCGGGCCTCGGACCGGGTCGCCAAAGGCAAACCGTTCTTCGTCGATCATCGTCCGGAAAAGAAAATGGCCTGAATCCAATGCCCATGAAAAAGCCCGCACAAGGCGGGCTTTTTATTCTAAATCAGCCAGTTACGCATAACTCTTGAGAGATTCCGGAGGAATGAAAGCCTCCAGCTCATCCTCGACCGCTTCGATTATTCGCTCCACATCCGCCGCGTTCATCACCGTGGCACAGGGGATGCCGGCGATGGCAATCAAGGTTTCGCCGCTGGCCCGATCGAACAGGCGAGCGACCAGACTGCCAGGCGCATCCATGGTCGCCTCGAAACCCATGGGATGAAAATGCCAGCGCATCAGCTGGCAGGCATTGGGGAACGTGACTTTGCTTGACCCTTTGATCATGTGTTGCCCGCCTTCTTCATCGAGCGCTTCCGTTTGCTCATGGTAGGTGGGAAGAGCCTTCATTGGCTCAACCGGTGACTGCCTTTAAAAGTAGCATCTGAATGTGAAATTCCTGTGAGAATTTTCAGTTCATTTAGCGATTGCGAGGATTCTTTTGATGTAAGTCACGATCCACCCCAATCGTCGCCAAAATGCCATCACCACCGGTTGTTGAAGCAGCGCCGGAAGTTGGGCAAGCTCGGTTCTTTTTCCAAGAGTCCCTTATGCACGCCGATGATGACGGCCCGGAACAGACCCGGGCCACGGCCGAAGCGGTCATGCGCTATCACCTGTGCTGGAAACACCGGGACCTGGATGGCGTAATGGCGCTGTACCACCCAGACATCCAGTACAACGATTTTTTCCAGAACCGCGTGCTCGGCCTCGACGAGTTGCGCGAGTACGTTCGGGTCAGCATGCCGCGCGAGTCCGACGAAGCGCTGGAGCATTGCGACCGTATCCGTATCGACGGCAACACCGCCTTCATTCAATACGAAGTGACGTTACGCGGCGGTAACGGACTGGTGTCGTTTCGTTCCAGTGAAGCGATCACGGTCAAGGACGGGCGGATCTGGCGGGTCAACGAATATGCATCGTTGGTGCGTGAGCAGGCTGAAAGTCCGACGACAACCCGCCAGCGTCCGGCGGTGAGTCGCCTGGGCCTGTCGCCGCGCCAGTTGAGCTTCATGGCCGATGACCTGCAGCAGTATTTTCAGCGTCAGTAGCCTTATCTCGACCCCGAACTCGACCTGCAACGGGTGGCGAAGGAGTGCGGGTACAGCCGCAACCAGATTTCGTACCTGTTGAATCAGGTGCTGGGGCAGAGCTTCTACCGTTACGTCAATCAGGCGCGTCTGCAACATCTATTGCAGTCGCTGGACAACGCCACGCCGCCACTGCGCATCGACGAACTGGCCTTTGCCGCAGGCTTCAATTCGCTGTCGGCTTTCTACAGCTGCTTTCGTCAGCACACCGGGCAGTCGCCCAAGGCCTACGCGAAGCAAATTTCTTTGCGGACACGCGCGCAAGACAATCTCTGAGTCCAGCCACTAGGATCGACGCCATCGAAACCTGGATTAGCGGAGTCTTGCATGCCGGCGTGGCGCACTATCAGTTTGTGGATGGACCAACTCGACGAGCCGCTGACCGCGCGCCCGTCGCTTGCGCAGGACCTGGATGTCGACGTGGCGATCATCGGCGCCGGTTACACCGGACTGTGGACTGCGTACTACCTGAAACAACAGGCGCCGAGCCTGAACATTGCCATCATCGAAGCGCAAACCGCCGGGTTCGGCGCGTCCGGTCGCAACGGCGGCTGGTTGATGGGCAATCTGCTGGGCGAGGATCGTTTGCTGGCGGGCCTGTCACCGCAACAACGCCGCGCTTCGTTCGACCTGTTGCACAGCATTCCCGATGAAGTAGAAATCGTCCTGGAACGCGAAGGCATCGACTGCGACTACCGTAAGGGCGGAGTGCTGTATTGCGCCGCGCGCTATCCCGAGCAGGAAGCCAATCTTCGCGACTACCTGAAAAAGCTCCACGCCCAGGGCCTGACCGACGACGATTACCGTTGGCTCAGCCCGGAGCAACTGGCGCAGCAGCTGCGCATCGCCAAACCCTACGGCGCCATCTTCGCCCCGCATGTGGCGACCATTCACCCGGCGAAACTGGTGCGCGGTCTGGCGCGAGCCGTCGAAGGCCTGGGGGTGAAGATTTACGAAAACAGCCCGGTGACCCATTGGCAGGCCGGCAGCCTGCGGACCGACAACGCCAGTGTGCGCAGTCGCTGGATCGTTCCGGCCATCGAAGGCTATTCCGTCACGCTGCCACCGCTGGGTCGTTATCAATTGCCGGTGCAAAGCCTGATCGTCGCCACCGAGCCGTTGCCCGCTGCGACCTGGGATGCAATCGGCCTCAGTCGGGGCCAGGCTTTCAGCGAGTTCAGCCGTCAGGTCACTTACGGCCAGCGTAGCGCCGACAACCGCCTGATCTTCGGCGCCCGTGGCGGTTATCAATTCGCCGGCCAACTGCGGCATAACTTCGACCTGACCCGCGATGAAGTCGAGCTGCGTCGCTACCTGTTTGGCGAGCTGTTCCCGCAACTGAAAAACGTGCAGATCACCCACGCCTGGGGCGGCAACCTCGGCATGTCCCGGCATTTCAAACCGCACATGTTGTGTGACCGGGCCAACGGCATCGCGCTGTCCGGCGGCTATGGCGGGGAGGGTGTCGGCGCTTCCAATCTGGGCGGGCGGACGCTTGCGGATCTGATTCTCGAGCGCGACACCGAGCTGACGCATCAACCATGGGTGCTGCCCGATGGCGGGATCCACGCATTGCGCGCCTGGGAGCCGGAACCGTGCCGCTGGCTCGGCTACAACGCGATCATCAAAAGCTTCGTCCACGAAGACCAGACCCTGGCCAACCCGGCGACTGCGCCCTGGCGGCGCAAGCTTGCCAGCCAGGTGGCCGGGTTCATGGAAGGTTTCATGCACTAAACGTTGTTTACTATCAGACAGGTAACGCCATGAGCATCACCCAATTCAAGAACACCGCCACGTTGCAACTGGATGAGTCCAACCCGGTGGCCGTGCCGCTCGGCACGCCAGTGGCGATTGCCTCGACCACCAGCGTCGAGCGCGACGACGGCGTCGAAACCGGCGTCTGGGAATGCACCCCAGGTCGCTGGCGCCGGCAGATCACTGCTCAAGAGTTCTGCCATTTCATTTCCGGTCGCTGCACGTTCACCCCGGACGACGGCGGCGAAACCCTGCACATACAAGGTGGCGACGCACTGATGTTGCCGGCCAATACGCTCGGGATCTGGGACATCCAGGAAACCGTACGCAAGACCTATGTCCTGATTTTCTGACGTTTTGATCCTTTTGATTGCCTGCCAACAACAATAGCCAATACAGGAATCGATCCATGATCCGAAAGACCCTCGTGCTCGCACCCTTGATGCTTGCCGTTTCCCTCGCTCAGGCGGCGGATACGGTCAAGGTTTACAACTGGTCCGACTACATCGCGCCGGACACCACCAAGAACTTCGAAAAGGCCAGCGGCATTGGCGTCACCTATGACGTCTACGACAGCAACGAAACCCTCGACGGCAAGCTGATGACCGGCAAATCCGGTTACGACGTGGTGTTTCCCTCCAACCACTTCATGGCGCGGCAGATCGAAGGCGGGGCGCTGAAGAAGCTCGACAAGAGCCAGTTGCCCAACTGGAAGAACCTCAACCCGGTGTTGCTCAAGGCTTTGCAGACCAACGACCCGGGCAACGAACACGGCTTTCCGTACCTGTGGGGCAGCACCGGCATCGGCTACAACATCGCCAAGGTCAAGGCCGTGCTGGGTGACAACGCGCCGGTGGACTCTTGGGATCTGATTTTCAAACCCGAATACATGGAAAAACTGCAGAAATGCGGTGTGGCAATCCTCGACAACGGCCCGGAACTGTTGCCGGCAGCGCTCAACTACCTGGGGTTGCCGCATCACAGCAAGAACCCCGAGGACTACAAGAAAGCTGAAGCGCTGCTGATGAAAGTGCGGCCGTATGTCAGCTATTTCCATTCCTCGAAATACACCAGCGATCTGGCCAATGGCGACATCTGCGTAGCTGTCGGTTTCTCCGGCGACATCCTGCAAGCGGAAAACCGCGCCAAAGAGGCGAAGAACGGCATCGACATCGGCTACGAAATTCCCAAGGAAGGTGCCGCCATCTGGTTCGACATGGTCGCCATGCCCGCCGACGCACCGGACGAGAAGGCCGGCTATGCGTTCATGAACTACCTGCTGCAGCCCGACGTGATGGCCGGCATCAGCAATTACGTTCACTACGCCAATGGCAACGAACAGGCCGACAGCCTGATCGACCCGGAGATCAAGAACGACACCAAGGTTTATCCGAGCCCGGAAATGATGGGCAAGCTGTTCGCGCTGGAAGCGATGCCGCTGAACATCGACCGGATCCGGACACGGGTGTGGAACAAGATTCGAACCGGCAGCTGAAGGAACAAAGGCGAGGGCGGCACAGCCCTCGCCTGACTATGTTCTGTTGGATCAACTTGATATCAAACCACTGGCATTGCATCGCTAAAGTGCAGCAAAGTGAGACGCTGCTAACAAAAAACAACTTACCGATATTTAATATTTAAATAAGAAATCGTCAGACAATTAGGCAGCCTCACCACACTTTCAAACTTCTTTCGGCGGCACGTGCTTTGTTTACGGGAGTTTCCCGGAACAGTTCAATTTGATCTCGAAAAAATGCTAGACGACAGATTTCAAATTGTGTCAGGTTTCTTACGCCTTCATTGGGCGAGTGATAGGACAATCTCGCCAGAGGTTGTCGCTATCGGACAAAAACTGTTCCATTGCTAAACAAGGAAGTGTGTTTATGTCGAAAGTAAAAGCTAACGCTATTGATACCGCCGAACAGGCTTTTGAGCTGAACGCGGCGCCGCAACCTCTGGCAGCGACCAGCACGGCGTATAACCAGATCAATAGCTTCAGCCATCAGTACGATCGTGGCGGTAACCTCACGGTCAATGGCAAACCCTCCTTTTCCGTCGACCAGGCCGCAACCCAGTTGCTGCGCGACGGCGCTGCCTACCAGGACAAGGATGGCAGCGGCAAGATCGAACTTACCTACACGTTCCTGACTTCGGTATCGTCCAGCACGATGAACAAGCACGGGATCACCGGGTTCAGTCAGTTCAGTGCTCAACAGAAAGCCCAGGCCGTGCTCGCCATGCAATCCTGGGCCGACGTGGCCAACGTCACCTTCACCGAGAAAGCGTCGGGCGGTGATGGCCACATGACCTTCGCCAACTACAGCGGTGGCGTGGACGGCGCAGCAGCGTTCGCCTACCTGCCGGGCACCGGTCCGGGTTACGACGGCACTTCGTGGTACTTGATCAACAGCGGTTACACGCAGAACAAGACCCCGGACCTGAACAACTACGGCCGTCAGACCCTGACCCACGAAATCGGCCACACCCTTGGCCTGGCGCACCCGGGCGACTACAACGCCGGCAACGGCAACCCGACCTACAATGACGCGACCTACGGTCAAGACACCCGCGGCTACAGCGTCATGAGCTACTGGAGCGAAAGCAACACCAGCCAGAACTTCAGCAAGGGCGGGGTGGAAGCCTATTCCTCCGGTCCGCTGATGGATGACATCGCCGCGATCCAGAAGCTCTACGGCGCCAACATGACCACCCGAACCGGTGACACCACCTACGGCTTCAACTCCAACGCCGGTCGCGATTTCCTCAGCGCCTCGTCGTCGGCCGACAAGCTGGTGTTCTCGGTGTGGGATGCGGGCGGCAAGGACACCTTCGACTTCTCGGGCTTCACCCAGAACCAGAAGATCAACCTCAATGAAGCCTCGTTCTCCGACGTTGGCGGCCTGGTGGGCAACGTGTCCATCGCCAAGGGCGTCACCATCGAGAACGCCATCGGCGGTTCGGGCAACGACCTGCTGATCGGCAACAGCGCGGCCAACGAGCTCAAGGGCGGTGCCGGTAACGACATCATCTGGGGTGGCGGTGGCGCCGACAAGCTGTGGGGCGGCGCGGGTTCGGACACCTTTGTGTTCGCGGCCAGCTCCGACTCCAAGCCGGGTGCGATCGATCAGATCCTCGATTTCGTCAGCGGTCTCGACAAAATCGACCTGACCGGTATCACCAAGGGCGCCGGCCTGCACTTCGTCAGCGCCTTCACCGGCGCGGCGGGTGATGCGGTTCTGACGTCCTCGGGCGGCAACAGCCTGCTGTCAGTGGACTTCTCCGGTCACGGCGTGGCTGATTTCCAGGTCAGCACCGTTGGCCAGGCAGCCACCAGCGACATCGTGGCGTGATGTAACACGGGAAAGCGGCGCGTCATGCGCCGTTTTCTTCACTTGCATCGCCGTGACCGGTAAGCAAGGCTACGTGCCGGAGTGAAATTTCCCATGATCCAATTCGCTTTTACCCGCAATGCGGCGGCGTACTTGTTGCCGATGCTGATGATGATTTCCGGAGAAACAACCATGGCAAGCAGCCTGAGACTCGAAGACCCATCGCTATTTGCCGGGCAGTGGCAAGCGACCCTGAGTGCCCGCAGTGACAGCGCCGAAGCACAAGCGATGCAGGACAAACCGTCGAATACCTGCCAGATCGATCTCGAAGCCAACCGGACCTTGGGCAAAGGTGCCGATTGCCTGAGCGCGTGGTTGCAGGACGCTGCCATCGGCTGGTTTCCCGATCCTGACGGTCTGTCGATCACTGGCAAGGAAGGCTCAAGAATCCAGTTTTTCAGCCGACAACGTGATGGGCTTTATCTGAGCACTTTGAAGTCGGGCCTGGTGATTACACTCAAGCGTGCTGTACAGCAACCTTGATGACCAAAACCGACTGACAGTTTAAATATAAAGCACCCCGTTACAGTTATAAGCCGCAGTGCAATAACACGGAGGCCGGTTTTAATCGGGGAAGTTGTTATTGAAGTGTAAGCAAATGCTGGCGGTGTATGTCTCGCTCTCATGGCGAGCAATTAATTTGAAGTCTCGCCAAGCAGGGCGGGAAATACCATTTCAGGAATAATCAATGAAGATGGCGAAGGCCCAAGCCACCGCTCCCTTATTCAAGGCATTGGGTGACTATAAAAGCATTCTGATCAGCGTCGGATGCTTTACCGCACTGATTAACGTGCTGATGCTGGTGCCTTCCATATATATGCTCCAGGTCTACGACCGGGTGCTGTCTTCGCAGAACGAA
Organism: Pseudomonas sp. B16(2017); assembly: GCF_002113205.1. Taxonomy (NCBI): domain Bacteria; kingdom Pseudomonadati; phylum Pseudomonadota; class Gammaproteobacteria; order Pseudomonadales; family Pseudomonadaceae; genus Pseudomonas; species Pseudomonas sp. B16(2017). Next base: position 64,235 of record NZ_NEKA01000004.1, read on the forward strand.
ACTACCCTGGCGATGCTGTCGCTGATGGTCGTCGGTTTCTTCGCGTTTATCGGCCTGCTGGAAGTGGTGCGCAGCTTTATCGTGATCCGCATCGGCAGCCAGTTGGAGCGCCGCTTCAACCTGCGGGTCTATCAGGCAGCTTTCGAACGTAACCTGTTCAAGGGCGAGGGCAACGCCGGGCAGTCCCTGGGCGACCTGACCCACATTCGCCAATTCGTCACCGGGCCTGCGCTGTTCGCGTTCTTCGATGCGCCGTGGTTCCCGGTTTATCTGTTTGTGATTTACCTGTTCAACGTCTGGCTCGGCGTGCTGGCCACAGCGGGAGCGTTGCTGCTGATCGCGCTGGCGTGCCTGAACGAATACATGACCAAGAAGCCGCTGGGCGAAGCCGCCGGTTATTCGCAGAAATCCAGCCAGTTGGCCACCAGCCACTTGCACAACGCCGAAACCATTCAAGCCATGGGCATGCTCGGCGCCTTGCGCAAGCGCTGGTTCCAGGTGCACTCGCGCTTCCTCGGCCTGCAGAATCAGGCCAGCGACACTGGCGCGGTGATCAGCTCGCTGAGCAAGACCCTGCGCCTGTGCCTGCAATCGCTGGTGCTGGGCCTCGGCGCACTGTTGGTGATCAAGGGCGACATGACCGCCGGGATGATGATCGCCGGCTCCATCCTGATGGGCCGGGTTTTGAGCCCGATCGACCAGTTGATTGCCGTGTGGAAGCAGTGGAGCGGGGCGAAGCTGGCTTACCGTCGCCTCGATGCGTTGCTGCAAGCTTTCCCGCCGAGCGATGACGCCATGGCGCTGCCGGCGCCGAAAGGCCAGATCACCTTTGAACAAGTCAGCGCCGGCCCTCCGGGTCAACGCTCCGCGACCCTGCACATGGTCAACTTCAACCTGGCGGCCGGTGAAGTGCTGGGCGTGCTCGGTGCCTCCGGTTCCGGCAAATCGACCCTGGCGCGTGTGCTGGTCGGCGTATGGCCGGCCCTTGGTGGCACGGTGCGTCTGGACGGCGCCGACATCCACCGTTGGAACCGCGATCAGCTCGGCCCGTACATCGGCTATCTGCCGCAGGACATCGAGCTGTTCAGCGGCAGCATCGCCGAGAACATTGCCCGCTTCAGTGAAGCTGACCCGCAAAAGGTCGTGGCTGCCGCGCAACAGGCCGGCGTGCACGAACTGATCCTGCGCATGCCACAAGGCTACGACACGCAATTGGGCGAGGACGGCAGCGGTTTGTCCGGCGGCCAGAAACAGCGTGTGGCACTGGCCCGTGCGCTGTACGGCAACCCGAGCCTGGTAGTGCTGGATGAGCCGAATTCCAACCTCGACACCGTCGGCGAAGCCGCGTTGTCCAGCGCGATCGTGCAGCTCAAGGCCCAGGGCACCACCGTGGTACTGGTCACCCACCGTTCTTCGGTACTGGCTCAGGCCGACAAGCTGCTGGTACTCAACGACGGCCGTCTGCAGGCCTTCGGCCCGAGCCATGATGTGCTCAAGGCACTGTCCGGTAACCAGCCCGGCAACCCGCCACAACCAAACGAAAAACCTGCGCAAGCACCGGCCGGGCTCAGCATGAGCCGCCAGTATCAGCCGACGACAAGGAATTCGGGTGTATGAGCAGCGCGAGCATGAACACGCAAAACGAAGCCACGATGGAACACGACTACATCACCGAGCGCCCGGAACGCGACGCCAGATTTTTCGCCCGCATGGGCTGGATTCTGGCGCTGGTCGGCGCCGGCAGCTTCTTCACCTGGGCGGCATTGGCGCCGCTGGATCAGGGCATTCCGGTGCAGGGCACCGTGGTGGTGTCGGGCAAGCGCAAGGCCGTGCAGTCGATGAGCAGCGGCGTGGTCAGCCGGATTCTGGTGCGTGAAGGCGAAATCGTGAAGCAGGGCCAGCCACTGTTCCGCCTCGACCAGACCCAGGTTGCCGCCGACGTGCAGTCACTTCAGGCGCAATACCGCATGGCCTGGGCCAGCCTGGCGCGCTGGCAGGCCGAGCGTGACAACCTCAAGCAAGTGACGTTTCCGGCAGAACTGAGCGACAACGCCGATCCGCGCCTGGCGCTGGTGCTGGAAGGTCAGCGGCAATTGTTCAGCAGCCGTCGCGAAGCGTTTGCCCGCGAACAGGCCGCCCTGCGCGCGAGCATCGAGGGCGCCACCGCGCAGCTGGCGGGCATGCGCCGCGCCCGTACTGACCTCAACGCCCAGGCTGACTCGCTGCAACAGCAGTTGAGCAACCTGCAACCGCTGGCCGACAACGGCTACATACCCCGCAACCGCTTGATGGAATATCAGCGTCAGCTGTCGCAGGTTCAGCAGCAACTGGCCGAGAACGCCGGTGAAAGCGGCCGGGTGGAGCAGGGCATTCTTGAATCCCGGCTGAAACTGCAACAGCACGGTGAGGAATACCAGAAGGAGGTCCGCACCCAGCTGGCCGACGCGCAACTGAAAAGCGTCACCCTGTCCGAGCAACTGACCTCCGCCGGTTTCGACCTGCAACACAGCGAAATCCTCGCCACCGCTGATGGCGTGGCCGTCAACCTCGGCGTGCACACCGAAGGCGCCGTGGTGCGTCAGGGCGAAACCCTGCTGGAAATCGTCCCGCAAGGCACGCGCCTGGAAGTCGAAGGGCACCTGCCGATCAACCTGATCGACAAGGTCGGCACGCACTTGCCGGTCGACATCCTGTTCACCGCGTTCAACCAGAGCAAGACGCCACGGGTGCCCGGCGAAGTCAGCCTGATTTCCGCCGACCAGATGGTCGACGAGAAAACCGGCGTTCCGTACTACGTGTTGCGCAGCAGCGTCAGCGATCAGGCCATGGAAAAACTCAACGGCCTGGTGATCAAACCCGGCATGCCGGCGGAAATGTTCGTGCGCACTGGCGAACGTTCGCTCCTCAACTACCTGTTCAAGCCGCTGCTCGACCGCGCCGGTTCCGCGTTGACCGAAGAATAAGGATGTTCGGCTGTATGAATAAGCTTTCCATGCTGGCGGCAGCGTTCGCGCTGCTCGCGGGCAACAGTGCAGTGGCGGCCATGGGGCCGTTCGAGATCTACGAACAGGCGTTGCGCAATGACCCGGTGTTCCTCGGCGCGATCAAGGAGCGCGATGCAGGCCTCGAAAACCGCGCCATCGGCCGCGCCGGTCTGTTGCCGAAACTGGGTTACAACTACAACAAGGGTCGCAACTCATCGAAGGCCACGTCCCTCGACGAACGCGCGCGCAATCGCACCGATGAGCGTAATTACAACAGCTACGGCTCGAGCCTGACTTTGCAACAACCGTTGCTCGACTACGAAGCCTACGCGGCGTATCGCAAGGGCGTGGCCCAGTCGCTGTTTGCCGACGAGAACTTCCGCGGCAAGAGCCAGGAACTGCTGGTTCGCGTATTGGATAACTACACCAAGGCTTTGTTTGCCCAGGACCAGATCGACATCGCGCTGGCCAAGAAGAAGGCGTACGAGCAGCAGTTCCAGCAGAACGAGCACATGTTCAAGCAGGGCGAGGGTACCCGTACGGACATCCTCGAAGCCGAGTCGCGTTATGAACTGGCAACCGCCGAGGAAATCGAGGCCCGCAACGAGCAGGACGCCGCGCTACGGGAACTGGGCGCATTGGTAGGGGTGCCGGCGGTGGACATCAGTGATCTGGCGCCACTGGATCAGAACTTCCAGACATTCGCCCTGATGCCGGCCAACTACGACACCTGGCACGAACTGGCGATCAGCAACAACCCGAACCTGGCGTCCCAGCGTCAGGCGGTGGAAGTGGCGCGTTACGAAGTCGAGCGCAACCGCGCCGGGCACCTGCCGAAAGTCAGCGCTTACGCCACGATGCGCCAGAACGAATCGGAAAGCGGCAACACCTACAACCAGCGTTACGAAACCAACACCATCGGTTTCGAAGTCAGCGTGCCGTTGTACGCCGGTGGTGGTGTGTCGGCCTCGACCCGCCAGGCCAGCCGCACCATGGAACAGGCCGAATACGAACTGGACGGCAAGACCCGCGAGACGCTGATCGAATTGCGTCGTCAGTTCAGCGCCTGCCTGTCCGGGGTCAACAAGCTGCGCGCCTATCAAAAGGCCCTGGCCTCGGCCGAAGCGCTGGTGGTGTCGACCAAGCAAAGCATTCTCGGTGGCGAGCGAACCAACCTCGACGCACTGAACGCCGAGCAACAACTATTTACCACCCGCCGCGACCTGGCCCAGGCACGCTATGACTACCTCATGGCCTGGACCAAGTTGCATTACTACGCGGGAACCTTGAGCGAGCAGGATCTGGCGCGGGTGGATGAGGCCTTCGGACAAGGCCCAAGGACGCAATAACGCCGTAACTTCAACGCAAAAAAGCTTCAACCCAAAACAACAAAAAGAGTGGTGAACATGGACGTATGCATCAAGCCGATCACGGTCGGCACCCTGCTGCTTGTGATGTCTGCAACCCAGGCTCAGGCCCAATACCTCGAAGCCGGCAAACCCGGCGATCCCGCCAGTTGGCGCAGCGCCGAATTCCTGCGTGACTGGGGCCTGGGCCGGATGCAGGCCGATCAGGCCTACGCCGCCGGCATCACCGGCAAGGGTGTGAAGGTCGGCGCGCTGGACTCCGGTTTCGACGCCGCCCATCCCGAGTTCGCCAGCGACCGTTATCACCCGGTACTGGCCAGCGGCAGTTACATCGACGGCACGCTGTTCAATGTCAACGGCACCCTCAATCCGAACAACGATTCCCACGGCACCCACGTGGTCGGCACCATGGGCGCGTCCCGTGATGGCACCGGCATGCATGGCGTGGCGTACAACGCGCAGATCTACGTTGGCAACACCAACAAGAACGACAGTTTCCTGTTCGGCCCAAACCCTGATCCGCGTTACTTCAAAGCGGTGTACGACGCCCTGGCGGATGCCGGCGTGCGGGCGATCAACAACAGTTGGGGCAGCCAGCCGCCGGATGTCAGCTATCGAACCCTTGCGGATCTGCACGCCGCTTACGCTCAGCACTGGAACAAGGGCACGTGGATTGACGCAGCGGCGGATGTTTCCCGTCGCGGCGTGATCAATGTGTTCAGCGCCGGCAACAGCGGCTACCCGAATGCCAGCGTGCGTTCGGCGCTGCCGTATTTTCAACCGGATCTGGAAGGCCACTGGCTGGCGGTTTCCGGGCTCGATCAAAGCAATCAGCAGAAGTACAACCAGTGTGGCATCGCCAAATACTGGTGCATCACCACACCGGGCGCGAAGATCGACAGCACCATTCCCGACGGCGGTTATGCGATCAAGTCCGGCACCTCGATGGCCGCGCCGCACGCCACCGGCGCACTGGCGCTGGTGATGGAGCGCTATCCGTACATGAACAATCAGCAGGCTCTCGAAGTGTTGCTGACCACCGCCACCCAGCTCGACGGTTCGGTGACCGATGCGCCGACCGAACGGGTCGGCTGGGGCGTGGCCAATATCTACCGGGCGATACGCGGGCCGGGGCAATTGCTCGGGGCGTTCGACGCCCATCTGGCGGCCGGGCAGAGCGATGTCTGGAGCAATGACATCAGCGACAAAGCCCTGATCCAGCGCCAGAGCGAAGACCTCGCCGAACACAGCGCCTGGCAGCAAACCCTGCAAAGCAAGGGCTGGCAGAACGGCGTGCCGGCCGGTGCCAGCCAACAGGATCAGACTGATTACGCTGTGGGCATGGCTCGCGATGCAGCGGCGGCCGGTCGGGTGTATCAGGGCAGCCTGATCAAATCCGGCGACGGGCGACTGATTCTGACCGGTGACAACACGTATCGTGGGCCGACCACGGTCAATGGTGGTCTGCTGACAGTGAACGGCTCGCTGACATCGGCCGTGACCGTCAATGACGGCGGCACCCTCGGCGGCACCGGGCGGATCGGTGCACTGACCGCTAACAGCGGTGGCCGTGTCGCACCGGGCAATTCCATCGGCACCTTGAATGTGGCCGGTGACGTGAACTTCGCGCCAGGCTCGACCTACGCCGTGGAGTTGTCTCCCACCAGCAGCGACCGCATCGTCGCCGGCGGCATCGCCTCCATCAACGGCGCCACCGTGAGCCTGTCGCTGGAAAACAGCCCGACACTGCTCAGCACCAGCGAAGCCAGAAGTCTGCTCGGCCAGCAGTACAACATTCTGCAAGCGGCGGGCGGCATTCAGGGTCGGTTCGGTGCAGTGCTGCCGGATTACCTGTTCATCGGTGGCAGCCTGGCCTACAGCGGTAACGGCATCGGTTTGAATGTCGAGCGCAACGCGACATCGTTCGCCAGTGTCGGCCAGACCCCGAATCAGCGCTCCGTGGCCACTGCCGTCGAAGGTCTGGGCGCGGGCAATTCCGTGTACGAAAGCCTGTTGTTGTCGGCCAACGCCGGTGACGCGCAACAAGCCTTTCAACAGTTGAGCGGTGAAATCTACCCGGCCCTCGGTTCGGTGCTGATCAACGACAGCCGCCAACTGCGCGACGCCATCGGCGAACGCCTGCACGATGCGCAAGCCACGCAAAGCAACGGCTGGATCAAGGCCCTCGGCGCTTGGGGTACGACCGACTCGCGACACGACACCGCCGGTTACAGCACCTCCATCGGTGGGCTACTGGCAGGTGTCGACGGCGCGGTCGACGAGCAGACCCGCATCGGTCTGGTCACCGGTTACAGCGACAGCTCGCTGAGCATGGGCTCGGGCACCCATTCCTCGGCCAAGGTCGACAGCTATCACCTCGGCGCCTACGCCGGTCACGACATCGGCGCCTGGCGCCTGAGTACCGGCGCCGCCTACAGCTGGCATCGCGCCGATGTGAAGCGCGACTTGCAGTACGGCAATGTCAGCGCCAAACAGAAAGCCAAGGTCGATGCTGCCACCACCCAGGTATTCGGCGAGGCGGCTTATCGACTGAACCTGCAACCTCTGGCCCTGGAGCCGTTCGCCAACCTGGCCTACGTACACCTCGACACCGACGGCTTCACCGAGAAGGGCGACGCCGCCGCGCTGAAAAGCGGCGGCGACCAGCGCGACGCGGTGTTGAGCACCCTCGGCGTGCGGGCGATCAAGACTTTTGACCTGCCGTCCGCGCAGAAGCTGCAAGTGAGCGGTCATCTGGGCTGGCAGCACAGCCTGACCGACATCGAATCCGAACAGCATTTGCGCTTCGCCAGCGGTAGCGCGCCGTACACCGTTGAAAGCTCGCCACTGGTGCGCGACGCCGCCCTGGTCGGCGTGCAGGCCAGCCTGGCGCTGACCCGCGACGTGCGGGTCAACCTCGATTACACCGGACAACTGGCCAGCCGCGAGAAACAACACGGCGTGGGCCTGAGCCTGAACTGGCAGTTCTAAACACACGGATGATCGTTCCCACGCGGGAGCGTGGGAACGATCAACGATCACTTCAATAGACGGATTTTTCGCAACATCACTAAGGAAGGTCGCTGGATGAAAAACAACAACACCCCCGCGCAATCGGGTGGCTGCTTTCGCCTGAAAACTCTCAACGTCGCCTTGCTCTGCGCACTGGCCACCTGGGGCAACGCAAACGCGGCGCCCTACGTGGAAAGCGGCCGGGCAGGGGATCCGGGCAGTTGGCGCAGCGCCGAATTCCAGGCCGACTGGGGCCTGGGCGCCATTGGTGCCGACCACGCCTACGCCGCCGGTTACACCGGTAAGGGCGTGAAACTGGGGATCTTCGACCAGCCGGTCTACGCCGCGCACCCGGAGTTTTCCGGCAGTAACAAAGTCATCACCCTGGTGACCTCGGGGATCCGCGAATACACCGACCCGTACATTCCGGTCAAAGCCGGGGACGCGTTTCGCTATGACGGTTCGCCCTCGGTCGGCTCCGACGGCAAGCTCGGCGCCCACGGTACTCACGTCGGCGGTATCGCCGCCGGCAGCCGTGACGGCGGGCCGATGCACGGCGTGGCGTTCGGCGCACAGATCATCAGCGCCGACAACGGCGACCCGGGCCCGGAAGACGGCATCGTGCGCGGCAACGACGGCGCGGTGTACAAGGCCGGCTGGGATGCGCTGATCGCCAGCGGCGCGCGGATCATCAACAACAGCTGGGGCATCGGCATCACCGACCGCTTCGACCTCGGCGGCCGTGACCCGGCGTTCCCGCACTTCACCGTCAACGACGCGCAACTGCAGTTCAACGAAATTCGCACACTGCTGGGCACCAAACCCGGCGGCGCCTACGACGGCGCAATTGCCGCCGCACGCAGCGGAATCGTGACGATCTTCGCGGCAGGCAACGACTACAACCTGAACAACCCGGACGCCATCGCCGGCCTCGGTTACTTCGTGCCGGACATCGCGCCGAACTGGATCACCGTCGCCGCCTTGCAGAAGAACCCGGATCTGGCCAGTGCCAACCCGTACATCATGAGTACGTTCTCTTCGCGCTGCGGCTACACCGCGAGTTTCTGCGTGTCGGCACCGGGTACGAAAATCTTCAGCTCGATCATCGAAGGCACCAACGCCGACAACCTGACCACGGGTTACAAGAACTACAACGGCACCTCGATGGCCGCGCCCCACGTGGCCGGTTCCATCGCAGTGCTGATGGAGCGCTTCCCGTACATGTCCGGCGATCAGGTCGCCAGCGTGTTGCGCACCACGGCTACCGACCTCGGCGCACCGGGCATCGACGCCCTGTACGGCTGGGGCATGATCAACCTGCGCAAGGGCATCGACGGCCCGGCGATGTTCGTCACCGAGCAGGACATTCCCGAAGAATTCCGCATCCAGGGCGCCTACGGTTCCGGTCAGTTCGTGGCCGATCTGCCGGGCATCGGCGCGATCATCGATGCGGGCAAGCCCACCGAGCGCGTGTGCAACGACATCACCTGCGGGCTCGACACTTGGCGCAACGACATTTCCGGCCATGGCGGTTTGACCAAGCAGGGCATCGGCACCCTGGTGCTGACCGGCAACAACACCTACAGCGGCCCGACCCTGGTCAATCAGGGGCGATTGGCAATCAATGGCTCGCTGCAATCGGCGGTGACGGTCAATGACGGCGGCATCCTCGGCGGTAACGGCCGGATCGCTGCGCTGACCGCCAACAGCGGCGGTACCGTGGCGCCGGGCAACTCCATCGGCACCCTGAACGTGGCCGGTGACGTGACCTTCGCACCGGGTTCGACCTATGCGGTGGAAGTGTCCCCGACCAGCAGCGACCGGATCGTCGCCGGCGGCAAAGCGGTGATCGAAGGCGCAACCGTGACTATGTCGCTGGAAAACAGCCCGACGCTGCTGACCACGGGCGAAGTGAAAAGCCTGCTCGGCACCCAGTTCAACATCTTGCAGGCAGCGGGCGGTATTGAAGGGCAGTTCGGACAAGTGTTGCCCGACTACGCGTTCCTCGGCGGCACCCTGGCTTACTCGGCAAACGGTGTGCAACTGGACGTCGGCCGTAATGGCGCCTCGTTCGCCAGCGTCGGCCTGACCCCGAACCAGCGCGCGGTCGGTGCTGCCGCCGAACGCCTCGGCGCCGGCAATGCGTTGTTCGAAACCCTGTTGCTGTCGCCGTCGGCGGCCGCTGCGCAGGATGCCTTCCAGCAACTGTCCGGCGAGATTCATCCGGCGATCGGCACGCTGCTGATCAACGACAGCCGCTACTTGCGCGATGCGGTGGGCGAACGTCTGCGTGAGCGTGATCTGTTCGACGCCGGCGCGCCGACCGATGACCGCAGCAACGCCTGGCTCAAAGTGCTGGGCGCCTGGGGCAAAAGCGATGGTGGGTCGAAATACGCCGACTCCACCAGCTCCATCGGCGGCTTGCTGGCCGGTGTCGACGGCCTGATCGCTGAAGATACCCGCCTGGGTTTCGTTACCGGTTATAGCGACAGCTCGTTGAGCATGGGCGACGGGACACATTCGTCCGCCTCGGTCGACAGCTATCACCTGGGCGCATACCTGGGGCATCAGATCGATGCGCTGCGTCTGACCGCCGGTGCGGCTTACAGCTGGCATCGCATCGACGTCAAACGTGACCTGCAGTTCGGTGGCGTCAGCGGCAAACAGAAAACCAAGCGCGATGCGACCACCGCGCAATTGTTCACCGAAGCGGCTTACGACCTGGGCCTGCAACCGATGAACCTGGAGCCGTACGCCAATCTGGCCTACGTGCACCTCAACAGCGACAGCTTCACCGAGAAGGGTGATGCCGCCGCACTGAAGGGCGGTGAAGACAACCGCGACGTGGTGTTGTCGACCCTCGGTGTACGGGCCAAACGCACGTTTGCCCTGTCGGAGAAACACCAGCTGGAGCTGGGCGCAAGCCTGGGCTGGCAGCACAACTTGAGCCGCGTGGATGCTGACAGTCACCTGGCGTTCGCCAATGGCAACAGTGCATTCACCGTGCAAAGTGTGTCGATGGATCGAGATGCCGCGGTGGTCGGCGTACGCGCCGGGCTGGCGCTCAATCGCGATGTCCGGGTCAACCTGGACTACAACGGGCTGATCGGCTCCAACGAAAAGGACCACGGTGTGGGCCTGACGCTGGACTGGCAGTTCTAAGGGGTAGCGGCAGTTCTTTCGAGAACTGCCGTTTTTGAAAGGAAGAGAGAGCACAACATGGGATTGTTCGATTACAAAAATGCCGACGGCAAAGCGCTGTACAGCGACGCCATCGCCCTGACGCTGTATGCCTACACGCCGACCGGGCAGGCCTTGCCCGGCACTGGCTGGAAGCCGATCGGCGCCACGGCGCTGGGCTATCAGGGCAAGGTCGGGGCGCAGGGCACGTTTTTCGGCGAGAAGGACGGCTTCACCAGCGCCGAAGCCGAAGTGCTCGGCAAATACGACGCCGCGGGCAAGCTGATCGGCATCGGCGTGGCCTTCCGGGGCACCGGCGGGCTGGGTTACAGCGACACTTTCGGCGACATGAAAAACAACCTGCTGGCCGCCATCGGCCCGTCGGATTACGCCACCCAGTACGCGAAAAACGCGTTCGACAACCTGCTCAAATCGGTGGCCGCGTTCGCCGTCGCCCATGGCATCGCGTCCAAGGACGTATTGATCAGCGGCCACAGCCTCGGCGGTCTCGGGGTCAACAGTGTGGCAGAGTTGAGCGCGAGCAACTGGGGCGGGTTCTTCAAGGACGCCAACTACATTTCGTTCGCCTCGCCGACCCAGAGCAGCACCGGCACCAACGTGCTGAACATCGGTTACGAGAACGACCCGGTGTTCCGTGTGCTCGACGGCACCACGTTCAGTACCGCGTCGATGGGCAAGCACGACAAGCCGCACGATTCGACCACCGACAACATCGTCAACTTCAACGACAACTACGCGTCCACCGCGCAGAACCTGGTGCCGTTCAGCATCGCCAATCCGCTGAACTGGTCGGCCCACAGCTCGCTGGGGTATGCAGACGGTCTGAATCGGGTGATCGCGTCGAAGTTCTACGGCCTGACGCATAAGGACTCGACGATCATCGTCTCCAACCTTGAAGAAGCGTCGCGGGGCAAGACCTGGGTCGAGGATCTGGGCCGCAGCGGTGAGCCGCACACCGGCAGCACGTTCATCATCGGCACCGACAGCGGTGACTGGCTCAAGGGCGGGGCGGGCAACGACTTCCTCGAAGGTCTGGGCGGCGATGACCGTTTCCGTGACGACGGCGGTTTCAACATCCTGCTCGGTGGCCAGGGCCACAACACCTTCGAACTGCAAAAGCCGCTGCAGAACTTCAGCTTCGCCAACGACGGCGACGGCACGCTGTACGTGCGTGACGCCTACGGCGGCATCAGCATGACCCGCGACATCGGCGCGCTGGTGAGCAAGGAGTCGGGTTCGTGGTGGGGCAGCAAGGAAATTACCTGGACCGTCACCGCCAAAGGCCTGGCCAACGGTGCCGAACTGACCCAGTACAACCATTCGCTCAGCGGCGGCGCCATGGGCGACACCCTCAAAGCCACCGCCGACGGCGACTGGCTGTTCGGCCTGGGCGGCAACGACCACCTGCAAAGCGACAAGGCCCACGTGACCTTCGTCGGTGGCGCCGGCAATGACGTGATGAGCGCGGTGGGTGGCAACAACACCTTCCTGTTCAGCGGCGCCTTCGGTTTTGACGCGATCAATGGCTACCAGGGCAGCGACAAACTGGTGTTCATGGGCGTCGAGGGTGCAGGGCAGGGCTACGACTACAAACAACACGCGTCGCAGTCCGGAAGCGATACCGTGCTGAAGATTGGCGACTTTGCCGTGACGCTGGTCGGGGTTGGTGTGGCTAACCTGTCGGATTCGAGTTTCGTCTTCGCCTGACAAACGAAAGTTGTACTGAAATGCTCCGGGGCGCCTCGGGAGGGGCGTTCTGGTTGTGAGCTATCTCTGAACAATTCCAACAAAGAGAGAGGCAACAGCAATGGGTGTGTATGACTACAAGAATTTCGGTACGGCGGAATCCAAGGCGCTGTTCAGCGACGCCATGGCCATTACGCTGTATTCCTACCACAACCTCGATAACGGCTTTGCCGTCGGTTATCAGCACAACGGCTTCGGCCTCGGCTTGCCGGCCACGCTGGTGACCGCGCTGATCGGCGGCACGGACTCCCAGGGAGTGATTCCCGGCATTCCGTGGAACCGCGATTCGGAAAAAGCCGCGCTCGATGCGGTGAAAAAAGCCGGCTGGACCCCGATCACCGCCGCGCAACTGGGTTACGAGGGCAAGACCGACGCGCGCGGCACCTTTTTCGGTGAAAAGGCCGGCTACACCAGCGCCCAGGTGGAAATCCTCGGCAAATACGACGCTCAGGGCCATCTGACGGAAATCGGCATCGCTTTTCGCGGCACCAGCGGCCCCCGGGAAATCCTGATCGGTGACTCCATCGGCGACGTGATCAGCGACCTGCTCGCCGCGTTCGGCCCCAAGGATTACGCCAGGAACTACGTCGGCGAAGCCTTCGGCAATCTGATGAACGATGTGGTGGCGTTCGCCAAAGCCAACGGCGTGACCGGCAAGGACGTGCTGATCAGCGGCCACAGCCTGGGCGGGCTGGCGGTCAACAGCATGGCCGACTTGAGCACCAGCAAATGGGGCGGGTTCTTTCAGGACTCCAACTACATCGCCTACGCCTCGCCGACCCAGAGCAGCACCGACAAGGTGCTCAACGTCGGCTATGAAAACGATCCGGTGTTCCGCGCCCTCGACGGCTCGACCTTCACCGGTGCATCCCTCGGCGTGCACGACGCGCCCAAAGAGTTGGCGACCGACAACATCGTCAGCTTCAACGACCACTACGCCTCGGCGGCGTGGAACGTGCTGCCGTTCTCGATCGTCAACATTCCGACCTGGATCTCGCACCTGCCGACCGCCTATGGCGACGGCATGAACCGGGTGATCGAGTCGAAGTTTTACGACCTGACCAGCAAGGACTCGACGATCATCGTCGCCAACCTGTCGGATCCGGCGCGGGCCAACACCTGGGTGCAAGACCTGAACCGCAACGCCGAAACCCACAAGGGCAGCACCTTCATCATCGGCAGCGACGGCAATGACCTGATCCAGGGCGGCAACGGCAACGATTACCTGGAGGGCCGCGCCGGCAACGATACGTTCCGCGATGGTGGGGGTTACAACATCCTGCTCGGCGGCTCGGGCAACAACACCCTGGAGTTGCAGAAGTCAGTCAATAGCTTCGACTTCGCCAACGACGGCGCCGGCAACCTGTACATCCGCGATGCCAACGGCGGGATCAGCATCACCCGCGACATCGGCAGCATCGTCACCAAGGAGCCGGGCTTCCTCTGGGGCCTGTTCAAGGACGACGTGACCCACAGCGTCACGGCGGCCGGTCTTAAGGTCGGCAACAACGTCACCCAGTACGAATCGAGCGTGAAGGGCACCGGCGGTGCCGACACCCTCAAGGCCAAGGCCAGCGGAGACTGGCTGTTCGGCCTGGACGGCAACGACCACCTGATCGGCGGAGCGGGCAACGACGTGTTCGTCGGCGGCGCCGGCAATGATCTGCTGGAGTCGGGCGGCGGGGCGGATACCTTCCTGTTCAGCGGCGCGTTCGGTCAGGATCGCGTGGTCGGTTACACCGCCAACGACAAACTGGTATTCCTCGGCGTGCAGGGCGTATCGCCCAACGACGACTTCCGCGCCCATGCCACGGCGGTGGGGCAGGACACGGTGCTGAAATTCGGCGCTGACTCGGTGACGCTGGTCGGGGTTGCGTTGAACAGCCTGAGTGCCGACGGGATCGTGATCGCCTGACGGCAAGGTTGGGGAGGGAGCGTATTCCCTCCCCATAGCAAAAGTGACTCACCAGCCATTCCCTGACTCCAATCCCTGCACCAACAGGAAATGCGGTCTAAAGCCATGACGACAACGTTCGTCATGTAAGGGTCGCCAACGAGTACAGGAGATTCACACGTGAAAGGTTTCAAGGGGTATATCGGTGTTGCGGGGCTTGTGCTGCTGTCGGCCAATGCCTGGGCCGATCTGCCTCACAGCTCGATTCTGAGCCGCTATGGCGTGACACCCGATCAACTGCCAGAGCCGGCCAAAAGCGAAGACGCCAAACCCGTCGAAGAAAAAAGCCGCTTTCATATCCAGCCTGAACAACCGTTCGTGACGATTCGCATCGGCGAAGACCATGAGCCGGAAATGACCGGAAATCTGAGCATCGACCGCATGGCGCAACAGGAGCGTCAGCGCTGCCAGCGTTTGCAGGAAGAACTGGTTCGCCGTGGCGAGCGTCCCTTCAGTTGCGACGGCTCTCTCCCGGGCATGGCGTTACCACGCTGATGAATACAAAAAAGGCTGCGATCCCATAGGGTTCGCAGCCTTTTTTGATGTTTTATCCGTCAGTCTTCTTTGCGCACCGTGGCCACTTCGTCGGCACGTACGCGGACTTTGGCGCCGGAAATATCCTTGAACTCGTAGAAGCCATCCTCGGTTTTGGTATCGGGCATGTCTTCGGTCAGGTACTGGGTGCCGTTCTGCAGGGTGACCACCGTTGGCGTCGAGCAACCGGCCAGCGTCAACAGCGCAGCGACTGCCAGCGGGATACCCAAGGTTTTGATTTTCATAGGACGGCTTCCTCATTCATTTCGACCATTGTCGGTCCTCTAACGCGGTTGGTGCCGTGACACCCGGAAAAGTTCGATGGCCAAGTGAAAAAAACTGCTTTGCCGATGCCATTGATCCTTTTCCGTTTGCGCCCGCCGGGACAGGCTGGTATCTGTACGCATAACCAGTACTCGCTTGCCATGGCCCCGAATCTACCGTGACTGCCAATCCCCTCGACGACCCGTTCTATTACCTCAACAACTTCCGCCAGGTGCTTGATTGGCTTGAGCTTCGCTATGCCGATGTCATGAGCGAAACGGAACATGCCTTCATTCGCGACTTCAAGGCGCTGCCGCGTCCGTCCCAGGGTTTGCTGGTGCGTATGGTGATGCGCAAGGGTGTACATTTCCGGGCCAGCAAGCTGAATTACACGGAAATCGGCGACATCGCCGAAGCGGCGCAACCACTGCTGGAGCATGGCTGGCTCGATGAACAGGCACCGTTGACGATGGTGGAGCTGTTCGAGGTGTTGCTCAAGGCCGAGATCCTGCAAGCCTTCGCCCCGGCCATCGACCAGCCTAAAAGCAAGAAAGTCGACTGGCTGCCGCTGCTGCACGAACAATTCCCCGAGCCACGCAGTTTCCAGCAATGGTGCCCGACGCTGGCCGACCGGCTGTTCAGCCTGACATTGATGGACCTGTGCGACCGTTTTCGCCTGATGTTTTTCGGCAACCTCTATCAGGACTGGTCAGAGTTCGTGCTCGCCGACCTTGGCATTTTCACCTACGAAAAAGTCGAATTCAGTGCCGATTCCCTTGGCTTGCGCAGCCGTGCCGACGTCGATGCGTGCCTGTTTCTGCACAATTGCCAGCTGTATTTCGAAGCGGGCGAACCACTGGAACCGGTCGTCGAACAGGTCGCCGCGTTGCATTTCGACAACCCGTGGCTGCAACGCCGGCGCGGCAAGCTGTTGTTCCAGATCGGCCAATACTGCGAGCGCATCGGCGAATTCTCCCTGGCCCTGAAGATCTATCGCGATTGCGCCTATCCCGGCGCCCGATTGCGGATGATCCGTGTGCTGGAGCGCAGCGCCGAATATGCGCTGGCTCTGGAACTGGCGGTCATTGCCGAGCAGGCGCCGGAAACCGCCACCGAACAACAGGGCCTGCAACGGGTGTTACCGCGTTTGCGGCGCAAGCTCGGCGGCCCACCGATCAAGCGCACGGCGCCCGGCCTGGTGGAGCGGCTGGACCTGCACCTGCCGCGTCTCGATCCGGCGTTGTCGGTGGAGTATCACGTTCAGGCGCATCTGCACGAAGAGACGGGCCCGGTGCATTACGTGGAAAACAGCCTGATCAATTCATTGTTCGGCCTGCTGTGCTGGCCGGCGATCTTCGCGCCGCTGCCCGGCGCGTTCTTTCACCCGTTCCAGCGCGGCCCCGTGGATCTGCTCAACGAGGACTTCCAGCCCCGACGTGCGGAGCTGTTCCAGGCCTGTCTCGCCGAACTCGACGATGGCCGCTATGCCGACACCATCCGCGCGCGGTTCAGCGCCAAATGGGGTGTGCAGTCGCCGTTCGTGTTCTGGGGCGCGCTCAATGAAGAACTGCTGGAACAGGCGCTGGCCTGTCTGCCGGCTGAACACCTCAAGCACTGGTTCAGCCGTCTGCTGCTGGACATCAAGGCCAATCGTGCCGGCATGCCCGACCTGATCCAGTTCTGGCCGCAGCACAGGACCTACCGGATGATCGAAGTCAAAGGCCCCGGCGATCGCCTGCAGGACAACCAGCTGCGCTGGCTGGAGTTCTGCAACACGCATCGGATGCCGGTCGCCGTGTGTTACGTGCAATGGGCGGAGCAGGGCGCTTGAGCTACAGCATCGCGGTGCGGGCACTGTGCGAATTCACCGCAAAAACCGGTGACCTCGACTTGCGCTTCACGCCGTCGCCGACCGCGCTGGAGGGCATCGCCGGGCATCGCACGGTGGCGTCCCGGCGCAACGACGCCTACCAGAGCGAAGTGGCGCTGGAGGGCGCATTCGGGCCATTGAAGGTCAAGGGCAGGGCGGACGGCTACGACCCGACGCAGAACTGCCTGGAAGAAATCAAAACCTACCGCGGCGACCTGAGCAAGCAACCGACCAATCACCGTTCGTTGCATTGGGCCCAGGCAAAAATCTACGGCTGGTTGATGTGCTGTCGATTACAGCTTGAGCAGATCAATCTGGCGCTGGTGTATTTCGACATCGTCACGGAAAAGGAAACCTGTCTGGTCGAGTCGTTCAGCGCCGATACGCTGCGGCAGTTCTTCGAACAACAGTGCGGTTTGTTCCTGGCGTGGGCCGAACAGGAAATGGCTCACCGCGAAGCGCGCAACCGGGCGGCGCAGCAGCTGGGTTTTCCTCATGCTGCCTTTCGCCCCGGCCAGCGTCACCTCGCCGAATCGGTGTTCAAGGCCGTCAGCACCGGCCGCTGCCTGATGGCCCAGGCCCCGACCGGGATCGGCAAGACCCTCGGCACCCTGTTTCCGATGCTCAAGGCGTTGGCGCCGCAGCAACTGGACAAGGTGTACTTCCTCACCGCCAAGACGCCCGGACGCAAACTGGCGCTGGATGCAGCGCAAGTGCTGTTCGATCACAGCGAAACCTTGCCCCTGCGGGTGCTGGAAATGGTCGCCCGGGACAAGGCCTGCGAACACCCGGACAAGGCCTGTCATGGCGAGTCCTGCCCGTTGACCCAAGGCTTTTACGACCGTTTGCCCGCCGCCCGTGAGGCTGCCAGCCAATTGCGCCTGCTGGATCAGACCGCGCTGCGAGACGTCGCGGCGCAGCACGGGGTATGTCCGTACTACCTGAGCCAGGAAATGGCCCGCTGGGCCGACGTGGTGGTGGCGGACTACAACTATTACTTCGATTTCAGTGCACTGCTGTTCGGTCTCGCCCAGTTCAATCAATGGAACGTTGCGGTGCTGGTGGACGAGTCGCACAACCTGGTCGAGCGCGGGCGGCAGATGTACAGCGCCACCCTCGATCAGGCGACATTGGGCAGCGTGCGCAAAACCGCGCCCGAGGTCTTGAAGAAGTCGTTGCAACGGGTCAATCGTGAATGGAACGCCCTGCACAATGACCAGTTGGCGCCGTATCAGGCCTACGACAAGGCGCCGGAAAAACTGTTGCAGGCGCTCTCATCCTGCACGGCGAGCATCGGCGACTACCTCAACGATCACCCGCCAGGGCTCGACAGCGGATTGCAGAACTTCTACTTCGAGATGCTGCAGTTCGGTCGGGTGGCGGAACTGTTCGACGCGCATTACCTGTTCGACATCAGCAAACGCGATCTCGAACGCAAACGCCCGTTATCGCAACTGTGCCTGCGCAACGTGGTGCCGGCGGCGTTCATCGGCCCGCGCCTGACGGCGGCGCGCAGCAGCGTGCTGTTTTCCGCCACCCTCAGCCCGCGCCACTATTACGCCGACTTGCTGGGCACCCCGGCCGACACGGTCTGGATCGATGTCGAGTCGCCGTTCAGTGCCGAACAATTGCAGGTGCAGATCGTCAGCCGGATTTCCACGCGTTTCACGCACCGGCAAGCGTCGCTGGAACCGATTGTCGAGCTGATCGCCCGCCAGTTCAACGAACGCCCGGGCAACTACCTGGCGTTCTTCAGCAGCTTCGATTACCTGCAACAGGTTGCGCAGTTACTGGCCGAGCGGCACCCGCATATCACCCGTTGGCAGCAGTCCCGGGGCATGACCGAAGGCGCGCGGCAGGATTTTCTCGACCAATTCACCGCCGACAGCCAAGGCGTGGGCTTCGCTGTGCTCGGCGGCGCCTTCGGTGAAGGCATCGATCTGCCCGGCGCGCGGCTGATCGGCGCGTTCATCGCCACCCTCGGGCTGGCCCAGCTCAACCCGGTCAATGAACAGATGAAGCGCCGTATGGCGGCGATCTTCGGTGCCGGTTACGACTACACCTATCTTTTCCCAGGCGTGCAGAAAGTGGTGCAGGCTGCCGGGCGGGTGATCCGTACCCAGCAGGATCGCGGCGTGGTGATGCTGATCGATGATCGCTTTGCCGAAAGTCGTATCCGGCAGTTGCTGCCGCGCTGGTGGCACCTCGCTCACACAGAAGACGCTGTCCATTCCCCCGGTTTGACGCATACTCCTGTCATTGAGAATTTGCTTTGAGCCAAGCCTGATGAGCGAGAACAAGAAGTCCGCTGCAATCGAAGACATGCGTTTTCGTTTGCTGATCGATGCGGTGGTCGATTATGCGATCTACATGATCGACCCCGAAGGCATCATCACCAGCTGGAATTCCGGCGCCAAACGCTTCAAGGGGTACGAAGAAGCCGAGATCCTTGGCGAGCACTTTTCAAGGTTCTACACCGACGAAGATCGCGCCAACGGTATGCCGCAGCGGGCGCTGGACACGGCGATCCGCGAAGGCCGGTTCGAGGGTGAGGGCTGGCGGGTACGCAAGGACGGCACGCACTTCTGGTGCCACGTGGTGATCGATCCGATTTTCAGCCCGAGCGGGCAACTGCTCGGGTTTGCCAAGATCACCCGCGACCTGACCGACCGCAAGATGGCCGAAGAAACCCTCAAGCAGAGCGAACAGCAGTTTCGCCTGCTGGTGCAGGGCGTTAGCGACTACGCGATCTACATGCTCAGCCCGGACGGCCGCGTGTCCAACTGGAACCCTGGTGCGCAGCGGATCAAGGGCTACAGGCCGGAAGAGGTCATCGGCCAGCACTTTTCGATGTTCTACACCCCTGAAGATCGTGAGATCGGCGAACCCCAGCGCGCTCTGGAAACCGCCGCGCGCGAGGGCCGTTTCGAGAACAAGAGCTGGCGTCTGCGCAAGGACGGTACGCGATTCCTGGCGCATGTGGTGGTCGATGCGATTCGCGGTGAAACCGGAACGCTGCTTGGTTTCGCCAAGATCACCCGAGATGTGACCGAAGCCACAGAGGCTCAGCACGCACTGGAGAAAACCCGTGAAGCGCTGTTTCAGGCGCAGAAAGTGCAGGCCATCGGTCAACTCAGCGGCGGCATTGCCCACGACTTCAACAATCTGCTGACGGTGATCCTCGGTAATCTGGAGATCGTGCGCAAACGTGTAGGCGACGACCCGAAGGTCAGCCGCCTGCTGGAGAACGCCACTCAGGGAGCATTGCGCGGCGTATCGCTGACCCAACGCATGCTGGCCTTCGCCCGGCGTCAGGAGCTCAAGACCGAACCTGTCGACATTGCGAAGCTGGTGCAGGGCATTACCGGGCTGCTGCGCAGTTCGCTGGGGCCGGGGATCCGCATCGAAACGCAGTTTCCCGAAGACCTGCAAGCGGTGCTGGCCGACAGCAATCAGCTCGAACTGGCGGTGCTCAACCTCGCCACCAACGCCCGCGACGCCATGCCCGAGGGCGGCAGCGTCACCATCAGCGCGGAACCTGAAGTGGTCATCGAACAAAACGATTCGACGCTCGCGGCCGGGCGCTATGTCTGTCTGCGGGTGACCGATACCGGGGAAGGCATGGACGCTGATACGCTGGCGTCGGCAACCGATCCGTTTTTCACCACCAAGGGTTTGGGCAAGGGCACCGGCCTGGGATTGTCGATGGTCCATGGCTTCATCGAACAACTGGGCGGCCGGTTCTTTCTGAAAAGTATCAAGGGGCAGGGCACCACTGCTGAGCTCTGGTTACCGGTCGCCCTCGACGGAGTCGCGACCCAATCGTCTGGCACGATGGTGTCCACCGTTACAGTGCCGCGCCTCAGCGTGCTGGTGGTGGATGATGACAGTCTGGTGCGTACCAGCACCGTCCTGCTGCTGGAAGACCTTGGCCATCGGGTGATCAGCGCCTCCTCTGGTACCCACGCGCTTGAGCTGTTTGACCAGGGAGAGGTCATCGACCTGATGATCACCGACATGGCCATGCCGCATATGAGCGGCGCGCAACTGGCTCATGCCGTGCGTTTGCTCAAGCCGGATCTGCCGATCATTCTCGCCACCGGCTTTGCCGAACGCCTCGAAGGCTTCGCAGCGGGGTTGCCACGGCTGTCGAAACCGTTCAATCAGATGAATCTTGTAACGATTATTGCCCAGACGATGAAACGAACCGGGGCTGAATCCGGCTGAACTTGTCCGCGACGGGGCGGCTCCAAACGCTTTGCCTTTCGGAGCGTTCGTACCGTGCCACGCATACTGACCCAACCGACCGCCGAAGAAACCCTGACTGAACACAACGCGAAGATGTTCGGTTCACCCAAGGAACGGCTGGATTTCTACCGCCGGGAAATCCAGTACGAAACCAGCATTCTGGCCAACCGAACCGACGCCTATCTGGCGGCGCAATCGTTTCTGGTGATTGCCTTCGCGTCCTGCATGGCCAACCTCAACCCCGAGTGGGGCAAGTTGTTCACCCTGGTGGTGCCACCGTTCCTGGCCTTGCTCGGCCTGCTCAGTTCGCTCAATGCCTGGCCGGGAATTCGTGCTGCCTACGACATCATCGATCATTGGCACTACAAGCAAAGTGAATTGCTGCGCAGCGAACCGCTGATGGGCCTGGCTTATGACGAATCGCCGTTATTCAGCGAAATGGAGTCGAGCCACAAGGGGTATCGCAAGTCATTGCTGTTTTCCATTCGTACGCCGTGGATCTTTGCCACGTTCTGGATGTTGCTCGGCAGTTATGCCTTCTACATTCAGGTGACCAATCCGGGAGGATGAATGACACCCCGCTATCGAGCCCGGTCATCATGGCCGGGCTTTTTTCGCCCGTTTCGGTTCTTGCGCCGCTCATAGCTGGCGAGGATCGGCTGGGTGCTGACGCCGTGCAGCAGAATGCTCAGCGCCACCACCGACAGGGTCAGGTCGGTACACAGCGCGCCCACGCTGTCGCCTAGTCCATGGTTCAGTGCATAGAAGAGGTAGAACAGACTGCCGATACCGCGAATACCGAACCAGCCGATCAATAACCGTTGGCGCCCCGCGAGCAACGATCCCCACGGCATCAACCCCACGCAGACCGGGCGGATGACACAGAACAGCACGCCGCCGACCAACAGCGCCCGCCAATCCCAGTGACTGACTAGCACCACGCCCAGCAGGGTAACCAGAAACACTTCCATCGCCCGTTCCACCAGACCGCCGAACGCGAGCATGTCGCCCATCATGATGCCGGCTGCCACCTGACTGTCTTCCAGCCGCTCGGTATCGCCGTGCACCGCCTGCTGCGGCTCGACGTTCTGATGACCGACCACCGGTTGCACCATGTGTTCGGCGGGCGGTTGGTGGGCGCCGGTGGATTTGACTTCCTCCTGACGCAAGCCAAGGCCGGCGGCGAATACCGACAGAAAGCCGTAGCCACCAATGGATTCAGCTACGACATACGCCAGCGCAATCAACGCCAGGGCCAGATAGTCATTGGGGCTGAGGGTGCTGTCATCGTTGCGAATGCGCAGCGACAAGGTGAGTCGACCGATGCCACGGCCCATCCAGTAGCCGCAAAGCAACCCGGCCGGAACCGCCCACACAAGGCTGCGCAGTACCCAGTCGGGCCACTCGGCGGCAAACCCTTCACCGTTCAGCAGCAACAGCCCGAGGATCACGAAGGGGAATGCAACGCCGTCGTTGAGCCCGGCCTCGCCGGACAGGCCGAAGCGCACGCTGTCGACGTCCCGCGCATCGTTGACCTGCACCAGCGCCGCGAGCACCGGGTCGGTCGGAGCGAGAATCGCGCCGATCAACAGCGAAGGGCCCCAATTCAGATCCAGGCCAAAATGCAGCAACAGGCAGACGCCAATGATCGTCAGCACCATCACCGGGCCCGCCAGACCGAATGCAATCCGCCAGCGTTTGTCGCGCAACGGCAACCGCAACTTCAAACCACAGACGAACAGGGAAAACAGCACCGCGACTTCAGTCAGGTGTTCCATCCACAAAGAGGCTTCATCCAGCGGCAGTTTCAGCAGATCAAGCCCTGCCGGCCCGATGCCGACCCCCAGCAGCAGGCAAACAGCCGAGGTCGTGACCGGCATCCAGCGCAGGTACGACGATGTCAGCGCCAGGGTCAGCAGCACGGCACCGAGCACCGCCACCCAGATGATGAAGCTCATGACGCGCGGCCCGTAAGGTCAGTTCGATGCCGCCCCGACATGATCGGCCTAACCTGCAGTCGTGCGCAGGTATTCCGGCGTCAGCACGTTGAACCACAGCAGGATCATCGACACCAACAACGTCACCAGCACCAGCAGCGCTACACCCCAGACACTGGCCGAGTACAACAGGCCCTGTTCCTTGCGCTCGTGCATGAAGGTCGGCAGGCCGACGAACAACAGGAATGTCGAATAGATCGATGCAGCGCCGAGCACCAGCACCGCCAGCCAACGGCTGGGATACAGGCCGGCGAGACCGGCGATGAAAAACGGGGTGACGGTGTACGCCGCGAAACCGATGCACTGGTTGAGTGTCGGCCGCGCATCGAAGGTACGCGACATCCAGCGGATGAAACCGCCAATGATCGCCACGCCGACCACGATGGTGATATAGAGCAGGACACTCAGCTGCAAGGCGCTGGCACTGCTGAGCCTCACGGTTTCACCCACTGCCAGGCTCCAGCCGACATACGTGGTGCCAATGAACAGGCACACCGCCGGGACGAGGGCCAGCAACAGCAGGTGAGCAAGGTAATGACGCGGATGTGCCTCTTCTTCGCGGCGGATGTCGGTCCAGGCAAAGTTCGGCTGGGTGAAGAGCTTGATAATAGGCGCAGACATGACGACCTCCTGATCTCTTGCAACCCGAGTGGGCCATGAAGGTATGGAGAGGTCGCCGTGTCCAGCGGTTCACTTTTTCTGGCAGGCGGTTCAGAGCATCGGTTTGCCGCCGGTCACGCCATAGCGCTGGCCGGTGATGTAGCTGGCTTCATCCGATGCCAGCAGCACGTAGATCGGCGCAACCTCCACTGGCTGGCCGGGACGCCCGAGTGGTGTTTGCTCGCCAAAGTGCTGCACTTCCTCATCGGGCATGGTCGAGACAATCAACGGCGTCCAGATCGGTCCCGGCGCCACGCAATTCACGCGGATTTCCCGCGGACCGAGCATCTGCGCCAGTCCACCGGTGAAATTGGCGATGGCGCCTTTGGTGGTGGCGTAGGCGAGCAGGGTGGGCTTGGGCATGTCCGAGTTGATCGAACTGGTGTTGATGATCGAGGCACCGGGGCCCATGTGTTTGATCGCAGCCTGGCACAGACGGAAAATCGCAGTGATGTTGACGTCGAAGGTCATCACCCATTCGTCGTCGGGAATCTCCTCGAAGGTTTCGTGGGTCATCTGGAAAGCCGCGTTGTTGACCAGCACGTCGATGCGGCCGAAGCGCTCAACGGTTTGGTCCACCAACGCCTGGCACTGGGCTTTCTGGGCAATGTCACCGGGCAGCAACAGGCACTGGCGACCGGCCTGTTCGACCCAGCGCGCGGTTTCCTTGGCGTCTTCGTGTTCATTTAAATAGGCGACCGCCACATCGGCACCTTCGCGGGCAAAGGCGATCGCCACCGCCCGACCGATGCCACTGTCGGCACCGGTGATCAAGGCAATCTTGCCGGCCAGCCGACCGGAGCCGGTGTAGCTCTGTTCGCCGCAATCAGGATACGGCTCCATCTTGCGCTGGGAGCCGGGAACCGGCTGCGCCTGTTTCGGGAACGGGGGTTTTGGATAGTCGGTCATCGTCAATCTCCGGGTCTCATGGCAAGTAGGCCGGTTGACCCGACCCGCTTGCGCTGAGTTCGATCGGATTGACGCTTGGATTTACCCTGACTTGATTACCGGGACTTGAGGGCTCGCTCCATCCGGGCAATGCCTTCTTCCAGCATCGAACGCGGGCAACCGAAGTTCAGGCGCACGAATTGCTGGCTGTGGTCGCCAAAGTCCAGACCCGGGCTGAGGCCGACACGAGCGTGGTCCAGGAAGAACTTCTGCGGGTCGTCCAGATCCAGCGCCGAGCAGTCGAGCCAGGCCAGGTACGTGCCTTGCGGCACATTGAGGGTCACCCCGGGCAAGCGGTTGCGCACCGCGTCCACCAGCCAGTCACGGTTGGCTTGCAGGTACTGTTTCAGCGCCTCAAGCCACGGACCGGCTTCGCTGTAGGCCACGCGGGTGGCTTCCATGCCCAGCGGGTTGACGCTGTCGACCATGCCGCAGCGGGCGTGGTTGACGCGTTCGCGCAGAGCCGCGTCCTGGATGATCATGAACGACGTCTTGAGGCCGGCGATGTTGTAGGCCTTGCTCGCCGACATCAGGGTGATGGTGCGACGGGATATTTCCGGGCTCAGGGATGCGGTCGGAATGTGCACGCGGCCGTCGTAGCACAGCTCGGCGTGGATCTCGTCGGAGATGATCCAGGCGTCCTGCGCCACGCAGATGTCCGCTACCGCTTGCAATTCTTCACGGCCAAAGACCTTGCCGATCGGGTTGTGCGGGTTACTCAGAAGCAGGGCGCCGCCACCGTTCAGGGATTCACGCAGTGCATCCAGCGGGGTGGCGTAGCTGCCGTCGGCCTGGGCGTTGAATTCCAGCTCGACCTTGTTCAGGCCCCAATGGCCCGGTGCATGACGCAACGGCGGGTAGTTCGGGGTTTGCACCACGACGTTCTGCTGCGGTTGCACCAGCGCCTTGAGCGCCATGTTGAAACCCGATTCCACGCCCGGCAGGAAGATCAGCTCTTGCGGTTTGACCCGCCAGGCGAACTTGTTCCAGAGGTCGGCGACGATGGCCTCGCGCAGGTTGTCCTGGGCCACGCTGTAGCCCACCAACGGGTGCAGCAGACGTTGTTGCAGCGCCTCGATGACCACCGGCGGGGCGGCGAAATCCATGTCAGCGACCCACATCGGCAACACGTCGGCCGGATAGCGGCTCCACTTGGTGCTGCCGGTGTCGTGGCGGTCGAATACCTGATCAAAATCGAAAGTCATGCGCGGTCTCTGAAGGCGGAGATGGGTCGTGCCCGCCATGATAAGCCCATGCCCTTGAAGGAGCACACAAAACCTGTGGGAGCGAGCTTGCTCGCGAATGCGTCTGGTCAGGCAGCATCAATGTTGAATGACACACCGCTTTTCGCGAGCAAGCTTGCTCCCACAGGGAGGTGATGCTCCGACAAACGGCCGACGGTCGGTTTTCACACAGGTCGCAGAGGCTTTGTCTACAGTGAAAAAGTCGGTACTCGTGTGCCGCAACCGTGATTGTCCAGAACAAGCCCGGCACCAGTACCGGGTTCCACCTGATCAGGAGTGCACGATGGATCTCAGCCGTCGTCAGTTCTTCAAGGTCGCCGGTATCGGCCTTGCAGGCTCTAGCCTGGGCGCGTTGGGCATGGCCCCGACGCAGGCCTTCGCCGAGCAGGTGCGCCACTTCAAGCTTGCCCACACCCATGAAACCCGCAACACCTGTCCGTATTGCTCGGTCGGTTGCGGTTTGATCATGTACAGCCAGGGCGACGCCGCGAAGAACGTTGCGCAAAACATCATCCATATCGAGGGCGACGCCGACCACCCGGTCAACCGCGGCACCCTGTGCCCCAAAGGCGCCGGCCTGCTGGATTTCATTCACAGCCCCGGCCGCTTGCAGTACCCGCAAGTGCGCAAGCCCGGCAGCAGCGAATGGACCCGGATCACCTGGGACGAAGCCCTCGACCGCGTCGCCGACCTGATGAAGGCCGACCGCGATGCCAATTTCGTCGAGCAGAACGCCCAGGGCCAAACGGTCAATCGCTGGCTGACCACCGGATTCCTCGCGGCGTCGGCGGCGTCCAACGAAGCGGGTTACATCACCCACAAGGTGGTGCGCAGTCTCGGCATGCTGGGGTTTGATAACCAGGCGCGTGTCTGACACGGCCCGACGGTGGCAAGTCTTGCCCCGACGTACGGCCGTGGAGCCATGACCAACACCTGGACCGATATCGCCAATGCGAATCTGATCCTGGTGATGGGCGGCAACGCAGCAGAAGCCCACCCTTGTGGCTTCAAATGGGTGACCGAAGCCAAGGCGCATAACGCCGCGCGGCTGATTGTGGTCGATCCGAGGTTTACCCGGACCGCATCCGTGGCCGATTACTACGCGCCGATTCGCACCGGCAGCGACATCGCGTTCATGGGCGGGCTGATTAATTACCTGCTGACCGAGGACAAGATCCAGCACGAATACGTGCGCAACTACACCGACGTATCGTTCATTGTCAGAGCCGGATTCGGCTTCGAGGACGGGCTGTTCACCGGTTACGACGCGGCTAAGCGCAGCTACACCGACAAATCCACCTGGGGTTACGAGCTGGGTGACGACGGCTTCGTCAGAGTCGATCCGACCCTGCAGGACCCGCGCTGCGTCTACCAATTGATGAAGCAGCATTACAGCCGCTACAACATCGACCTGGCGAGCCAGATCTGCGGCATGCCGGTCGATGCAATGAAAAAGATCTGGGAGGAAATCGCCACTTGCTCGGCACCGGGCAAGACCATGACGATTCTTTATGCACTGGGCTGGACCCAGCACTCGATCGGCTCGCAGATCATCCGCAGCGCAGCGATGGTGCAACTGTTGCTGGGTAACGTCGGCATGCCCGGCGGCGGGGTCAACGCCTTGCGCGGGCACTCGAACATTCAGGGCCTGACCGACCTTGGTCTGCTGTCCAACGCGCTGCCGGGTTACCTGACGTTGCCGACCGACGCCGAGCAGGATTACGCGGCCTTCATCCATAAACGCACGCAAGTCCCGCTGCGGCCGGGGCAATTGTCCTACTGGCAGAACTACAGCAAATTCCACGTCAGCCTGATGAAAGCCTGGTACGGCGCCAATGCCACCGCCGAGAATCAGTGGGCCTACCACTACCTGCCGAAACTCGACATCCCCAACTACGACATCCTCAAGGTGTTCGACCTGATGGGGCAGGGCAAGGTCAACGGCTACATGTGCCAGGGCTTCAACCCGATCGCCGCGTTGCCGGACAAGAACCGAGTGATGGCGGCGCTGGCCAAACTGAAATGGCTGGTGGTGATGGACCCGCTGGCCACCGAAACCTCGCAGTTCTGGGAACACGTCGGGCCGTTCAACGATGTGAAGAGCGCCGATATCCAGACCGAAGTCATCCGCCTGCCAACGACGTGCTTTGCCGAAGAGGACGGCTCGCTGGTCAACAGCAGCCGCTGGCTGCAATGGCACTGGAAAGGTGCCGACGGCCCCGGCGAGGCGCGTACCGACGTGCAAATCATGAGTGCGCTGTTCCTGCGTCTGCGTGAGCGATATCAGGCGGAGGGCGGCAAATTCGCCGACCCGCTGTTGAAACTGTCGTGGCCGTACAAGATCGCCGAAGAACCCTCGCCGGAAGAGATCGCCAAAGAGGTCAACGGCTACGCCACCACCGATTTCACCGACGCCACGGGTGCGGCGATCAAGGGCAATTCGCAACTGGCCGGGTTCGCCCAGCTCAAGGATGACGGCAGCACCGCGTCCGGCTGCTGGATTTTCTGCGGCAGCTGGACCGAAGCCGGCAACCAGATGGCCCGCCGCGACAACAACGACCCTTACGGCATGCATCAGCATCAAGGCTGGGCGTGGGCCTGGCCGGCCAACCGGCGGATTCTGTACAACCGGGCCTCGGCAGATGTCGCCGGCAAACCGTGGGATCCGAAAAAACGCCTGGTCTGGTGGAACGGCAAAGCCTGGAGCGGCACCGATGTTCCGGACTACAAGGCCGACGTGCCGCCGGAAGCCGGGATGAACCCGTTCATCATGAACCCCGAAGGCGTGGCGCGGTTCTTCGCCGTCGACAAGATGAACGAAGGGCCATTCCCCGAGCACTACGAGCCGTTCGAAACGCCGATCGGCATCAACCCGCTGCACCCGGACAACAAGAAAGCCACCAGCAACCCGGCGGCACGGATCTTCGATTCGGTGTGGGACAGCCTCGGCGTGGCCAAGGATTACCCGTACGCCGCCACCAGCTACCGGTTGACCGAGCACTTCCACTTCTGGAGCAAGCACTGCAAGTTGAACGCGATTGCCCAACCCGAGCAGTTCGTGGAAATCGGCGAAGTGCTGGCCAAGGAAAAGGGCATCGCTGCCGGCGACCGGGTGCGGGTCAGCAGCAAGCGCGGGTTCATTGAAGCGGTGGCGGTGGTGACCAAAAGGATCCGGCCGTTGCAGGTCAACAACCAGGTGGTGCACCAGATCGGCATTCCGCTGCACTGGGGCTTCACCGGCCTGACACGCCACGGTTACCTGACCAACACCCTGGTGCCGTTTCTCGGCGATGGCAATACACAGACCCCGGAATCCAAGTCATTCCTGGTCAACGTGGAGAAGCTCTGATGGAGAATCTTTAGATGGCCAGCCAAGACATCATTGCCCGCTCGGCCACCACCACGCCGGCGCCTTCGATACGCGGCCAGGAACAGGTGGCCAAGCTGATCGACACCACCAAATGCATCGGCTGCAAGGCCTGTCAGGTCGCGTGCTCGGAATGGAACGAGCTGCGCGACGAGGTCGGCCACAACCACGGCACCTACGACAACCCGCAGGATTTGAGCGCCGATTCATGGACGCTGATGCGCTTCACCGAGCATGAAACCGACGCCGGTAACCTCGAGTGGCTGATCCGCAAGGACGGCTGCATGCACTGCGCCGAACCCGGTTGCCTGGCAGCGTGCCCCAGCCCCGGCGCGATCATCAAGCACGCCAACGGCATCGTCGATTTCGATCAGGACCACTGCATCGGCTGCGGTTATTGCATCACCGGTTGCCCGTTCAACATCCCGCGCATTTCGCAGAAGGATCACAAGGCCTACAAATGCACGCTGTGTTCGGACCGTGTGGCGGTGGGGCTGGAGCCGGCCTGCGTGAAAACCTGCCCGACCGGGGCCATCGTGTTCGGCACCAAGGACGACATGAAGACCCATGCCGCCGAGCGCATCGTCGACCTGAAAAGCCGTGGCTTCGACAACGCCGGCCTGTATGACCCGCAAGGCGTCGGCGGCACCCACGTCATGTACGTGCTGCACCACGCCGACACCCCGAAAATCTACGCCGGCCTGCCGGACAACCCCGAGATCAGTCCGCTGGTGGGTTTGTGGAAAGGCATCAGCAAGCCGTTGGGTCTGCTGGCCATGGGCGCGGCGGTGCTGGCCGGGTTCTTCCATTACGTGCGGATCGGCCCGAACCGGGTCGAGGAAGATGAACATCCCGATCCGCCCGACACCTCGGTGCACGTCGTCGATCCGGCGGTGCACACCTTCGACCCACGCGGGGAGGGCCGGCCATGAGCAACAAGACGATCCTGCGCTACACCGCCAACCAGCGCACCAATCACTGGCTGGTGGCGATTCTGTTCTTCATGGCCGGGCTGTCGGGGCTCGCGCTGTTTCATCCGTCGATGTTCTGGCTGACAAACCTGTTCGGCGGCGGGCCGTGGACGCGAATCCTGCACCCCTTCATGGGCGTGCTGATGTTCGTGTTCTTCCTGGGCCTGGTGTTTCGCTTCTGGCGCTCGAACTTCTTCATCGACAACGACTGGAAATGGCTGCGGCGCATCGACCGGGTGCTGGTCAACGACGAGGAGACCGTACCGGCGGTGGGCAAGTACAACGCCGGGCAAAAGCTGCTGTTCTGGACTTTACTGCTGTGCATGCTCGGATTGCTGTTCACCGGGCTGGTGATCTGGCGCGCGTATTTCAGTCACTACTTCGGTATCACCACGATCCGCTGGGCGATGTTGCTGCACGCTCTGGCGGGGTTTGTGCTGATCCTGAGCATCATCGTTCACATCTATGCCGGGATCTGGATCAAGGGCTCGGTGGACGCAATGATGCACGGCTGGGTCAGCCGCGCCTGGGCCAGGAAACACCATGCACTCTGGTATCGCGAGGTGGAAAGCCAGGATCCGCCAGAGCGACCGGTCACGAAAAAGGGCTGACAGTTGCCAACCATCCTTGAACCCGGAGAAATCGAAGCGGCGGCCAGTTCGCCGCCGTTTCTGCATTTGCCGCCACCCAACCTGTTCATGCTGCGAGCCCAGCGTCTGGAACGTTTGGCCGAAGGACATCCGCTGGCCGATTACCTGCATTTGATCGCCGGTTTGTGCCGTGTCCAACAGCAAATCCTCGATGATCCGCCCTCGACCGCGCCGCTTGATGAACAGCGGCTGGAAGTCTGCCGGCAACACGGCATGCCACCGTTCGCCGCCGACACCCTGATTCGCGAGAACACCTGGCAGTTGTATCTCGAGGCTTTGCTCCAGCGTTATGTCGCCCCCGAGCAACCGGCCGTGATCGAGGCCGTGACCATGCTGCGCATCGCCAGCCCCGGCCAGTTGCGCGCCTGGGCCGTGGCGCTGGTCAGCGGCCAGTATTCGCTGGTGCCGGCGGCGCTGGTGCCGTTTCTCGGGGCGGCGCTGCAAGCGGCGTGGAGTCACTGGCTGCTCAGCGCACCGAACCTGCAACTGACACCCGGCGACAGCCTCAGCCAGTGCCCGGCCTGTGGCTCGCCGGCCATGGCCGGGGTGATCCGCCATCGCGGCAAGCACAACGGCCTGCGGTATCTGGTGTGTTCGCTGTGCGCCTGCGAATGGCATGTGGTGCGGGTCAAGTGCGTGTATTGCGAACAGAGCAAAGGCTTGGAATACCTGAGCCTCGAGGATGACCGTCACGCCGCCAATCAGGCGCCGCTGCGCGCCGAAGTCTGTCCGGGCTGCAACAGCTATCTGAAGTTGCTGTATCTGGAAAACGACGGCGAAGGCGAGGCACTGTCGGCGGATCTGGGCAGTCTGTTGCTCGACATGCGCCTGGCTCAGGACGGCTATCAGCGGCTGGCGCCGAATCTGCTGTTGGCGCCAGGAGATGAATGAGGCAAGGGTCTACACTCAGGCGCATCGGCTTTTTTCCGGAGTGCCTGATGTCCGTCAGTGTCTGTGCCTTGCGTTTGCCTTCCCTCGACAGCCTGTTACGCCACCCCGCGTGCCAGCCCTTGGCCGAGCGTTACGGACGCGAGGCCCTGGTGACGGGGTTTCGCCAGTTACTGGATGACTTGCGCGAAGCGGTGGTGGCGGGGCAACTGACCGCCGTTGAAATCAGCCCTGAAGCGCTGGCCGGAAGGGTTGCCGAGCGTCTGGCCCTGAAGCAGCGCAGCCGGGTGCGCCGGGTGTTCAACCTGACCGGGACCGTGCTGCACACCAACCTCGGCCGGGCCTTGTTGCCCGAAGAAGCCATCGATGCTGTGCAACTTGCGGCGCGCTATCCCCTGAATCTGGAATTCGATCTGGCCAGCGGCAAGCGCGGTGACCGCGACGACCTGATCGAAGGCCTGATCCGCGAACTGACCGGCGCCGAAGCCGTAACCGTGGTCAACAACAATGCCGCCGCCGTGCTGCTGGCCCTCAACAGCCTCGGCGCACGCAAGGAAGGCGTCATTTCCCGTGGCGAGTTGATCGAGATCGGCGGTGCGTTCCGCATCCCCGACATCATGAGCCGCGCCGGCGTGCGCCTGCACGAGGTCGGCACCACCAACCGCACCCATGCCCGCGACTACGAAGCGGCGATCGGCCCACGCAGCGGCCTGATCATGCGCGTGCACGCGAGCAACTACAGCATCGAAGGCTTCACCGCCCGGGTGCCTACCTCCGAACTGGCGGCGTTGGCCCATCGACATGACTTGCCGCTGCTCGAAGACCTCGGCAGCGGCAGTCTGCTGGACCTGACCCGCTGGGGCCTGCCGGCGGAACCGACGGTGCGCCAAGCGCTGCTCGATGGCGCCGACATCGTCACCTTCAGCGGAGATAAATTACTCGGCGGGCCGCAGGCGGGGGTGATCGTCGGGCGCAAGGACTTGATCGCGAAGATCAAGAAGAACCCGCTGAAACGCGCGTTGCGGGTCGACAAACTGACCCTGGCCGCACTCGAAGCAGTACTCGGGCTCTATCGCGACCCGGATCGGCTGGCCGAGCGCTTGCCGAGCCTGCGCCTGCTGACCCGCCCGCAAGCCGAGATTCTGGCCCAGGCCGCACGCTTGCAACCGGCCTTGTCCCAACTGCTGGGCGAGGGCTGGACCGTCACGGCGCAACCCGCTTTGGGCATGATCGGCAGCGGCAGCCAACCGGTGGCGCGCCTGCCAAGCGCGGCGCTGTGCCTGCGCCCGCAGGTATCGAAACGCCTGCGCGGACGTTACCTGCTGAATCTGGAAGCCGCGTTGCGCGCCTTGCCGATCCCGGTGCTCGGGCGCATCGATGACGACGCGTTGTGGCTGGATCTGCGGCAACTCGACGATGAACCGGCGTGGCAGGCACAACTCGGGCAGTTGCAAACGTGATCGTCGGCACGGCGGGGCACATCGACCACGGCAAGACGTCACTGCTCCAGGCACTGACCGGGCAATCCGGCGACCGCCGCCCGCAGGAACGCGAGCGCGAGTTAACCATCGACCTCGGTTATCTGTACGCCGAACTGGTGCCCGGCACCGGGCTCACCGGTTTCATCGACGTGCCTGGTCACGAGAAATTCACCCACAACATGCTCGCCGGCGCGCAGGGCATCGATCTGGTGTTGCTGGTGGTGGCGGCGGATGACGGCGTGATGCCGCAGACCCGCGAGCATCTGGCGATTGTCGAGCTGCTGGGCATTCCACGGGCGCTGGTGGCGATCACCAAGTGTGATCGGGTTGAGGCGGGCCGGGTGGAAGAGGTTCGCCGACAGGTTGAAAGCCTGCTGACGCCCGGGCCCTATGCCGAAGCACCGTTACTGACGGTTTCCAGCGTGACGGGCGAGGGCGTCGACGCGCTACGCGAGGCGTTGCTAGGAATAGCAGGCGAGGAGCGCAGTCATAAAGGCGGCTTTCGCCTGGCCATCGACCGGGCGTTCAGTGTCGCCGGCGCCGGTATTGTGGTGACGGGGACGGCGCTTTCGGGCTCGGTCGTCGTGGGTGACAAGCTCAGCCTCGGCCCGG
Source organism: Pseudomonas sp. B16(2017) (assembly GCF_002113205.1). Lineage (NCBI taxonomy): Bacteria > Pseudomonadati > Pseudomonadota > Gammaproteobacteria > Pseudomonadales > Pseudomonadaceae > Pseudomonas > Pseudomonas sp. B16(2017). The sequence continues at coordinate 98,233 of NZ_NEKA01000004.1, forward strand.
CGGGCAAAACCGTGCGGGTCAGGGGCCTGCACGCGCAGAATCAGGCCGCCGAACAAGCCTTCGCCGGCCAGCGCGTGGCCCTGAATATCAGCGCGGATCGCCTGGAACTCGGGCAGATCCATCGCGGCCAATGGTTGCTCGCCGAATGGCTGCACGCACCGACCCAGCGGCTGGACATCGAATTCCGGCTGTTACCGAGCGAGCGGGTTTTCGAGCACTTCCAGCCAGTGCACCTGCATCTGGGCACGCAAGATGTGATCGCCCGAATCGCCTTGCTGGAGGGACCGAGTCTGGCACCTGGCGAGCGCATGTTTGCGCAACTGCTGACGAACGTCCCGGTGCACGGCGTCCACGGTGATCCCTTGATCCTGCGTGACGCCAGCGCCCAGCGAACGCTCGGCGGTGGGCGCGTGCTCGATCCCTTCGCCCCGGCCCGCCAACGGCGCAGTCCGGAACGGCTGGCACAACTGCGGGCACTGGCGATCAGCTCCGAACTGGAACAGGCCTTGCCTACGTTGCTGGAATACAGCGCAAGCGGCCTCGACCCGCAACGCCTGGAGCGACAGTTCAATCGCCCGCGTGACGGCTGGACGCTGCCGGACAACGTCCGCCTGATCGAAACCCGTCAGGGCCCGGTGCTGTTCAATGCGCAGCGCTGGGGCATGCTCAAGTTCAGGCTGCTGGAGCAACTGGCGCGTTTTCATGAGCTGGAGCCCGATCAGATGGGTCCGGACCGCGACCGTCTGCGGCGTTTCAGCAGTTTGAGCCTCGAACGCGCGAGCTTCATCAGCCTGCTGGAAGAGTTGCTCGGCGCCGGCTCACTGGTCGCCAGCGGCCCGTGGCTGCATTTGCCCGACCATCAGGTGCGCCTGAGCGCCGACGACGAAACCCTGTGGCAGGCGTTGCAGCCGTTGTTTGAACAGGCCGGCTTCGATCCACCGTGGGTACGTGACGTGGCGAAAGTCGTCGGTCAGGACGACGCAATCGTGCGTTTGCTGCTGCGCAAACTGGCGCGCCTTGGCGTGATGCATCAAGTGGTGCGCGACCTGTTTGTCACCGACATCACCCTGCGGCAAATGGTGGCGGTGCTGTTGCGCCTGGCCGAAGAAAATCCGCAGATCGAAGTCACGGCCTTCCGCGATGCGCTAGGCTTGGGACGCAAGCGCAGTATTCAGATCCTCGAATACTTCGATCGGCTGGGCCTGACCCGGCGCGTCGGCGAAGGCCGGCAAATCCGCTGCGACAGTGCGCTGGCCAACCCCGGCGCGGACTGAGTTCAAGGAAGGCAATCGCGCCCGGTGGCGCGGCCGGGCTTCAAACCCGGTTGGGGACGGCATCCGTTCCCGGGCAGGTTCGACTCCGGCTGCCTTCCGCCATTTCTCCCCTCAAAACCCCAGTGGGTACTGGATCACCACGTAGATCCGGTCAATGTCGTCGCCCGCCTGAGCGCTGTTGGCCCGGTGCGACACGTGGGACAGCTGCACCGACAGATCCTTGGCCGCGCCGGACTGGACGATGTAACGCAGATCGATGTCGCGTTCCCAGTGTTTGCCGCCGTCCCCTTGCTGAGGCTGATATTCACCGGAATCCGCGTCGAACGGGTTATAGGCGCCGCCCTTGGGCGCGTGGGTGCCGTCGATGTGGCTGCCGGAAACGTAGCGGGTCATGAAATTCAGCCCCGGAATGCCGAAGGCGCCGAGATCGAGGTCGTAACGCGCTTGCCAGGAGCGCTCGTGGGCACCGTTGAAGTCGGCGTATTTGATCGAGTTGGCCAGGTAGATCGAGTCGCCACCAACGAAATCGAAGGGCGTGTCGCCATTGATGCGTTGCCAGCCGAGCATGACCGCGTGGGCGCCAACGGTGTATTTGCCCGAAAGGCTGAACGCGGTGTTGTCGATGTCGCCGGCTAATGCCTGCCCGGTGTCGCGGGTGTGGTAGACGTTGGCGTCGAGCAACAGACCGGACTGCTTGAAATGCAGGTTGGCGTAGTACTGGCGCCAGGTGTCGCTCAGATCGGACGCATACAGCGCGCCGCCCACCGGGCTGTCGCTGAATAGGTCGGTGCCGACAAAACTGATGCTTTCGCCTCGGGTGCTGGCGCCATAGCCCTGAAAGTCGCCTTTGCCGGAAGAGCTGTCCTGGTTCTTGAACGCCGTGAAGCGCCCGGCCACAACGCGTGCGTTTTCGATCTCGTGGCTGTCGAGCAGCAACCCCGTGGCGTATTCCGGTTGCAAGCGTTTGTCCGAGGTATCGAACACCGGCGTTTCCACGGTCATTTCACCGAAGGCAAGGGTGGTTTTCGAAGTCTTCAACTTCAGCGCTCCGCCGGCGCTGGAATACTCGCTTTCGCTACGACCGTCGCTGTCCACCGGCAACAACCCGGTGCCGGAGTGCCCCTTGCCGCCATCGAGTTTCAGCCCATAAAAGGCGTGGGCATCGAGACCAACCCCGACGGTTCCTTCAGTGAAACCGGATGCGAAAGTGCCGATAAACCCTTGAGCCCATTCCTGTTTGTAGTTTTTTCCGGCAGGCGAGGGCGAGCGGTAATCGTTGCTCAAGTAGAAATTGCGACTGAGCACTTCGGTCTTGGCGTCGTCGAGAAATCCGCTGGCGCACGCGGTGTCGGCGAGCCCGCCAATCATTAAGGCGAGCGCGAGGCGCGGCTTGGATAAAACCATCATGTGTCAGCAACCAGGATTGGCGGAAGGTGACGCCATGGTCACGCGGATCGGCTGCCGGCGATTGAGCGCATGTGCTGAGTTGAATGTGTGAACAAGCGTCATGTTCCGCCGGCCGGCTCAGGATTGATTGCTCAAAGCACAAGACTTCACGCTCAAAAGCCGGATAATGGCGGCCAATTTGTTTAGCTCGCTATTCTGGTAACCCGCATGGAAATCAAGGTCAATTTTCTCGACAACCTCCGACTCGAAGCCAAGTTCGATGACTTCACGGTGGTGGCCGACCAACCGATCCGTTACAAGGGCGATGGCTCTGCACCGGGTCCGTTCGACTATTTCCTGGCGTCGTCGGCCTTGTGCGCGGCTTACTTCGTAAAGTTGTACTGCAACACCCGCAACATCCCGACCGAAAACATTCGTCTGTCGCAGAACAACATCGTCGATCCGGAAAACCGCTACAACCAGATCTTCAAGATCCAGGTCGAGCTGCCGGCAGACATCTCGGAGAAGGATCGCCAGGGCATCCTGCGCTCCATCGACCGCTGCACGGTGAAGAAGGTGGTACAGGCCGGGCCGGAGTTCGTGATCGAGGAAGTCGAGAACCTCGACGCCGATGCCCAGGCCCTGCTGATGCCAGCGTCCACTTCAGGCGCGGGCACCTGCATTGCCGGCAAGGACCTGCCGCTGGAACAGACCATCGCCAATATGTCGGGGATTCTGGCCGACCTGGGCATGAAGATCGAAATCGCTTCGTGGCGCAACATCGTGCCCAACGTCTGGTCGCTGCACATCCGCGATGCGCAGTCGCCGATGTGCTTCACCAACGGCAAGGGCGCGACCAAAGAGAGCGCGCTGGCCTCGGCGCTGGGCGAGTTCATCGAGCGGCTCAACTGCAACTTCTTCTACAACGATCAGTTCTGGGGCGAAGACATCGCCAATGCCGAGTTCGTGCATTACCCGGACGAGCGCTGGTTCAAGCCCGGCGCCAAGGATGAGTTGCCTGCGGAAATCCTCGACGACTATTGCCTGGGCATCTACAACCGCGACGGCGAACTGCGCGGCTCGCACCTGTACGACACCAACTCCGGCAACATCCAGCGCGGCATCTGCTCGTTGCCGTTTGTGCGTCAGTCTGACGGCGAAGTGGTGTACTTCCCCTCCAACCTGATCGAAAACCTGTTTCTCAGCAACGGCATGAGCGCCGGCAACACCCTGGCTGAAGCGCAGGTGCAGTGCCTGTCGGAAATTTTCGAACGGGCGGTCAAGCGCGAAATCCTTGAGGGCGAAATGGCCCTGCCGGATGTACCGCAAGAGGTGCTGGCGAAATACCCGGGCATCCTCGCTGGCATCCAGGCGCTGGAAGAGCAGGGCTTCCCGGTGCTGGTCAAGGACGCGTCGCTGGGCGGTGAGTTCCCGGTGATGTGCGTGACGCTGATGAACCCGCGTACCGGCGGCGTATTCGCCTCGTTCGGCGCGCACCCGAGCTTTGAAGTGGCGCTGGAGCGCAGCCTCACCGAGTTGCTGCAGGGCCGCAGCTTCGAAGGTCTCAACGATCTGCCACAGCCGACCTTCTCGGGCCAGGCCGTGACTGAGCCGAACAACTTTGTGGAGCACTTCATCGATTCCAGCGGCGTAGTGTCGTGGCGTTTCTTCAGCGCCAAGGCCGACTTCGAATTCGTCGAGTGGGACTTCTCCGGCAACGGCGAAAACTCCAACGCCGAAGAGGCCGCAACGCTGTTCGGTATCCTCGAAGACATGGGCAAGGAAGTCTACATGGCGGTCTACGAGCACATCGGCGCCAAGGCTTGCCGTATTCTGGTGCCGGATTATTCGGAGATCTATCCGGTAGAAGACCTGATCTGGGACAACACCAACAAAGCGCTGCAATTCCGGGCCGACATCCTCAACCTGCACAACCTCAGCAAAGTCGGCCTGCGCAACCTCGCCAAAGGTCTGGAACACAGCGAGCTGGACGATTACACCGACATCACCACGCTGATCGGCATTGAGTTCGACGACAACACGCCATGGGGCAAGTTGACCATTCTCGAACTGCGCCTGCTGATCTACCTCGCCTTGCAGAAGTACGAGCAGGCCAAGGATTTGGTCGAAGCCTTCCAGCAATACAACGACAACACCGTCGAGCGCGGCTTGTTCTATCAAGCGGTCAACGTCGTGCTGGAAATGGAGCTGGATGAGGATCTGCAGCTGGAAGACTACGAAGCCAACTTCCGCCGCATGTTCGGCGACGAGCGCATGGATGCGGCGATCGGCTCGGTCAACGGCACTGTGCGCTTCTACGGCCTGACGCCGACCAGCATGAAGCTGGAAGGGCTGGATCGGCATCTGCGCCTGATCGAGAGCTACAAGAAACTGCACGCAGCGCGGGCCAACTTCGCGGGTTGATTCGGTTGGCGGCACGCACAAAAAAAGCACCTTCGAGTGCTTTTTTTGTGGTCGGCAAATGATGGTGTCAGAGCGCGGCTTTCACCTGCAATCCAAACACCAACGCATTGTCGATGTCCTGGCCGGAAAACGCGCCCGGCTCAATGATGTATTGCACATTCGGGCGCAGCGTCAGCCAAGGCGTGGCCTGGTAGCCATAGCCGAGTTCGATCAATTGTTCGGCGCTGTCCAGATTGGGGAACGCGGCGCCATTGGCCATGGCGGTGTCCTGCAGCACATCGCGGCTGCGCGGGTTCGGCACTGCTCGGCCGTAACCGAGCGCCACGGTGTCACGCGGGCGGCCTTCGAAAGGCTTGTACAGAACCAGACCGGTGCCGTACCACTTGCTGAACGGCGAAGCTGCCTCGCTGGCCGCCGAGTATTGGCCGAAGGCGTGCAGGCTGCGGCCTTCGGAGGTCTCCGAGGCCCAGACGGCCTGGTCGATCAGGACGTAATGACCGCCGCGTCCGGACACTTCCTTGTCACTGCCGATGCGTTTGACGTCGGAGCTGTCGTAGTAATACCCGAGCTTGTACTCGCCGGGCAGTTTGCCGGCCTGCTTGTAGACCAGTTCGATCGGCACCACGGTGCCGGTGGTGTGTTTCGGGCCCAGGTGCCAGGCACGGCTGGAATTGCCGTTGCTTTCCGGATCGACATTGAACGCGGCTACGCGCAGTTGCCAGGCCGGGGAGAGGTCATATTTCACCCGCACACCCAGGTGGGCGTTGGGGTAGTTGGTCCAGCCACTGCCACCGGACATGTTCAGCGGATGGCCGCAGAAACCGGCGTTCATGAAGTTGCAGAGAATGCCGCTGTCCAGCCCACCGAGGTCGTTGCCCATGGCCATGTAGCCGAGTTTGACGTTCAGTGCCGGGGTAAACAGGCTGCGCTCGTAGCTCAGTTCGGTGAGGCGGGTGTAAAGACCACCGTAGTTTTCCTGGATCGGCAGACGGTTGCCGACAAGATCTTCAGAAGCACTGTTGCCGCGACGGTCGTTGATGGTCAGCTGAATCTTGCCGGCGTTGTCCACGCCGTACAGTTTGCTCAGGTCGAACTGCGCGCCGAGCTTGATGTTCTGCGAGTAACGCGCCGAGCGATGCAGGCCGCCGTCGGCGTTGTAGGCGGTTTCGCCGGTGTAATCACCGGTGAACTTGATGCCGTCTTCGTCGAACTGGTGGCGCAGGCCGCCCCAGTCGCCGGTCAGGGTGCTGCGGGTAAATATGTTCGAATCGGTATCGGCAAGGGCGGGCAGGGCAGCGCCGCAGGTGAGACCGAACAGCATGCCGGTGAAAACCCCGGCGTAAGAAAAGCGAACAGCCAATGACATTGCGCAAATCCAGAGCGAAGGACATGAAACAACGCGGCACCCGAAGGTGCCGCGCACAAGTGAAACGAAGGCGAACGCGACGGTTTACGGCAGGGCGTAAGCCATTACGTAGTCACCGCGATCAGTCGACTGGCGAGCGCCACTGGCGGTGATGACCACGTATTGCTTGCCGGTTTTCGGCGACACATAGGTCATCGGGCCACCCTGGCTGCCGACCGGCAGACGCGCTTTCCAGATTTCTTCACCATTGGCGCTGTTGAAGGCGCGCAGGTAGAAGTCCTGGGTGCCGGCGATGAAGATCAGGCCGCCCTGGGTCGACAGCGTGCCGCCGAGGGTTGGCAGGCCGATCTTGATCGGCAGGTGCATGCGGATGCCCAAGGGACCTGTGTCTTCAACGGTGCCGACCGGCACTTGCCAGGCGACTTTCTGGGTTTTCATGTCGATGGCGGTCAACGTACCGAACGGCGGAGCCTGGCACGGAATGCCGGCGACCGACAGGAAGCGGTTTTTGTTCACGGCGTAAGGCGTGCCCTTGAGCGGCACGGCACCCATGCCGGTGTTCAGCGCTTCGCCACCGGAAGAGGCCTGAGCCTTGTTCTGCGACGGAATCATCTGAATCCACAGGCCCAGACGCATGTCGTTGACGAAGATGAAACCGTGCACCGGGTCAGTGGAAATGCTGCCCCAGTTCATGCCGCCCAGCGAACCCGGGAAACTCAGGGATTTGTCAGTGCCCGGCGCGGTGTACAAGCCGTCGTAACGCATCGACTTGAAATCGATCCGGCACAGCAGCTGGTCGTACGGGGTGGCGCCCCACATGTCCGATTCAGTCAAGTGCTGGGCACCGATCTGCGGCATGCCCACCGATTTCGGCTGGGTCGGCGAGTACGGCTCGTTGGGGATATTGGCGGCCTTGACCGGCACTTCTTTAACGTCGGTCAACGGTTTGCCAGTGGCGCGGTCGAGCACGTAAATCTGCCCGGCCTTGGTGCCGATGACCACCGCCGGTACGGTTTTACCGTCCTTGGTGAAGTCGATCAGGCTTGGCTGCATCGGCAGGTCGAAGTCCCAGAGGTCGTTGTGGACGGTCTGGAATACCCACTTTTCTTCGCCGCTGTTGGCGTCCAGCGCGAGGATCGAAGCACCGTAGGTGTGATCGAGTTTGCTGCGCTCGACCCCATAGATGTCAGTGGAAGAACTGCCCATCGGCAGGAATACGGTGTTGGTCGCCGGGTCATAGGACATCGGCGCCCAGCTGTTCGGCGTGCTGCGCACATAGGTGCTGCCGTCCGCGGGTGCCTTGCGATCGGTTGGATTGCCCGGGTCGAACGCCCAGCGCATGGCACCGGTCATGACGTCGAAACCACGGATCACGCCGCCCGGCATGTCGGTCTGCACGTTGTCAGCCACACGACCGCCAACCACCACGGTGGTGCCGGCCATCAGCGGCGCGGAGGACAGTTGATAGTAGCTGTCCGGCACATCACCCAGACCGGCCTTCAGATCCACCTGGCCGTTGTTGCCGAAGCCCCGACAGAACTCGCCGGTGTCAGCGTCGACCGCGATCAGGCGGGCGTCGATGGTGTTGGTCAGCAAGCGACGCGTGCAGTTGGCGACCGGAGCGGTCGGGGTTTCAGTCACTGGCGAGCTGGCCGGTTTGGCGACGGCGGTGCTGGCGTCGAAATACGCCATGCCACGGCAACGCTGCCAGACTTTGGACTGAGCGTTGATCGCGTTTTTCCAGAGTTCTTTACCGGTGTCGGCATCCAGTGCGATCAGGTTGTTGTGCGGGGTGCAGATGAAGACTTTATTGCCGATCTGCAGCGGAGTCAGCTGGTCTTCGGCACCGTTGCCATCGCTCTCGGCGATGTCGCCGGTGTGGTAGGTCCACGCGACTTTCAGCTTGTCGACGTTGCTGCGATTGATCTGGTCAAGCGCGGCGAAGCGGCTGCCGCCTTCGGTATTACCGTAGTGCGCCCAGTCTTTCTGCGCCTTTTCCGGCTCGACCGGCGTCAGGCCCGGACCGGTGCCGGTAGGGGCGACGGTCGGGTGCGCGACGAACATGTTGCCGGCAGCCACGGCCAGTCCAACGGCCAGTACCGCCGCAACGCCGTAAGCGCCACGACCTGCAACGTCACCATTGGCGCGTTTGAGCAGCGGATAGACCAGCGCGACCACCAGACCCACCGCGCTGAACATGAACAGGCGCGAGAACACCGGCCAGAACACCAGCCCTGCGTCGATCAAGGCCCAGATGGCGGTCCCAACCAGAAACGCCGCGAACAGCCAGGCACCGGCAGGCTTGCGCCGCGCGATCAGCAGACCGGAAACGGCCATTACCAGACCACCCACCAGGAAGTACCAGGAGCCTCCCAGGCTGACCAATTTCACACCGCCAGCAGCCAGTGCCAGGCCGAGCAGGGCGATGATCACCCCGAGCCCGACCAGAATGAATGTTGATATGCCCGAGAGGCGTTGACTCTGCTTCACGTTGAATGTCCCGTTGAAATGAGGCGTGCATTATATAGTTAGGTAACTACCTAGTTAAATCACTAAATCAGCATGAAGTGTAGTTTGCTGCTCAGCGCAGCGTCGGATCGGGGGACGGTTTGCGCCTGTCAGGCTGCAAGCGATATTGAAATGCGGTTGAAAGTCGTTTTTCTGTCAGGGGAAGTGGGATTTGTGACAGATATGGCTCGCGCAGTGATTACGTCGGTGCCTGGGCTGATTAGACTAATGGCTAACAGCGCCGGCGTCTGAGCGGCGGCTGGGCAATGATCATTTTTCCCATTACGCTGAAGAACTTCGTCCGCACCCTACAGAATTTCGTGATCGTGAAGAAAATAGTCCGCGTAGATGACCTTCAGGTATTCGTCACCACGGCTGCGGCCGGCAGTTTCTCCGCCGCCGCCCGATTGCTGGACATTTCTCCAGCCTTGGCCAGCGGAGCGGTTCAGCGTCTTGAAGGCAGTCTTGGAGCAAGGTTGTTCGTTCGCTCGACCCGGCGCTTGAGATTATCGGACGATGGCGAACGCTACCTTTCCCATGCCCGGCAGGCACTCGAAGCGCTCGAAAATGGCGAGATCGCACTGAGTGAAGGTCGCGATGAAATCGCCGGCACGATTCGCTTGTCGATACCGTCGGATATCGGCCGAAACGTGCTGTTGCGATGGCTCGACGAGTTTCAGCAACTGCATCCGAAGGTGCTGTTGCAGTTACGGGTCAGCGATCAGGTTGCCGACCTGGTCGGCGAACAACTGGATGCCAGTATCCGTTATGGTTTGTTGGCCGATTCCAGCCTCGTCTCTCTGGCCCTGGCGCCGTCGAACAGAAGAACGGTCTGCGCCTCGCCGGACTATCTGGCCCGCCACGGCCGGCCAGCCACACCTGAAGAATTGGGCAACCATAACTGCCTTCGATTTGTGATGGGCGAGCAGACCTACGAACGCTGGAGCTTTCATTCGGCGGACGGTGTCAGGACCGTTCAGGTGACGGGCGACCGGGTCAGTGATGATGCCGATATCGTCCGGCGCTGGGCGGTTGCCGGTTTCGGAATCGTCTACAGGTCGAAAATCGATGTGCTGGATGACTTGCGCAGCGGTCGACTGGTGGAGCTTTTCCCGGCAGACGTCGGACAGCCGGCACCGCTCCAACTCGTGTGCCCCCATCGCACCTCGCTCACACCTGCCGTGCAGGCATTGAGGGCTTTCCTGGCGCAACGCTTCGAACGTTACGTAGCTCATTGAGAACCTGACGAGGCTGCAGGTGCCGCGTCAGGTTCAGGCCTTTGAGCCACACCTCATTGTTCTGACGTTTCTTTAGTACGTCGCTGCAGGCCTGGCGCCGATTTTGACGCGCATCAGGTTGTACGGTTTGACACGTTTGTCCTGACCGTCATTAAAACCTGCCGAGCGATGAAGCTGGTTGGCGGTGAAATACAGATAGCCGTCCGGGCCGATCGACAACGTATCGGGCCAAAGCACTCGTGAGTCTTCGACCAGCGTTTGCCAGCGACCGTCCGGCAGGCGTTTGCGAATCGCGTTGTGCTCGTAGTCACCGGCGTACACGGCACCGTCGGCATCGGCTTCAAGACCGTCGGAAGCACCTTTTTCACCGAGGTCGACGACGGCTTTTTCCAGGTCGGCATCGCTCACCCCCGGATCACGCAGCAGGGCAGTCGGCACGGCGTACAGATGCCTGCTCGATAACGGGCAGAAGTAAAGCGTCTTGCCGTCACTGGACAGGGCAATACCGTCAGACGCCACCGTCAACAGGCCGGTTTTGCCTTGAGCGTCGCGCGTCACCAGTGCGGGCTTGCCTTCAACCTTCGGGATAAAGGACGGGTCGGCCGAGGTGGATTGGGCGCCAGTCAGTTTGCGGCTTGCCTGGCCACTCGCCAGATCGACCACGATGATGCCGCCAGGACCACTGACCGAAGAGTCGGTAATGTAGGCGGTCCCTTCCTTGCCTGTACGGAAGTCAAAGCGCACGTCATTGACATAGGTGGTCGGCAGGATGACGTCGTCAGGGAACACAATCGTTTTTGTGATCTTGTCGGAGGTCAGGTCGATCGCCACCAGCTTGGCTCCGCCCGCCTGAGGTGCGGAAAACTTCGGTGCTGCCGTGTCGAGCACCCAGACGCGGCCTTTGCCGTCGGCAACCACACTTTGCACGCTGATGAATCCCTTGGCCGGGTTCTGCGGATCCGCGACATTGGTTTTCAGATCAGGGTAGGGCACAAGTTGACCGTTGGAAATTTCCGCAACGGTGTAGGGCACGTCATCGCCCCAGCGGGGGAAGTTCACGAAGATCCGGCCGGTTTCGGTTACCGTCACGCCTGTCGGCATGGCCCCGTTGAACGCGTAAACACGTTCGATGCCGGCGCCTTTGCCCGTATCACTTTGCGCTACGGCCAGGCCGCTTACGGATACCGCAAGGGCCAGGCCTGCGATTTTAAATAATCTGTTCATGTTCAAGTCCTTGAGCGCCAGTGATATGAGGAGCCTTCAAGCACGAGTCGCGATAAATCAGTGAGCGCGAGAAGGCAGTGACAGGCTATGCACGAAGACCTTCTTCAGACAGAAGCAGATCGCAGGAAGACTTTCCGCATTTTGCGGAAAATACAAAACTGCCAGCCTTCCATCAGGGAGGGCTGGCAGCGTTGACGACAGATGGCTTCAACTCAGGCGACCGGAATCGGGTTCTCCTCCAGTGCCTGATTGAACTGATTGATCAGAGCGTGCTCATTAATGCCTTGGTTGGCTCGCAACGGGACGACCCGATCCACCAACACTTCCGTGGTCGCCGTTTCGAGTTTTTCCAGGGTTTCCCGAATGAATTCGTCGAGCGGCATGGCGCGTTCATCGCCGCTTTTGTGAATCAGGTCGGTGTCGACCCATGGCGGCGCGATCTCCAGCACTTTTACGCGGGTGTCGCGCAGGGTGAAGCGTTGCGACAGCGAGTAGGAGTGAATGGCCGCCTTCGTCGCCGAGTACAACGCTGTCGCAGCCAGTGGCAGATAGGCCAGCACGGAGCTGTTGTTGATGATGAAGGCTTCGGGTTGACGCTTGAGGTGCTCGACGAATGCGGCGCTGACACGCACCGGGCCGAGCAGGTTGGTTTGCAAAAGACTCACCGCCTGTTCGTCGTCGTAATCACCCGAGGCTGGATTATCGAACGGCATGATCCCGGCGTTATTGATGATCACGTTCAGCGAGGGGTGGCGGCGTATGACTTCCTGGGCGACGTCCTTGATTTGCTGCGGGTCATTGATGTCCAGCTGGACCGTGTCGATTCCGGGATTGGCCCGGGCGATCTCATCCAGCAGGGCCTGGCGACGGCCCGCGATGATGACCTGATTGCCGCGCTGGTGAAATGCCTCGGCCAAAGCGCGGCCAATGCCGGAGGTGCCGCCGGTGATGAAGATCGTGTTAGCGCTGAGTTTCATGATTCATATCCTTTTGATAGCGATCAGTTGGCGTTGTAGCGCGGCGCGAGCCGGTTGCTCGAAAGCTCGGAGAACAAGGCCTGGCGGCTGGCTTCGTAACGCTCGTAGCCTTGCAGGTCGTGCATCGAGGGGATGGAGATCAGTACGCCGTTGTCGAAATCCTGCAGAGCGCCGGCGACCAGGTCCTGGGCCGACATCACAATGCCCGGATCCAGATGCTCGACAGGCAATCCACCGATTTGCCAGAAGTCCGTCGCGGTTGCGCCGGGCAGGACAGCCTGAATCCGGATGCCTTTATCCGAGAGTTCCTTATGCAGGGACTGGGTGAACGCGGTGACGTAGGCCTTACTGCCGCCGTACACGCCGTTGAGCAGCTCCGGCGCCAGGCTGACGATCGAGGAAATATTGATCACGGCGCCTTGTTCACGGGCGACAAAACCTGGAATCGCGGCGTAGGTCAGGCGGGTAAGGGCGGTGACGTTCAGCGTGATCATCTCGGCCATCCGCTCGACATCACTCTCCAGCAGGCCGGTATGGGTGCCGATGCCGGCATTGTTGACCAGCAAGGTGATGCTGGCGTCCTCACGCAACTTGCGTTCTACCTTGGCGAGGTCCTCGGGGCGACCAAGATCGGCCTGCAACACTTCGATGTTCTGCCGGGTTTCGCTGGTCAGGCGGCTGGCCAGTGCGTTCAGACGTTCGCGGTTGCGCGCCACCAGCACCAGGTCGTAACCCCGGCGGGCAAGGTGTTCGGCGTAAATCGAGCCGATGCCGGTGGACGCGCCGGTGATGAGCGCAGTGCCTTTGTATTGTTGCGTCATGATCAAGCTCCGTGGGTTGTGTGTGGAGCCATGATGAAGGAGGGGACTGATGTCTTAAACGACGTATATGGTAGTGTTTAAGGACATTCAAAAAGGAGTTCAGTCATGCATCGCGTCGGCTATCTGATTACCGAGGGTTTTCAGGTGATGTCCCTGGCAACCCAGGCTGTATTCGAGTTCGCCAACATCGTTGCGGGGGAAGAGATCTACAAGGTCCAGAACTTCTCGATCGGCGGCGGAACCGTGCGTTCTTCATTGGGCATGTACATCGACACGCTCCCTCTGGGCACCCCGGGATTGGCCGACACGTGGATGATTACCGGTACGCTGACCCCGTTGAATCCACCAGATGAAGAAGTGCTGGCCAGTGTGCGCGCCTTCGTCGATGGAGCCCGACGCACAGCAGGTCTGTGCACCGGCTCGTTCGTTCTGGCGCAGGCTGGGGTTCTGGACGATCGGAGGGCGACCACCCACTGGGCCTATGCGAACAAGCTCCGTGAGCTGCATCCAAGAATCGAGGTCGAGGAAGACCGCATCTTCATCGTCGACGGTCCCGTCTGGACGTCGGCAGGCATGACAGCCGCGCTGGACATGGCGCTGGGCATGGTGGAAAAGGATCTGGGCACCGACATGGCCAGGTCGGTGGCGCACAAACTGGTCATGCATCAACGGCGTTCGGGTGGGCAATCCCAGCATTCGGAACTGCTTACGCTTGCTCCAAAGTCGGACCGTATTCAAAGCGCGCTGGAGTATGCGCGCACGCACCTGGACCGCCCGCTCAGCGTGGAGGAACTTGCCGACGTCGTGCACTTGAGTCCCAGACAATTCACCCGGGTATTTACTGCCGAGACAGGCCAGTCACCGGCCAAGGCTGTTGAAAGCCTGCGTCTGGAGGCCGCTCGCGTGATGATCGAGCAAAGTCGTCACAGCCTGGATCGCGTGGCGAAGGAAACGGGGTTTCGAGACCGTCGCCACATGCGCGAAGTGTTCATGCGAGGGTTTGGCGTTCCGCCGCAGGCGGTTCGACGAGATGCCAGGCGGATCGGCCAGGGGGAATACACCTCATCGGGGCGCTAATCCGTAAGCGCCCCGATCAGCCAGCAGTCAAAGCCAGGACTTGATTTGCGCGCAGACGGCGTCGGTGGAAATGCCATAGCGATCATGCAGTGTCGGCAATGCACCGGCGTCGAGGAAGGCGTCGGGCAATGCGATCTGCCTGAATGTCGGCGTCACTCCGTTGCGCAGCAGTACCCCGGCAACCGCTTCACCCAGCCCGCCAATAATCGAGCTGTTTTCTGCGGTAACCACCAGCCGGCCAGACTTGCGGGCCTCGGCGAGAATGGTCTGTTCATCCAGCGGTTTGATCGTCGGCACATGCAGCACGGCGACATCGACGCCATCGGTCTGCAGCGCCTTGGCAGCCTCCAATGCGCGCATGGTCATCAATCCGGTCGAGATGATCAGGACATCGTTACCGGTGCGCAGGGTCTTGGCCTTGCCGATCTCGAATTGATACCCGTATTCATCCAGCACCAGCGGCACGTTGCCGCGCAGCAGCCGCATGTAGACCGGCCCCTGATGCGCGGCAATGGCGGGCACGGCCTGTTCGATTTCCAGGGCGTCACAAGGGTCGACGATCATCAGGTTGGGCATCGCCCGGAAGATCGCCAGGTCATCGGTGGCCTGGTGGCTGGGGCCGTAGCCGGTGGTGAGGCCGGGTAATCCGCAAACGATTTTGACGTTGAGGTTTTCCTCGGCAATGGCCATGCAGATGAAGTCATAGGCGCGACGCGAGGCGAACACCGCATACGTGGTGGCGAACGGCACGAAGCCTTCGCGGGCCATGCCTGCGGCCGCACTCATGAGCAACTGTTCGGCCATGCCCATCTGATAGAAACGATCCGGGTGGGCCTTGGCGAAAATGTGCAGGTCGGTGTACTTGGACAGGTCAGCGGAGAGGCCGACGATGTCCGGACGCTGATCCGCCAGTGCAGCCAATGCATGGCCAAAAGGTGCTGAGCGGGTGGCTTGGCCTTCAGAGGCAATCGAGGCAATCATCGCCGAGGTGGTCAGGCGCTTCTTGATCGGTTCGCCAGTCGAGGTCGGTGTGTTGGCGGCGTTGCTCATTGGTTTTTTCCTTCTTCAAGCGTGGTCAGTGCCAGATCCCATTCGTGTTCGTCCACACGGATGAAATGGGTCTTTTCGCGGTTTTCGAGGAAGGGCACACCTTTGCCCATGGTGGTGTCGCAGATGATCACCCGTGGCTGGGTGCCAGGGTGGTGGCGGGCGGCATCGAAGGCTTCGACCAGTGCGTCCAGATCGTTACCGTCGACGCGCTGGGTGAACCATCCGAACGCTTTCCAGCGATCCACGATGGGTTCGAACGACAGGATCTCGCTGGAATGGCCGTCTGCTTGCTGGTTGTTGACGTCGACGATGGCGATCAGGTTGTCGAGCTTCCAGTGCGAGGCCGACATTACGGCTTCCCAGGTCGAGCCTTCGTTCAGCTCGCCGTCCGACAGCAGGTTGTAGACGAACGATGTCGAGCCCTTGCGCCTGAGACCCAGGCAGGCGCCGACCGCGATGCCCAGCCCCTGACCCAGCGAACCACCGGTGATTTCCATGCCCGGCGTGTAGGCGGCCATGCCCGACATCGGCAATCGGCTGTCATCCGAGCCGTAGGTTTCAAGCTCATCGAGCGGAATGATCTCGGCTTCGATCAGCGCCGCGTACAGCGCAATCGCATAGTGACCGATCGACAGATAGAAACGATCACGCGGCTCCCACGCCGGGTCTTCGGGGCGATACCTCAGCGCATGGAAGTAGGCGACCGCGAGCAGGTCCGCCGCACCGAGGGCCTGGCCGAAGTAGCCCTGGCCTTGCACCTGCCCCATGCGCAAGGCATGGCGGCGAATGTTGTGGGCGCGCTCGGCCAGCGTCTGGGGTGTTGTGAATGAAAGGTTGGCAGTCATGGTGAATTCTCCTGTGAATCAACGATTGACCAAGGCAGCAGGAATGCGCAGGACCAGCGAGGCGCCGATCAGCAGCACGCCGGTGATCAGATACATGCCGATAGCGCTGGAGCCTGTGAGTGTGGTTATCCAGCCAATCAGGTAGGGCGAGCAGAAACCGGCAAGGTTGGCGAAGCTGTTGACGGCGGCAATGCCTGCCGCGGCGGAGACACCACCAAGCAGCGTGGTGGGGAGCATCCAGAACAGCGAGGTCGCGGACAGGATGCCGGAAGCCGCCAGGCACAGACTGAGAATGGACAGCATCACATTGCCTCCCATCAGCGCCGCGAGGGTCAGGCCGATGGCCCCGGCGATCATCGGCACGATCAGGTGCCAGCGGCGTTCGCGATGTTTGTCGCCACTGCGTCCGACCAGCAACATGGCGGCGATGGCGCAGAGGTAGGGCAGGCTGGTCAGCAAGCCGATTTTCATCGGATCGGAGACCCCGGCATTACGCACAAGGGTCGGCAGCCAGAAGGTAATTGCGTACTGCCCCATCACCACACAGAAATAGATCCCCGCGAGCAGCCAGAGGCGACGGTCACGAATGAATTCGCCCACGGACGCATGCGTCACTTTCTGCTGGTCGTCCTCCGCCAGCTCACGAGCGATCAGGGCTTTTTCGTCGTCGTTGAGCCAACTGGCCTGATGCACGCCATCCTTGAGGTAGCTGAGCACCAGCAGTCCGACAACCACCGTAGGCACAGCCTCCAGCACAAACATCCATTGCCAGCCGGCCC
Source organism: Pseudomonas sp. B16(2017) (assembly GCF_002113205.1). Classification (NCBI taxonomy): domain Bacteria; kingdom Pseudomonadati; phylum Pseudomonadota; class Gammaproteobacteria; order Pseudomonadales; family Pseudomonadaceae; genus Pseudomonas; species Pseudomonas sp. B16(2017). Next base: position 115,202 of record NZ_NEKA01000004.1, read on the forward strand.
AGCCGTGCATACCGGCGAAGTGGTTCATGATCCAGCCGGAGAGCGGACCGCCGACCATGCCCGACAACGGGATGGCGATGAACCACAACACCGTCATGCGCGCACGCCGGTAGGACGGAAACCAGTAGGTGAGGTACAGCAGCAGACCCGGCGCCAGGCCGGCTTCGGCAATGCCCAGCAGAAAGCGCAGGGCGTAGAACTGCCAGGCGGTTTCGACGAAGGCGAAGAGGGCGGAAACAATGCCCCAGGTGATCATGATGCGCGCGATCCAGACTCGCGCGCCGACCTTGTGCAGGATGATGTTGCTGGGCACTTCGCAGAGAAAGTAGCCGATGAAGAACATGCCCGCGCCCAGCCCGTAGACTGTTTCGCTGAGCGCCAGATCGTTCATCATTTGCAGTTTGGCAAAGCCAACGTTGACGCGATCGAGGTAGGCGCACAGGTAGCACAGCATCAGGAACGGCATCAGGCGCCAGGCGGTTTTACGGTAGGCGTTGGAACGCACCGCCGAAACGGCTTCGAGCGACAGGGTAGTCATGATGGTCTGATCTCTTGTTTTTATTGACCGCCGGGCAAGTCTGCCCGGCCGTATCATCGATCCAGAACCGCACGGGCCGCGAGGCCCGCCACGTGTGTCAGTGAATCAGCATGCCGCCGTTCACATCCAGGGTGATGCCGGTCAGATAGGAGGACAGGTCGCTGGCCAGGAACAGCGCCGCATTGGCCACATCCTGGGCCTCGCCCAGGCGACCCAGCGGAATACCGTCGATGATCGCGTGGCGGCGTTCGTCCTGCATCAGGCCGCCAGTAATGTCGGTGTGAATCAGGCCGGGGGCGATGGAGTTGACGCGCACGCTGTCCGGCCCCAGCTCACGCGCCATGGCCTTGGCCAGGCCCAGTACACCGGCCTTGGCGGCGCTGTAATGAGGCCCGCCAAAAATGCCGCCGCCGCGCTGCGCGGAAACCGAAGACATGCACACGATGCTGCCGCTGGCTTGCTGGCGCATGAGCGGAATCACCGCCTGGGACATCAGCAACGTACCGCGCAGGCTGACGTCCAGCACCTTGTCGTAATCACCGGGGCGGATATCGAGGGTCTTGAGGGGTTGGGTGATGCCGGCATTGTTGACCAGTATGTCGATCCGGCCAAAGTGTTCGATGATGGTGGCGACAGCCTGCTGCACCTGGGACTCGTCGGCGACGTTGGCAGCCAGGCCGAGATGACCCTCGCCCAAAGAGGCAGCGGCATCGCGGGCAGCGGATGCGTCCAGATCCAGAATCACCACCCGGGCGCCATGTTGAGCGAAGGTCGTAGCTGTCGCGCGGCCGATACCACGTGCGGAGGCAGCACCTGTGATGATCGCGACTTTGCCTTGAAGAAGCATGGGAGAAAACCTCTGATTGTTGTTATTGAGTCGGTCCGTGAAGAACCGATGACTCAGCTTGTCTCCCGCAACGACCCTGAGCAATAACGCAAACTTCACTGGATGCTGAAAAAAATTCAGCACTCGCCAACATGCGGTTGTGGTGTTTGAATAGCCGAACGCCCGGCCTCAGCCACTTGCAGCGGAATAACCCTCATCATGAGTTCATCTGGCGAAGCACCGCCAATCCTGCCACCCCTGAAAGCCATTCAGGCCTTTGAGCAAACTGCGCGCTTTGGCAACGTCGCGCGTGCGGCCGAAGTGCTGGACCTGACGCCCTCGGCAGTCAGTCACCAACTGGCCAAACTCGAGGCGATGATCGGGCGGCAGCTGTTCCTCAGAACGGCCAGAGGGGTGACGTTGACGCCCGTGGGCGAGCAATACCTGTCCGAGATTTCCGGCATCCTGCACAGCCTGGCGGTGGCAACAGAGCGTGCGACCAGTGATGTCAGCCTCGACTGTCTGCGATTGCATTCATCACCCAGCTTCGGCCTGTTGTGGCTGATGCCGCGCCTGGAACAGTTTCGCGAGAGCCATCCCGACATTCAGCTCAATCTCTCATGCTCTTATGAATCGCTGCACTTCAGTCGGGACAAGATCGACGTGGACATCCGCCACGGCATGCCGAACTGGCCAAGTTTCGAAGTGCGTACGCTGCGCAACGAAAAAATCGCGGTCCTCGCATCGCCCAAACTGCTGGAAAAACGCCCGATCCGCGCCGTCGCCGACTTGCTGGACGGCAACCTGATCCTGTCGGAGGCGACGCTGATCAAGTGGCCGCAACTGTTTGCTCAACACGGGCTGTCGCGCCCAGAAAGCCCCTATACCTTGAGCTTTGACCGCTCCTACATGACCCTCGAAGCCGCCAGCCACGGGCTTGGATTTGCATTGGAAAGCACGCTGCTGGCGCAGGACTACCTGGCGCGCGGTGAGTTGGTCGAAGTCATTCCCGGGTTGAGCGCCCCGATCACCGCACACCACCTGGTTTTCCCGAAGGCGCATGCGGGGTTTCCACGGGTGAGGCGTTTTCTGGAATGGATGCAGCGTGAGCTTGGGCATGACTTCAGTTACTGAAGCACATCCATATTGATCTTGCGCCAACACGCTTCCGAGAAACTGTAAACCGAGAACGCAATCAGCCCCAGGGCCATTACCATCAAAAGAAGCCATCCAGCGGGCAGATTCTGCAGCGCGTCCAGCGCTTCCTTCATGCCAGGCGGGTCCATGGCTTGATAAGCGGAACCGCTGACGGCCAGCAGCAAAGCAATTTCCATAAACACGACGCCGCGAGCGATCAGACCGAAGCGAGACACCGGACGGACATAGCGCATGACCTCTTCGTCGGCCTCAAAATACTTCTCGAACGAGGCCTTCCAGCCCTTGATGATGTGCGCAACGCCAACCCCCAGCGGAATGAGCGCAATCAGGTACAACAATAGATTCGAGTGTTCCCACGACAAAAGATGCGCCAGCCAGTCTTTGGTCTGCTCTGCGGAATGGTTCGAACTGCGGCTACCACTCACAAGCAGGCCCAACGCAAAAAACGCCAGAGCACCGTTGACCAGACCTCCTGCAAACAGGCCTGCACGAATCACCAGCCCTTTGAGCTGCGTGCCGTGATGATCGACATCGCGTATCGCTTGCAGGACACGCCAGGCTGCAAACGCAAGCAGACCCGCCACCACAAGGCCCACCAGAAAATAGCCGAACGGCTGGCTCAGCAAGGCCTCCAGGCTCTTGTGACTGTCCTTGGGTTTTGTCGAATCATGGGCTGCCAATAGCGCGAATATGCCGATGATCAAATAAAGCACTCCGCGAGCGGCGTATCCGCCCCGAGCGAGTATGACGAGACTGCGTTGCGCGGACATTGGATAGATTTCCGAGGTGTATTAAGAGAGCAGACCCTTGTTGCTGAAAGGGGTTCTGTTACAAATCGGAGTCCGGACATTTACCCGGAGTGCGATGGATGAAGGGGACGAGCTGACGTTGCGAGCCGGACGATCCTGACCCATCATTCAGATTCATATTGATGCCGTGGTGAAAATGGACAAGCAACTGGCTGGTTACTCGATTGTATTGACCATCATCTGGGTTTCAGCGGTTATCGCGGTCATGTACTGGATGTCTAATTGAACGTATTGGGTGGCGATGTGGAAGGCGTGGTGTTGGGCGACAAGATTCAGCGAGAAGCGGATCGACTGCTGGCGCAGATTGTCCGGGCAGACTCGATGATCATTGCTGTCAAGGCAGGGGCGCGGGCGGATGGTTTCGTGCTGGGACTGGAAACCGGCGGGGCCTTGCGTGCCGGCGATGCCGAGAGGCTGTACATCATTTTCGAAGCCGCGCTGGTGGAGCGTTTGAAGTCATTGTCGCGAGGCTGATCAGATCGGCTGATTGAATCGATATTCATGAACAGCCATCGACTTGAACTATAAGCTGACCACTCAATGTTCATTTTTGTACGGGGCGAGGGCATGGACTGGAGTGACATGCGGATCTTCCTGGCGATTGCCCGCAGCGGCTCGCTGGGCGGAGCCGCCAGGGAGTTGGGGGTCAGTCATCCGACGGTCGGACGGCGCTTGCAGATGCTTGAACAAACCAGTGGGCAAGCCTTTTTCCTGCGGACCGCCCAGGGGCTGGTGCTCACGGACAGTGGCGAGAGGATTCTCGGTCTGGCGCAGGACATGGAACACAGCGCCTTGGCCATCGAGCGGCGTCTGGCGGGGCATGGTGATCAGCCTGAAGGCCTGTTGCGGATATCCTCAGCCGACTGGTTCGCCTGTCATGTTTTGTCGCCGGTTCTCAGCGAACTGGTGCACCGCTACCCGTTGATCGTTCCCGAAGTCATCGCCGGGCATAGACTGTTCGATCTTGCCCGCCGGGATGCCGACATCGCTTTCCGGATCGTGCCTTTCACCGAACCCGACATAGTGCACCGCAAGCTGACAACTCTGTCGTACGGCCTATACGCGGCTTTGCATGCCCCGGCGCCGCAGCCGGACGGCGAGGGGCTTGGCCTGATCCTGATGAACATCGCCCAGGCCCATTACCCGGACGTGCAATGGCTGCAGCAACGCTATCCGCTGGCCCGCACCGTGTTCACCAGCAGTAGCCGTACGGTTCAGGCACAGATGTGCGCGAAGGGGCTGGGTGTTGCGGTGTTGCCCCGCGTCCTCGGCGACTCCGTGCCGGGACTGCGACAGCTGGATGTGCACGAGCCACCGCCAGGGCGGGACATCTGGATGGGGTATCACCAGGACATGCGCCAGATGGACCGGCTGCGCGCGCTGGCCGACCTCGCCTCCAACATGATCGGTGCGGGGTAGCGCGCCTCAGGTCGAGCGAACAGCCGAGGCTTGCGCTACCGTCGCTGGCTCGCGCGCTAACGTCAGGCTTATCGCTGCCCCTACGGCCAGGCAAACGGCGATGCACAGAACAGCGATCGTGAACGCATGAGTGATGCTGACCGCCGTCGCCGGTTCTCCCAGCAAGGTATAAAACACTCCGCCAATCAGTGCGACGCTCAGCGATGTGCTGATCTGCAGCGTGGCGCTGGTAATGCCTGCGATCATCCCGGCATACGCCGGCGCTACCCGGCCCGTGACCAGGCGCATCAACGTCGGCAGGCCGAGCCCTTGTCCCAGACCGATCAGGAACAGGATGACCGTCATGGAAGTGAAGGGCGGGGCGAGGGTAGTCGGTGTCACTGACACGAGCCAGCCCAGCCATAGTAATCCGACTACTTCCAGCCCCATGCCTACCGGATTCACGTAGCCCCCGAGGACGCGCCTGAGGAGCGGAACCGACAGGGGACCGAGCAGAAATCCCGCGCCAAACGGCAGAAAGATCAGGCCGGCATGCAGTGCGCTCATATGCAATGCGCTTTGCATGTACATCGAAAACATCAGAAAAAACACACCGATTGAATAGAAGCAAAGCGCGACCAGAAGCGCTCGCCCCAGGCCCGGTGCATTCAGTACGGCCGGGGCGAGGATGGGAGTTCCTCCGGCTCGGTGCAAACGGTTCTCGTAGCGCCAGAACACTACCGCCAGCACAGGGCTGGCGGCCAGCGACAGCCATGCCCACAACGGCCATCCCGCCTCGCGGCCTTCAATCAACGGCACCACAAGGGTGGTCAGGGTCAGCATCGACAACGCGGTGCCCACCAGATCCAGCTTGCTCGCGTGTTGCGCACGGGTTTCTTTGAGCACACGGATGCCGAACGCAATCACCAGCAACGCGATCGGCAGGTTGACCAGGAAGATCGCGCGCCATCCCATGCCCAACACGTCGACCTCAATCAAAAAGCCGCCCAGTGCCTGACCGATCACAGACGCCAGTCCAAATACGGCCCCGTAAATGCTCAATGCCAATGGTCTTTCCGACACTGGGAAAATCGCCTGCACCGATGCAAGTGCCTGCGGAGCCATCACGGCGGCGGTCACACCCTGCAAGGCGCGTCCGAGGATGAGCATCCACGGCGAAACCGCCAGGCCGCACATCAGCGACGCGGCGGCGAAACCCAGCAGGCCAACGAAAAACATCCGCCCGCGGCCGTATAGATCGCCGAGTCGTCCGCCAGTAATCAGCGTCACGGCATAGAGCGTTGCATAGGAAGAAATCACCAGCTGCTCGGCAGAGGAGCCTGTCCCCAGATCCTCCTGTATCGAGGGCAGGGCGACGTTGACGATAAAAAAATCCAGGGGCGGCAGAAACGCACCGACGAGCAAGATGGCAAACATCAACCAGCGCCGGGGTTCGGGCACTTCGATTTCGATTCGAGACATGACAGGCATCCTGTAGGGAAACTCAGGTTTGACGACGACTGAAGGGCAAGGCTTCGCGCCTGCCCGGGTCAGGTCGCCGGGTCCCAATTTAGGGAGTCTCTCCTGCGTTTTCGCCTTACAAAACTGCACGGCCAACGTTCATTCCTGTCAGTGCCGTTCTGCGCCGTTGACGCTCACCATGGGCCAGGTCGTTTCAGACATTCCCTTCATCAACGACCGAGGAGTCAGACATGTCAGGTAAATTCAGCGATCAGGTTGCCGTCGTGACCGGCGGTTCCACAGGGATCGGGTTTTCCATCGCGCAAGCCTTGATCGCCGAGGGCGCCGAACGCGTTTACATCACTGGACGGGCAGCAGACAGGCTGGAGGCGGCAGTTGCCAGACTCGGCGACAAAGCTGTCGCGGTGGTTTCCGATGTCTCGCTTCAGGCCGATCTCGACACGCTCAAAGCGACAATCCAAACGCGCGACGATCGGCTGGACGCAGTGTTCGCAAATGCCGGGATCTGTGAGAAAAATCCGCTCGGAGAGACCAGCGAGGCGGCTTACTACGCCATGTTCGACGTGAACGTGAAAGGCGTTTTCTTCAGCGTTCAAACGCTTCTTCCGTTGATGAAAGACGCTTCGTCCATCGTCTTGACTGCCTCAATCTGCTCCAGCAACGGCATGGAAGGATTGAGTCTGTACAACGCGTCGAAGGCGGCGGTGCGATCGTTTGCACGCACGTGGGCCAATGAGCTCAAGGACCGCAAAATCCGCGCAAACGTGTTGAGCCCTGGCTTCACCCGCACACCGCTGATGGACAACGGGCTGAAAATGAGCGAGAGCGACATTGCCGCGCTGCGCCAGCACGTCGAGCAAATCACGCCATTGGGCTACATGGCGCAACCCGAAGAAATTGCCAGCGCGGCACTGTTTCTCGCCTCGGACGACGCCAGATACGTGAACGGCGTGGAGCTGATGGTCGATGGTGGTTTATCGCAAATCTGAAGCAGGGGATTGGTAAAGCATCGGGCAGGCGTAAGGCGACTTGTTCCATCTGCATTGATCTCAAAGCGTGGTGGTCTGCCCGTTGCGATCCAGTTCATACACCTTGTTGCCCTGTAACTTCTCCTTCAGCCATCGCTCTGCCTTACCCAACGGCCGCTGCCGCGCCCAGAGCAAATCCACACCAATCTGCCAGTCGGTATGCGGATACGCCGAGAGCTGCAGTTCCACCAGCTCACCCTTGGCCAGTTCACGCTGAATGAGTTGGCGAGGCAGGGTGGCCCAGCCGAGTCCGGCGCGGACCATTTCCAATAACGCCAGATAACTTTCCGCCTGCCACAGCTGGGTCGAACGCAGATATTCGCTGCTCGGCAGTTTGCTCGCGTGGGCGCTGAAGGCCAGGCGGCGATGGACGTGCAGATCCTCGAACGTGACGTTATCGAGTTGCGCCGATGGGTGCTGGGGATGGCAGACGTGCAGCATGATCAGTTTGCCCAGTTGCTGGAACGCCAGCTCCTTGGGGTAGCCGGGCTGTGAGAACGCCACACCGAGCACCGCTTCGCCGCTGCTGACCAGTTCACTGACGTCGCCATGGACCGGATGACGAATGATCATGATTGGCAAGGAATTCGGCCTCAGTCAGATTTTCGGTGCGGTGATCGCGGCGGGATTTATCACCGTCGCGCTGGCACCGGTGTTCAGCCGCTTGTTGCGGTTTTTTCCGCCGGTGGTGATTGGCAGCCTGATCACCATTATCGGCATCTCGCTGATGCCGGCGGCGGCGATCTGGCTGGGCGGTGGCAATCCCGACTCGGCAGATTTTGGCAATCCCGCCAACCTGTTGCTGGGTTTGGCCACGGTCAGTGTGACGCTGGTGATCTACGCCAGATTCAAGGGCTTCATCGGCAACCTCAGCGTGCTGATTGGCCTGTTTGTCGGCAGCCTGATCGCAGCGGCTTGCGGCATGACTCACTTCAATCGGGTCAGCGAAGCGGCGTGGTTTGAGCTGAGTGCGCCGATGGCTTTCGGCGCGCCGGAATTCGCGCCGGTACCGATTCTGATCATGACCCTGGCGATGCTGGTCATCATGGCCGAGACCACCGGCAACTGTCTGGCGATCGGCAAATTGACCGGCAAACCGACCACGCAACAGACCCTCGGCAATGCATTTCGCGCCGATGGCTTGTCGACCATGCTCGGTGGCTTGTTCAACAGCTTTCCTTACAACGCCTTTACTCAGAACACCGGTTTGATTGCACTCTCCAACGTTAAAAGCCGCTTCGTTGTGGCCGCTGCCGGGGCAATCATGGTGCTGATGGGCCTGTTCCCGAAACTCGGCGCGTTGATCGCCGCGGTGCCGACGCCGGTGCTCGGTGGCTGCGCGATTGTGATGTTCGGCATGACCACGGTCGCGGGAATTCAGGAACTGTCACGGGTGCAATTCGAGGGCACGCGCAACGGCATTATCGTCGCCGTGTCAGTGAGTGTCGGGGTGCTGCCGATGTCCTTTCCGGCGCTGTTCGAACACGTCGGCCCGACCCTGAAACTGGTGCTCGACAGCGGGATTTTCCTCGGAGCGATCACCGCCATCGTCCTCAACGTTCTGCTCAACGATGAAAAAAAATCGACCGAAACCATCGGCGCTACATCGGTTGAACTGGCCGACTGACTTTTGTTTTCCACTGCCCTGGAGTTACCCATGAATCAATTGACTGAACTCATCCCGGCTGGCATCAGCGCGCTTGATCTGACGTTACTGCGCCAGACCATTGCCTTGTCCGAGGCATCGAAGCAACGCGGTCGCCATCCGTTCGCGGCATTGGTGGCCGACCGCAACGGCAAGGTGATTGTCGAAGCGGGGAACAACTCGATGCCCCCGGAAGGTGATCCAACCCAGCATGCCGAGTTGGTGGCAGCGGCGGCAGCGGCCAAACTGCTGTCGCCGCAGGAGTTGGAACTGTGCACGCTGTACACCAGCGCCGAGCCATGCTGCATGTGCGCCGGCGCGGTGTATTGGACGGGGATCGGACGTGTGGTCTATGCCTTGTCGGAGCATGCCTTGCTGGGACTGACGGGGGACCATCCGGAAAACCCGACGTTCTCGCTGCCGTGCCGCGAAGTGTTCGCCAAGGGGCAACGCAAGGTCAGCGTGTTGGGGCCGATGCTGGAGGGGGAGGCAGCTGAACCGCACAGGGGGTTTTGGTCGTAACAGGTTTTGAAACGAAGCTTGAGCGGTGTGAGGCCGCGCACTCGCATGCGACGTCTGCAATAATGACGCCCCACTGAGGCGCGAAGGCATCGAGTGCTCGTCTCGGCATCCGGAATCAGGCTTTGGAGGACTTTATGCGTGACATTATTGATGGCTTTCTGCGGTTTCAGCGTGAGGTGTATCCACAACGCGTCGAGCTTTTCAGGCAGCTCGCGACAGAGCAAAACCCAAAGGCGTTGTTTGTCACGTGCTCGGACAGTCGTGTAGTGCCTGAACTGCTCACACAGCGTGAGCCGGGTGAGCTGTTCGTGATCCGCAACGCCGGCAACATTGTGCCGTCATATGGTCCTGAGCCGGGTGGTGTTTCGGCCACCGTCGAATATGCGGTTGCAGTGCTCGGCGTACGGGACATCGTGATCTGCGGCCACTCGGATTGCGGGGCGATGGGCGCGATTTCACGCTGCACGTGTCTGGATCATCTGCCGGCAGTTGCCAACTGGCTTCGGCACTCGGACGCCGCGAAAGCGATCAACGCGGCGCATGAGTTCGATACGCCACGCGACAAGCTCGATGGCCTCGTTCGTGAAAACGTGATCGCACAACTGGCGAACCTGCGGACTCATCCATCGGTGGCGCTTGCGCTTGAGCAAGGACGCTTGAATTTGCATGGCTGGGTCTATGACATCGAGGCAGGTTGCATCGATGCGCTGGATGGAGCCACTCGACGCTTCGTTCCACTGTCCGATTCACCGACCACCGTTGCCGTCGCTGCGCGCAACGGTGGTCAGATATAACGCCGACAGACAGGTCGGGACGGGGAAAATTTCGTCCCGGCCGATCGGTCCCTGACCCGAATCAAAGACCCACCGATGACTCACAATCGTTTGATATTTCACGTCCTTTCTTTTATTCACACATTTACGTGGCCAACGCCGTGGTGTTGACATCGTGTTCCGGTAGAGCCACATCGCTATCGCCCGGCGTCAGAATGACCTTGCGGCAATCCTCTTCCTTTTTATCAAAAATTTTATAGCCCTCCGGAGCCTGTTCCAGCGACATACGATGGCTGATGATGACCTCCGGTGAGAGGCGGCCTGCCTCGATGTGATGGAGCAGCTCCGGCAGGAAGCGATGCACGTGGGTTTGACCCATTTTGAAAGTCAGACCCTTGTCAAACGCGTCCCCGAAAAGGAATCCATGTATGAATCCAGAATAGACTCCAGGGACACTCACAATGCCACCACGTCTGACAGCTGCAATACACTGGCGCAGAGCTTTGCCGCTACTTCCCTCGAGCTTGAGTGTCGCCAGAACCGTTTCCGTCGTACTACCTTTCGCTTCAAACCCGACCGCGTCCACGACGCCGTCGACGCCTCGCATTCCTTTGGTTTGCCGAATGATCGTATCTGCAGGGTCGTCGTCTTCATCGAAGTTGATGGGAATTACGCCGTATGTTTTCTGCGCGTAAGCCAAGCGGTAAGGATGGTGATCGACCATGAAAATCTGATCGGCCCCGAGCATTCTTGCACAGGCTGCACTTAATAAACCGACAGGACCCGCACCATAAATGGCGATGCTGGAGCCGTTGCCAATCCCCGCGTTCGTTACAGCCTGATACGCAGTCGGGAGGATGTCGGAGAGGAAAAGAACTTTTTCATCCGGCAGTGTCCCTGGCACTTTGAACGGCCCGGTGTTGGCTTTCGGTACACGCACGTATTCGGCCTGCCCGCCAGGCACTCCGCCGTACATATGGCTGAATCCGAACAGCGCGGCTCCCGGGGGGATCGCCTTTTTATTCAAGATCGCTCCACGCCCCGTATTTGTAGTTTCGCAGGCCGCGAACAGATCCATTGCGCAGAAGAAACAGCTGCCGCAGGCAATAACGAAGGGAATGACAACCCGATCGCCCGGCTGCACGGCGGTGACCGCTGAACCTGCCTCCTCGACGATCCCCATGAACTCATGACCGAAAATATCGCCATGCTCGACGGTTGGAATTTTTCCTCGATAAAGGTGAAGGTCAGATCCGCAAATCGCGGTTGCCGTCACTCGAAGAATGATGTCATCGCTGTCCTGGATGACTGGATCCGGAACGTTGTCGACTTTGACGCTGTGCGCGCCGTGATACGTAAGTGCTCTCATGGCGTCCTACCTCTGACTTTCACTGGATGTAAGTGGGAGAGGGCACACAGAGAGCGTAAGTTCATAATGAAAGGCGGGGGAAGTGACTGGCGGTGGTCCTCACAATGAAGAGCGCCTTATCACCCTGTCTTGCGTCTCCGTCGTGATCCGCAATTAATCGAAACTTCGCTGTCCGCCGGGCGGTCCAGACCTTTACATCTCCCGAGCGTGCTGTGGATGTCGGTGCACCGGGATGTCATACGCAATGAAAAGATGAGGTCGGACATGACGGTGACAGTGGGTGATTTTCTGGTCGAACGCCTGAGCCAATGGGGTGTGACGCGAATTTTTGGTTATCCCGGCGACGGTATCAACGGCGTCTTCGGTGCGTTGAGCCGGGCGGGCGGCAAGATCGAATTCGTCCAGGCGCGTCACGAGGAAATGGCGGCGTTCATGGCGTCCGCCCATGCCAAATTCACTGGTGAACTGGGTGTGTGCATCGCGACATCCGGCCCCGGCGCCTCGCACCTGATCACCGGACTGTACGACGCTCGGCTGGACCACATGCCGGTGCTGGCGATTGTCGGGCAGCAGGCGCGCACGGCACTGGGCAGCCATTATCAGCAAGAGCTGGATCTGGTCTCGATGTTCAAGGATGTGGCTGGAGCATTTGTGCAACAGGCCTCGGCGCCTTCCCAGGTCCGGCACTTGCTGGATCGTGCAGTGCGCACGGCGATTGGCGAACGCCGGGTGACTGCGTTGATCCTGCCGAACGACCTGCAGGACTTAGAGTACAAGGCACCGGCGAGGGCCCACGGCACTGCGCACTCGGGGGTTGGTTACAGCAAGCCGAAAGTGCTGCCTTATGACGCGGATCTGCAACGTGCGGCCGATGTGCTGAATGCGGGAGAGAAGGTTGCGATTCTGGTGGGTGCCGGAGCGCTGCACGCCAGCGAGCAAGTGTTTGCGATTGCCGAGAAACTGGGCGCCGGAGTGGCAAAGGCGCTGCTCGGTAAAGCGGTGTTGCCGGACGAGTTGCCCTGGGTCACGGGCTGCATCGGTCTGCTCGGTACAGAGCCGAGCTACAAACTGATGACGGAGTGCGACACCCTGCTGATGATCGGATCGGGGTTTCCTTATGCCGAGTTCTTGCCGAAAGAAGGGCAGGCGCGCGGGGTTCAGATCGACCTGCAACCGGACATGCTCAGTCTGCGCTACCCGATGGAGGTGAACCTTGCCGGCGATGCGGCCGAGACCCTGGCGGCACTGGCACCGTTGCTCGAACACAAGCCGCTGCGCAAGTGGCGTAAAAAGATCGAAGGCTGGCGGGCGAGCTGGGATAAAACCCTCGAGAAGCGCGCGATGGCCAAGGCCGACCCGGTTAACCCGCAACGGGTGGTGTATGAGTTGTCCCCGCGTTTACCCGAGCAGGCCATCATCACCAGCGACTCCGGTTCTTGCGCCAACTGGTTCGCCCGTGACCTGAGAATCCGCAAGGGCATGAAGTGCTCGCTCTCCGGTGGCCTGGCCTCGATGGGCGCCGCTGTGCCATACGCGATAGCGGCGAAGTTTGCTTTCCCGCAACGGCCGGTGATCGCCTTGGTCGGCGATGGCGCCATGCAGATGAATAACATGGCCGAATTGATAACGGTCGCCAAATACTGGCGACAGTGGGACAGCCCGAAGTGGATCTGCGCCGTGTTCAACAATGAGGATCTGAATCAGGTCACCTGGGAACAGCGCGTGATGGAGGGCGATCCGAAATTCGTTGCCTCGCAGAGTATTCCGGATGTGCCTTACCACCTGTTCGCCATCTCCATCGGCCTCAAAGGCATTTTTGTCGATCGGGAGGAAGACGTGGCCGCAGCCTGGGAGCAGGCGTTAGCTTCCGAAGTACCGGTCGTCATTGAATTCAAGACCGACCCGAATGTGCCGCCGTTGCCGCCGCATATCAAGCTGGAACAGGCAAAGAAATTCGCCAGCACATTGCTCAAGGGTGATCCGGACGAAGCGGGCGTCATCGTGCAAACGGCTAAACAGGTATTGGGGACGGTATTGCCCGGGAAGCGCAAGTAGTGACGGTAAGACCCACGAAGAGTTTCGTGACGATGGCTTGGTTTTCAATCTGCATATCACCAGGACGCCGGGGAGTCAGGGCGTCCTGGCGGCAAAGGTGAACCGAGGAAGTTCCGATCAGAAACACTATTTAACATAATATACATTACACGTAACAAAGTATTACGGAGCCAGCCCGGTTGCGCACGCCATTTCGATCTCCAGCATCGCTTTCAAACGACCTGATCTTTGTTGGCTGTAGGTCCCTCTATTTAAAATGTGCCGCTCTCAATCCTCGGCACGCGTCAGCTTTTCAATCAGCGCTCGATGCTGCGGATACCGCGCTGTGAGTTTCTGCCGACTCCCCATTTCCATATCGGCGAAATCAAAGCCTGGTGAAACCGCTTCGCTGATCAAACCAAATCCGTTCTCGCCATTCAGCAGTCTGGAGGCTTTCCAGATTCCGCCCGGTACGTGCAATTGCAAATGTTGTCCGGCTAGAACATCGCTGCCCATCACCAACGTCTGCAGTGAACCGTCTTCAAGGATCAAGCTGTACTCAATGGCATCGCCCAGATGGAAATAATGCAGGATGTCCGAATGGTTGAAATGAAACTGGCCGACCGGTGAATCTTCGGTAAGCAGGTAGTAAATCGACGTCATCAGAAAGCGTGAGCCGCTCGTGGTTTCAAGCATGTCCCGGTGATCAGCCTGGTATGTCCGGCGGAAATAGCCGCCCTCGACATGAGGTTCAAGGCCCAGTGATGCAATCAGGTTCGACGCACTGATCTGACTCGGATTCATGGCCTGCTCCATTGATATTTAATACAATCTGTAATAACTCGACTAAACATCTATTTAGTGTAGTTAACTGTATTTCGACGATTTTAATCACTTTTATACACCCTCACCTGCCCGTATTCCTGTGGATTCACTCTTGCGCCAATATCGGCTTGCCCACTCGCCGACCCGAGAAATCGCAACGCCCCGGCCGTGACGGCAAAAGCGTTGCCTATGCATCAAATGGAACAGGCGCTGCCACCGTGCTTTTCAAGGTAGCGCTGATGTTCTTCATCTGCCTTTTGAAACTCACCCAGTGGCAGGATCACCGTAGCCACTGGCTTGCCCAACTGGCTACTGGCGTCCAGCTGCTGCCTGGAGACAAGCGCCAGTCGGGCCTGCTCGGCACTGTTGAGAAACAGCGCGGAACGGTATTTCGCCCCGACGTCCGCACCCTGCCGGTCGACTGACGTTGGATCGTGCAGTATCTCCCGGCCTGGGCGAACGAGGGCGTACTCACCGATGCGGCGCGCCGTTCCGGCAACCGGTGTGGCTTGCCGAAACGCAAAGCTCCATTGCTGAGAAGTCGTGCAAGTCGACTTCGACCCCCGACTCATTTCCTACAGCCGTCTCGTCGAGCACTTCTGGACACTGTTTGCCCCGCTCGATGCCGAAAGCAAGTACAAGGCAAAGAACGTCATCGACACCGTGGTCTACCGCGCCGGTGATGCCATCAGTGCCTGGGCGAAAAGCGCGCTAGACGCGCTCGGCCAAGGTGCAGGCATGGCAGCGCTGGTCGGCGCGTTGTGTGCACTGCTATGGGGTCTGCTGGGATGGCGGCTCGGCGAGCGGGCGGACCGACGATCCAGTGTGTCGGCAGCGCGGCAAACCCCCGCCTAGTGTTCAAGAGTCTTTGAGAGAGCGGACGAACAACTTTTTGCTCGGTCGCTCTGTCCGTTCCCTTCTGCGTTCGTAGATTGACTGACGGTTGGCTGCTTCACCAGGGAACTGCCGGTGCCAGGCGTCGTCCGAGCTTAAGCGTTTAAGCAAACTGCTCGCCACGAGGTTTCCGTTTGAAAGCTGCCATCGTCAAAAAATACCGCCTGATCATCAAGACCCTGGGCTACGTGGGCTGGTCTCTGTTCTGGTTGCTGCTGTGGGACATCGCCGTCACCGTCGACTTCATGCTGTTTCTCAACGCCAAGCTGAACCTGCCGCTGATGCCGCTGACCTTGCTGGGTTCGGCGTTGATCGTATTGATCAGTTTTCGCAACAGCAGCGCGTACAACCGCTGGTGGGAAGCGCGGACGTTGTGGGGGGCGATGATCAACAACTCTCGCAGCTTCGCCCGGCAGGTGCTGACGCTGCTGGACGATGCCGGCGGCGAGGTGAATCCGGTCAAATCCACTCTGCTGCGCCGCCACGTCGCGTATGTGAATTGCCTCGCCGCGCATCTGCAAGGCCAGCCTTGTCCCGACGAGGTGCGGGCGTTTATTCCCGCCGAAGAGTTCGCCCGCAGTGGCACGACCAATAACTTTGCCAACGACATCCTCACCGGCTCCGCGACTTTGCTCGCCAAGGAATACAAGGCCGGGCATCTGGACAGTATTCGCCTGGCGCGGCTTGAGTCGACGCTGGTCGACCTGTCCAACAGTCAGGGCGGCATGGAGCGGATCGCCAATACCCCGCTGCCCTACCCTTACGTCTATTTTCCGCGGCTGTTTATTTCGCTGTTCTGCCTGATCGTGCCGGTGGGACTGGTCGAATCCCTGGGCTGGTTCACGCCGCTGGCGTCGACCGTGGTGGGATTCATGCTGCTGGCCATCGAACGCATCGGCACCGATCTGCAAAGCCCGTTTCGCCACAGCGAACACCAGATTCAAATGGAAGCACTGTGCGAAACCATTGAAAAGAACTTGCAGTCGATGCAACGTGATTCGTTGGGTGATGTGCGCAGGCTTGAAGAGCACGCGTGAGGCGCTGCTTTAGCAGCAGTGTGATAGCGGGTCTCCCCCTTTTCTTTATCAGGTGCAGAGCGACTATTGATGAGACGAGCGTGTGCGCTCCAGGCCAGCCTTGGTGTTTCAGTTCGCGATCCTCGGTGCCTTCTCTTCATCGTCGTAATGGCGGCAAAGAAATTCGCGGACCAGGACGGCAGTTCGTCCAGCGCTGGTCACCACAAAGAAATGTCCCTCACCCTTCAGAAGGCGAAGTTCTGAACGTCCAATTGTGCGGCGCAGAATATGGCCGTTGTACGCCTGTATTAACGGATCGCGGTCGCCGGCAAGAATCAGCGTGCGTTGAAGCAGTCGGGACAAGCGAAGCAGGCTTGTCCATCCGATCAAGGCTGCGAGCTGGAAATAGTAGGTTCGCGGATTAACAGAGAGCATGCCCTTCATCACACCGAACCGCAGCAGCGTCTGAACTGAATTTCTGGATCTTTCTTGCTGGCGCATGTTGGTGTTTTTACTCTTGCGGAAAAAATCCATAACGTCTGCAGGCTTCATCAACAGCAATGGGCCGGGAGAGGTCGCCGCGAGGATCAACCTGCGTACCCTGCTCGGGTAACGAAGAGCGAACTCCTGAGCCAATGCACCTCCCCAACTCACACCGAACACATCGACCTGCTCGATCCCCAATTGCTCAAGCATCCCGGCAATCACGTCGGCATGGCGTGGCAGGCGAAAGGGCCAACGGGGCATTTGCGACTTGCCGACTCCGGGAACGTCCAGCGTGATGGTCATGAAGTCGTCAAGTTCATTGCGCAGCGGATCGAAGGTACGAATCAAACCACCCAAACCATTAAGCAAAAGCAGCGGAGAGCCTTGGCCGCAGATCGACACGTTCAACTGCAAGCCCTTCGTTGTCAGCCTGTGCGTTGTCATGATTTCTCCTTGCTGCACGTAATTGAAAGGCAGTGCAGGTGGGATCGCGACGTCTACCGTCGGATTTTTGCTTCCAGTTTCTTCAACCAAGCCGTCCAATGATGGATGAGAGGTAAAGGGTCAACCCAAAGCCGTGTCGAGAAACATCATGACCCCGAAACCGAGCATCAACCCCAAGGTTGCAGGTGTTTCATGACCGTTGCGATGGGTCTCGGGAATGACCTCATGGGACACCACAAAAATCATCGCGCCCGCCGCCAGACCGAGCGCTATGGGATATCCCAATGCGAAGCTGCTCGATATCCCCAAGCCGACGATCGCGCCAATGGGTTCCATCAACCCTGAGCCCACCGCAATAAGCGCAGCGCGAAGCGCTGAAATCCCGGTCACACGTAAAGCCAGAGCGACAGCCAGGCCTTCGGGAATATCTTGAATGGCGATGGCGGTGGTTAGCGGCAATCCCACCTTCATATCGCCATTGGCAAAGCTCACTCCAATGGCCATCCCCTCCGGCAAGTTATGCAGCGTGATTGCCAGCACAAACAGCCATACGCGATTGATGCGCTGCGCCTCGGGCCCACGGCGACCGCTTTTCTCATGTTCGTGAGGCACGAATCGATCCAGACCGACCATCAGCGCTACCCCCAGTCCCAATCCTGCGACGACGACGCAGGCTGCGAGCAACTGGTTACCGTACAGCGCCTGGGCGGCTTCGATACCCGGAAGAATGAGCGAAAACGAACTGGCGGCCAGCATCATCCCGGCAGCGAAGCCGAGCATGATGTCCTGCGTTCTGGCGGCGATATCGCGTAACGCAATCGCTGCCAACGCACCTATGGCCGTCGCAGCGAAGCCTGACATGCCGCCGAGAAATGCAAAGTGCAGATTTTGTTTGTTGGCGCCGACGAAGGCGCCGTACCCGCTGATCAGCAAGCAAAGCGTCACGCCAATCAGAATTGACCAGAAGGCTAGCCCGCCCCATCCGGATTTTGAGAGTCGAACAAACCGTGAGCGAAGTGTTGCGCCAGATGAGGTCAACGGCTCGGACATCGCACCCTCCTGTTTTCTTGAGTTGGAAAAACCGCACGCCCTTCGGCGTGCGGTCGCGTCGTTAAGGTTGTGGTTCGCCTTGCACACCCGCCCCCAGGTCCGCACCCGTGATCGGATTGCTGTCTGGGTCGGACATCGTCCTGGCTTTCATGTCCATGAGCAGCGCTTCATCCTCGGCGCTCAATTGCACAGTCGCGGTGCCCTCGCCTCCATCCACCGCCGGCGCTGGATTCTCTACGAACTCCCAGTCCTCCCCTTCGTTCCACGGCCCGCGGGTGCTGCCTTCGCCCTGAGACATGTTGAAGTAAACGTTGGTGAATTCAGGCATACCCGGCAGTTTGCCCTGAGGGAAATTAGGCTGGATGGCGTGCAGTGCTTTTTCAAAAGACAGTTGATGGGCGATTTCACGGGTCATCAAAAATCCGAGGGCTTCCTTTACACCCGGATCATCTGTGACATTCATCAAACGCTCGTAGACGATCTTCGCCCTGGCCTCAGCGGCGATATTGGAGCGCATGTCTGCAGTCGGTTCGCCGATGGTATCGACGTAAGCCGCCGACCAGGGAACGCCTGCCGAGTTGGTCAAGGGAGCACCGGCGCCGTACAACAGACTTGTGATGTGGGAATCGTTGCCGGCCCCGTTGATGGCGCGATACAACTCGCCCTCTTCCTCGACACCTTCGGCCATTTGCCCTTTGGCGCCCTTGTTCAACATCACGATAATCGAGCCGACGATCTCAAGGTGGCTGAGCTCCTCGGTGGCAATATCCATAAGGAGATCCTTTCTGCCTGGATCATCTTCGGCCAACGCCTGTGTGAAGTAGCGTGAAGCTGCGGCGAGTTCCCCTTGGGCTCCTCCGAATTGTTCCAGTAGAAGATTGGCCAACCCTGGATTAGGCTGAGCAACGCGCACGGTGTATTGAAGTCGTTTGTTATGTAGGAACATGACATTCTCCTCAGGTGAATCAGGGCTGCCGTTCACTCGGCAATAGACCGAATGCCAACCCACATTCATCTGAAGCAAATGCGCCGGAGTTAATTTCAAAAACCTTCTGCCCTGTCGACCAACGGGTGCTGATTTCCCTTTAACGGAGATCAAGACTTTCAACTGATAGGCCATGTCCTCGCGTATTGGATAATTCCGGCTGCGCAATTGCGAGTGTCGTCGGCGATAGACATGAGCTGAATGACCTCAGTGATAATCCTCACCGGCGACCGCACGCAGATAGGCCGCATCTGCCTCCCTTCTCAGGTCACGCCATTCGGAATCGGTCAACCTACCCAACCGATGCATCTCATCAGTCTGGCGCAATAGCTCCTCGTGATAGGCATCGGGACACTCCATGCGTAACGCTCGGTTCTCCAATGCAAGATGCCAGGCATCCAGGGCTTTCAATTTGGATTCCTGCTCAAGCGTCAGTTGATTCTTGAAAGCATTCATTTCACCTACCCCGAACATTTCCCGGTTGAGCAACAGTTTTCGAATTAGGTTCAAAAGGTCTGACGAAAATCAGCCTTTCGGTAATCTCGATGGAACGTTGCGCCAGGCCCCGTCCTCTATCGCAACACCAGCGAATCTGAGGATTTCATCATGATCGATCCAGCAACCGGTATGAAGGCAGGCGAGCGCTACACCATAGACAGTCTCGAACGCACGCGACATTTCCCGGGTTTCTTCCTCGACGGAAAATATTACCTTGGCCCGGAATTGATGACGGCCATAGGTTGGCTGGAAGGAAAGCAGTTTTATTACGATGAGCTTGATCCGACGGGTGAGCCGGTGTTTCCCGATCGACTCGCCGGCACTGTCGAAGACCTCACCCTGACTCTCGCGGACGGTGCGCGTTTGCCCTTGAACGAAATGCCGTACAGGGCAGATGTCGACTCACCTGCCAGTGCAAGCCGTCTTACTCCATCGTCATCACGGCATCGACCTGCTCCGGCAAGCGATCAACTCGGAGTCGAGGGCGTCCGGATGTCAGGTAAACATCCATATCCAATACTCCTGGCGGCAGGCGCCGCGCTAGTACTGGGAATACTGCTTGGAGTCAAACAAGCCAATCGCCTTCCTGCCCGAAAACCGAGATAGCCGTCCTTGCTGAATTTTTGGAGAAGTGCTCTTTGAACGATCGGAGACAGGAATGCATCCAGTGACACCAGACGGTCGCTACTTTGTTGTCAAAGGCCAGCTATGGCGATGTTCCAACCCATCATTGGATGAAGAGGTGCGCCAGCGTCTTGTCGATGCGCTTATGGCCGCTCGACGAGAGGTCAAGAACGCAAAGGGTTCGCAAGACGCGTCGCAACTGAAGCGCGCTCGGGAAAAGGTACAAATGGCCAAAGTGGCCCTCGGGGAACGGGGGCCTGTCTGGTGGGCTGATGGAAGCCCGGACTTCAACCGGCGGCTGGTCAGCAATTCCCCTTATGCCGAATGGTTCAGCTCGCTCCAAGAGCCTGATTAACTCTCGGCGTAAGGCGGGATTCGGATGATGTTCCAGTGTTGCTCACAACCGCCGATCCAAGGCATTGGATGCACCCATTACAACCGCTCGCCCTCTGGCACTTGTACGACGTAGCCAAGTTAACGCTGCGGTAGACAGGGAAAGCGCTTGCAAGCCTAGCCAGGCTCCACTGGCGCCGGCAGTGCCACTCTTGCACAGGCGAAAAGCAGCATGCCTGTCAGGATCAGCGCGCCTCCACGCATCCAGGTTTCCAGACTTTGCTGACTAAGCAGTATCAGGCACGAGACGATAGCCAGTAGCGGAACCCACGTAGGTACTCGAAAGTGATCTTGCGCAACCTCGTCACGGCGCAGGATCAACACGGACAAATTGGTACTGAGAAATACGAACAGCAGGAGCAGGACGACTGTTTCAGCGAGTGTGGCTAGCGTCCCCGTCAGCGTGAGCAAGATTGCCACGAGGGTGGTAGCGATCACTGCTATCCACGGGGTGCGTCGCTGAGGCAGCACCTTGCTCAAGGCATTCGGCAAAAGTCCAAGGCAAGCCATGCCATAAGTAAGGCGGCTGGCCATTATCATGGTTAGAAGTGCGCCGTTGGCTACCGCGACCAATGCAATAAAGGCAAAGACGCGAGGCGGGATGTTCAAACCTGACGCCCGAACCACCTCAAGAAGAGGAGCAGAGGTTGCAACCAGTTTTTCCATGGGCAGTACGGAAGATGCCGCTACACCGACCGCCATATAGAGGACTCCGGCGGTCAGCAATGCGCCAAACAATGCGCGGGGGTAAACTTTTCGAACGTCTCGAATTTCTTCTGCAAGATTGGCGGATGTTTCGAATCCTACAAACGAATAGAAGGCGATCAGTGCCGCACCCAAAACGGCTAACATCGGGCTGACTCCCGGCTTGAACTCCAGGCTGCGACCCAAATCTGCGTCGCCTGTACGGAAATACCAAGCGGCGGCAACAACGACCAAAAGAAGGCCTGACAGCTCAATGACTGTCATCACCAGGTTGGCTCCCAAGGATTCTTTAATTCCCCTCGCATTGAGTAGCGCGATCACGAGTAGGAACAGAAAGGCTGAAATGTGAGCCGGTACATGGATGAACGCCGCCAGGTAATCACCCGCAAACGCCAGCGATAAACCCGCAGCGCTCGTGACAGCTGCAGATAGCATACAAAAACCCACGAGAAAAGAAATGAGCGGTGACCCGAACGCTTTCTCGGCGAAAACCGAAGCGGCGCCCGCGTGGGGATATTTTGTCACCAACTCGGCATAGGAACCTGCAGTTAGCATCGCGAAAAAAAGAGCGATGAGCAGCGGCATCCATATTGCGCCACCCACCTCCCCCGCAATTGTCCCGGCAAGAGCATAAACGCCCGCCCCGAGCACATCGCCGAGAATAAATAGAAAAAGCATCGGGCCGGTAACGGCCCGGCGCAGGGGGGTCTTGGAGGGCAAGGTCTTCACGATCTACTTCCTGACTTGAGGTTCGGAGGGCCGATTACCGGGCTGGAAGCCAGGCGGCTTCACTCTCAATCAATGGAAATTCGCGTATCACTAAAGTTCACATATCTTGCCAAGGTGACAAGTAAAAGGTGCCTCACGTACACCCTGATTAGAGCTATGGAAATCCTATCAAGTAGCTAAAAATCGAAAACAAAAAAGGGCCGTAATCAGGCCCTTTTGTGTTCAAACCAAAATCATTTGGTCAGCCAGGACTCCACAGTGTCGGAGCCGTGCTCTGCTTTCCAATCCTTCAGCGTTTTATGATTGCCGCCTTTGGTTTCAACAACTTCCCCAGTGTGCGGATTTTTATAGACCTTCAACTGGCGAGGCTTGCGACTGCCGGCTTTGGACCCGGCGGCTGGAGCGCGACGACCTGCTTGCGGATCAAGCAGGTTGATCACGTCCTTAAGGCTGTAGCCGTATTTTGCGAGCAAGTCGCGCAGCTTCGTTTCGAACTCGATTTCTTTCTTGAGGCCAGCATCACCCTTGAGGGTTTCGAGGGCCTGGAGCTGTTCGGCGAGGTGTTTTTCGAGCTGGCGGAATTCGGCAAGTTTAGACATGAAAAAATCTCGATGTGAGTAATACCTGAAGGTTACACCATAAATCACGGCCCGCACTTACAAGGACTGGCGCTGGGTCTTTACCTGGACAGCCTCAACAGGCCTTGAATTGATTCCCTGTGAACGGTCGAAGTCTTTTTCTTATCGATGAGTATCCGCCTCCTCAGCCGGATAAAACTCACCTTCCTTCCCTATCCTTTTGAGCTGTTCGCGCACGATCAACTCAACGCTGCCAACTGCGGCTTGATCGTCAGGGTCGACCAGCTGCAAGGACAGGCGC
Source organism: Pseudomonas sp. B16(2017) (assembly GCF_002113205.1). Taxonomy (NCBI): domain Bacteria; kingdom Pseudomonadati; phylum Pseudomonadota; class Gammaproteobacteria; order Pseudomonadales; family Pseudomonadaceae; genus Pseudomonas; species Pseudomonas sp. B16(2017). The sequence goes on from NZ_NEKA01000004.1 coordinate 138,312, forward strand.
TGGATATTCTGATCGTGGGTGCCCTCACTCATCATCTCGTGCGTAAAGACTTGTTCACCTCGCCATAGGCAAAGTTGAGTATGAGTTTCGCCGAGCCATATTTCGTTGATTGATCTGAGGTCGGTGGTAGCCAGTTGATCGACAGTGATTGTCTTATCCATTGCGCTGTACCTTACCAATGAGTAGATACAGATAGACTTACGGGCCCAGGGGTCGTTCCAAGTGAAGGCAGTTCACTGCGATTTCCGATGATGACGAAACCATCCCGTTCGTCCGCTTCCAGCCCTTCCTGCACCTCAGCCAAACCAGCAAAGAACATCGACTTCATGATCAGAAATACCGCCAGTCGTAAATCACCCACTCATCAGCAATTGAGGCTATGGAATCACCAGAGTGATCGAGCAACGCTTTGATCTGCGAATTCGCAGGGGCGAATCGATCAGTAATGAGATGACCAGGTATTTACGGCGAAGCTGTATGGCAACAGAGCGAGCGCGCGAGGCCTTGCCAAGGAAACCGAAAACGCGTTTAGCGACTACGACAAGCGACAACAGCGACTATAGTCATTGGTGAGCCAGAGCGAATCCTGTCGCTGCTCTCCCCACCTGGCCCTCAATTCAATACCGCGAAAGCACGGCGAGCGTCGTCGTGCTTCTGGACGCGGAATATGAACGTCTTGCTGCCGAAAACACTCAGGCTCAGGCTGAAATCGTGGCAGCGTTGCCTCTTATAAATCCCTTGATGGTGGATGGAGTTATCCCCGCCGGGCAAGTCGCATCCCCCCTGAGTAGACCCCAAACTCCTATCTATCAGGGCTCAAGCAATGAACACTTCAGAATTTGGTGATGCAGAGGAAACGAAAGACGACCTGGTTCAGGAGCCGCTGCCAGCCGGCACCGTAGCGCCCGACTTCTTACTGTACGCGACTCCCGATCAGCAATTGTCGCTACGCGAGCTGAAGGGAAATCCCGTGATACTGACGTTTTATCCCGCCGATTGGAGTTCGGTTTGTGGCGATCAACTGACCTTGTACAACCAGTTGCTACCCACATTCAGAGAATACGGTGCGACGCTCCTGGGTATCTCAGTCGACAGCGCCTGGTGTCATCAGGCCTTTGCCAAAGATCGGAATTTCCACTTCAGCCTGCTGGCCGATTTTGAGCCCAAAGGAGCTGTGGCGCGACGGTATGGAGCGTACGACTCCCACCTGGGAGTTTGTAAGCGGGCACTGTTCGTGATTGACAAGGAGGGAGTGATCGCCTGGAGCTACATTTCACCAATGGCAATCAACCCAGGGGCGGACGGCATTCTGGATGCGCTGGATGCGCTGGCGAATGCACCACAATGCACGCCAACCAAAAATTCACAGGTGATCACATGGCCACTCTCAAAGTGCCGGTAAGTGCCAACGACCATCGCCAGGGAAGCGCGCATGCCAAAGTCACCTTGGTGGAATTTGGCGATTATGAATGTCCCTATTGCGGTTTAGCGTATTGGGTCGTCAAAAATCTCCAGCAGCGTTTTCGCAACGATTTGCTCTTCGTGTTCCGTAACTTTCCCCTGACCACCGCCCACCCGCACGCAATGGGTGCAGCCGTCACCGCTGAATATGCAGGGAGTCGAGGACTCTTCTGGGAGGCTCACGACGAACTGTATGAAAATCAGGATCGATTGGGCATGCCACTGTTTCGGGCCATCGCTCTAAAACACGGTCTCTCCAGTGAAGAACTTTATGTTGCGCTGCAGGAAGGCACTTACCTGGCCAAAATAAAATCCGACTTTAATGGCGGCGTACGGAGCGGCGTTAATGGCACCCCCGCGTTTTACATTGACGGGCTTCGCTATGACGGGGTTCCAGAGTTCGCCGAAATGAGTCAGATGATTGAGCTTTCGTTGGTGAGTTGACGAAATGGCCGGATAGTCAATTCACCCGATAGTTCCCCACCGTAATCGAGGCGGCATGTACGGCTGTTGAACGGCAGCACCTGCCCGATCCAATTGGCCCGCTGCTGCGCACTCGCCATTTGGCCATATACAGGTCGCCGACACGGAGCCAGCAGCGAATGAAATCCTTGAAGTATTATGAAAAAAATCGACACGCCACATGGTTAGAGTTGTTTTTTGACCTGATTTTTGTTGTTGCAATTGGCAAGGTTACGCACACTCTCGGACATGTTCATCAAGGCCACTTTGAACAAGAGCAACTATGGACATTTCTCCTGCTTTTTGTTCCATTGTGGTGGGTTTGGTCCAGCCACACGATTTACTCCAACAGGTTTGATACAGACAGCAGCCTTCACCGTCTGGCCACATTATTTATAATGTTGCTGCTGATTGTGTTGTCTGCACGGATCGGTGAGGAATTAGGATTAAACTATCCGCTTGTTATTTCCTGCTATTTTGGAATACGTGCCATCATCAGCATTATGTACATTTCATCCATCAGTAAAATCGACTACCGCAGCGAATTATCCTCCAGGCTTGGCTTTGCGCTGTCAATTAGCGCAATGGTTAGTCTTTCATCCATCCTTTTTGACCCACCTGTGCGTTACGTTGTCGCTTACATTGGGATTTTCCTTGACATTCTGCTGCCTGTATTTTTTTGGAGCAAATCAAAGCCATTGCCAGCACATACGGAACACTTGGTTGAACGACTAGGCTTACTCACCCTCATCTTATTGGGTGAGTCAGTCATTAGCCTTGCTGGAGGATTATCCGGCATTCAATGGGATCGTTATAATGTGATGGCAGCAATCACCGGCTTTATCATGATTTGCAGTATCTGGTGGATCTATTTTGATAGCTTTTACCTGCTGAGCAAAAATGATAGCAGTATGAGCGGGCACTCCTTAATCTACTCGCACCTCTTTCTATTTATAGGGCTGGCCCTCCTCGCAAATTTGATTAGACATGCAATCCTGAATGACATTGTGATTCGCGATTTTCAGATCATGTCAATCATCGGCATGACCTTGTTTTTCCTGGGCAAGCAATATGGCTATTTCGTAGCCGTACCTAAAATAAGGAAGTACATACTGCAAAACACCTTGATCGTGTTGTCTTTGGCAGGGCTGTTTATATTCCTGCCCCGCGCCGAGTACATATTGATCGGACTAACAGCAACCATGATCTGTTATGTTTTGTTGAATTTCAGATATCGTTAAATGTTTATTATTCGAGCATGGAGCTCGCAGGTGCATCAGTGGTATCACCGGGACGAACCTGCTGAGTCATTCGCTGCGCCACTTCAATCAGTACCTGATCGCCGAAGTAGTGTCCGATCGAATCGTTGATGGATTTGAATCCATCCAGATCAATACACATCACCGCCAGACGACGCTTACGCATTAGCTATCAGATTTGATGCTCAATCGCACAGACACAACGTCAGCCCCTGAGATACAGCAGATTATCCCTTGCCGACTTCAAGAACGGCATATTTCGACTGAGCCCTTTTGCTAGCTTATTCAAACCACAGGGCACCCCATATACCGGTGCCCCGGCGTTGTTCTGACCTCCCTCCGTCCCTGCGGTTAACAGCCCCCATCAGTCCTCTAAGGAGCTAGTTGGATGACAACACAATCTTCGAATACCTACACCGTGGATTCGCAAACGGCTCAACAGTTTTATATCAATGGTGGCTGGTGTTCGCCGGCAACGCCTGCCAGTTCGCCCGTGGTCAATCCGGCGACTGAAAGCGTAGTTGCAGAGGTTGCCAGCGGGTCGGCCGCAGACGTTGATCGGGCCGTCGCTGCAGCGCGTGCTGCGTTTCCTCACTGGTCTGCAACCTCCGCCGAAACGCGCGCGAGCCTTCTTGGAAAGATTTACGACCTGATCCTTGAACGAAAAGAGTCGCTTGCGCAGGCCCTATCTCTGGAAATGGGTGCTGCCATCGTTTTCGCCCGAGCGATGCAAGTGCCTTTGGCGGCCGAACATGTTCGGATTGCCCGTGATCTGCTGTCCACCTACCGCTTCCAGACGGTTGAAGGCGGCACCGCGATTGACCGCGAACCCATTGGCGTCTGCGGTCTCATCACCCCTTGGAACTGGCCGCTTTATCAAATCACCGCCAAGGTGGCTCCAGCGATTGCGGCCGGATGCACAGTGGTGCTGAAACCCAGCGAGCTGTCACCGCTGAGCGCCCTTCTTTTCGCCCAGCTGGTGCATGACGCCGGCCTGCCACCGGGTGTCTTCAATCTGGTCAATGGCACGGGCCCCGAGGTCGGCGGCGCCATGGCTGCGCACCCGGATATCGATATGATTTCGATCACCGGTTCAAACCGTGCAGGTGCGCTGGTCGCACAGGCGGCTGCTCCTACAGTGAAACGCGTCACCCAGGAACTGGGCGGCAAGTCACCCAACGTGCTGTTGCCCGATGCGGACTTCGCCAACGTCGTGCCACTGGGCGTGATGACGGCGTTTCGCAACGTCGGGCAATCCTGCAGCGCCCCGACCAGAATGATCGTACCCAGGGACCGGCTGGCGGAAGTCGAGGCACTGGCCGCCGCAACCGCCAACGCGATCATCGTGGGGGATCCACAATCGGAAGAAACGGTACTCGGTCCGATAGCCAATGAGGCTCAGTTCAAGCGCGTGCAAGCCATGATCGAATCGGGCCTGAATGAAGGGGCCAAACTCGTCTGCGGCGGACCAGGCCGCGTGCCTGGTCATGAAACAGGCTTCTATGCCCGACCGACTGTCTTTTCCGATGTCGACTCGAGCATGCGCATTGCCCAGGAGGAAATCTTCGGGCCAGTGCTGTGCATCATTGCCTATGAAACGCTCGATGAGGCTGTCGCGATCGCCAACGACACCGTGTACGGACTGAGCGCCCACGTTCAATCCCGCGACCTTGATCATGCACGCGCCGTTGCCTCACGCATCCGCGCAGGACAAGTGCTGCTGAATCACCCGGCCTGGAATCCCATGGCCCCATTCGGTGGCTACAAACGATCCGGAAATGGTCGTGAATTTGGTGTCTACGGCTTTGAGGAATATCTGGAAACCAAAGCAATCGTAGGCTTCGGTGGCTAGCACACAATGGGGGACAGTCAGCTGTCCCCCTATTGGATCGCGCCTGATGGATGTAGGGAACTTCAGTGCCGCAACAACTTGCGCAACGGCACACCGTCCTTGAGCACCGGGGACTTGATAACGATGTAGCTGAAGTACTTGGAAATGCCGATGTTTTTATCCAGCAGGCTTTCAATCACTTCCTGATAGTGCTGAATACTGCGCGTCATGAAACGCACCAGATAATCGTAGCCACCACTGATCAAATGGCACTCGAGCACCTCATCCACCAGCCGAATGTTCGACTCGAACTTGGCGAAGTCTTCACGCTTGTGGTCACTCAGGGTGATTTCGGTGAAGACCGTTACCGATTCGGTGATCTTCGCCAGGTTCAGGTGTGCCTTGTAGCTGGAAATGTACCCGGCCGATTCCAGCCGTTTGACCCGTTGCAGACAGGGGCTGGCCGACAATCCCACGGCATCGGCCAGGCTGACATTGGTCATGCGCCCGTCCCTCTGCAACTCAACCAGGATACTGATGTCGATGCGGTCCAGTTTGACTAAACCTTCCATTGCGAACCTCTTGACTGCCATTTGTAGGACAATCTACTAGCAAAATCAGCGCCGTAAACACTGCTGATGCTGTGCGACCAGATCAGCCATGCTGTTGATGCAATAATCCGCAGCACATGGGGTCGGCTGTTGGCCCCGTTCACGACCGATCAGACACACATCGGTCAGTGCCGGGCCACGGGCGGCGGGTCGGGTCACCCGCAGAATGTGCTCCGGCTTCAGCTCGTTGGCATTCAACCAGTCCTCGTCCCGCAGCGGATCGCTGGCCAGCGAAATAAAGTCATCGGCCACAATCCCCAGATGCTCGCACAACACGGCGCGATCCTCGGCATCCCGGTCGCCCACCACCAACAGGCGATAAAACTTGCGCAAGTACAGCATCGCTCCCGGTGCGTCTTCGAACAATGACCAATTGGCAGCAGAGCGCGCGAAACTCATGCCCTCCTCCCAACTGGCGTTCAAGCTCCAGCGCTCGGCCAGCTGGCGATGGGCAAAACACAGCAACCCACTGAAGCCCAGTTCGGCAAAGCGCGGATAGAGCCCCTGCACCACCTCGCGAAATTCGCCCAGCACCTGTTCCTTGTCCGGGCGCCCGCCCCGGCTGTCGAGCAACGGCTGCAGCGCTGTCCAGACACCCGAATCACGGTCAACCAGGACTTCGTCGCAATCGATGAGCAGTGCTCGATAATCAGTCAGCCCCATGGTGTACACAGCCTCCGATGATGCGTTTCATCAATCCGTGCGCCAAAAAGGTTCAGCGACGCTGGCCAGCGACCGCGCCGCTGAACCCGGCGGACATCAGTTCAATACCCGTGCCAATGCAGCCTGCAGAATCTGCAACGCTTCATCGATCTGCGCTTCGGTCGTCACCAGTGGCGCGAGGAAGCGCAGGACGTTGCGATAGACGCCACACTTGATCACCAGCAAGCCACCTTTGCGCGCTTCATCGATCACACGCTGGTTCAGATCCGCGTCCGGGGAGCGCGCTTCATCGTTCTTGATCAGCTCGATGGCCAGCATGAAACCGGTGCCGCGTACGTCACCGATCTGCGGGTGACGGCGCTGCAACTGCAGCAAACCTTCACGCAGGCGCTTGCCCAATGCATCGCCACGTTCGAGCAGTTTCTCCTCTTCATAAGCGTCGATCACTGCCAGGGCCGCTGCGCAGGAAAGTGCATTGCCACCGTAGGTGCCGCCGAGGCCTCCAGGCAGTGGAGAATCCATGATGTCAGCTTTGCCGACCACGCCCGACAACGGCAGCCCGCCGGCCAGACTCTTGGCGACGGTGACCAGGTCAGGCTGGATGCCGGCGTGCTGGAAACCGAACCACTTGCCGGTGCGGCCGAATCCGGTCTGGATTTCATCGAGGATCAGCACGATGCCGTGCTTGTGGGTCAACTCACGCAATGCCTGGAGGAATGGTGCCGGCGCCGCAAGGAAACCACCGTCGCCCTGTACGGGTTCAATGATGATCGCCGCAACCCGCTCCGGCGCAACCTGAGTGGCGAGCAACTCGTCCAGCGCCTTGAGCGCCATCTCACTGGTGACGCCGCGATAGGCATTGGGAAATGGGGTGTGAAACACCTCCGGCGCGAATGGCCCGAAGTTCTGTTTGTAGGGCTGGCTCATGCCGGTCAGCGTGGTGCCGAGCAAGGTGCGTCCATGGAAACCGCCGCGGAAGGAGATCACCGCAGAGCGGTTGGTGTGAGCGCGGGCGATTTTCACCGCGTTCTCCACGGCTTCGGCACCGGAGGTGAAGAACGCCGCTTTGTAGTGTTCCTCGCCACCTATCATTTCGCACAAACGCTGGGCCAGATCCAGATACGGCTTGTAGGCCACCACCTGGAAGCAGGCGTGCGAGACCTTATGCAATTGGGCCTGCACCGCTGCAACCACTTTGGGATGGTTATGGCCGATGTTCAGCACGCCGATGCCGCCGACGAAGTCCAGATAACGCTGGCCGTCCACGTCCCACAATTCAGCCCCTTGGGCGCGATCAATCACCAGTGGATGAGCGGTGACCAGTCCGCGTGGCACGAACTGATCACGCTGACGGAGTAAATGAGGCGTTTGGTCGACTTGGCTGTTCATGGCATTTCCCTTCGTGATTCCGGCAGCCCGGAGTGAATGCAGGAGGTGGTTACACAGGGTCTTAAGATTAAGACTTGTGCGGAACGAACTACGCCGAACTTGGCCCCTGAGAAATCCGGATCGACTGTTTTCACCCTGCCAAACGGCAGATTCCTTCAGGCCGCCGAATCTGCCGGACGCGTGCGTATATGACGTGGCGCGCAGTGTTCGCAGCGCTGCTTTCGACAGATCCTGCTCTGGCGTTGGGCGATGATGGGAGCACCTTCAACCTCCTCAGGAATTGACCATGGCCCTGCTTTACAAAGCTGACCCCGTGCGCGGCGAACGGTGGAAAGCACTGTTCGCCGAACATGCCCCGGACATCGAATGGCGCGCCTGGCCGGACATCGGCGATCCCGCAGACATCAAGTACCTGGCGGCGTGGCAGGCGCCGGAAGATCTGCAGACGGTGCTGCCGAATCTGCAGGTGTTGTTTGCGTTGTCGGCCGGCGTCGATCAACTGGATCTGAGCCGTATCCCGCCAGGTCTTCCGGTGGTGCGCCTGCTCGATCCCGGGATCACCCAAGGCATGTGCGAGTACGCCAGTTTTGCCGTGCTCGCTTTGCACCGGGACATGTTGCGTTATCGCCAGCAGCAGATGGCGCGGTGTTGGCAGGCGCACCTGCTGCAGCCGGCGCATCAGCGTCGGGTGGGAGTGATGGGCCTCGGTACTCAGGCGCAGCAGATTCTCGCCACCTTGCAGCCCTTGGGCTTTGCCCTCAAGGGCTGGGCGCGCAGTGCGCATCGGATTGCCGGCGTCGAGTGTTTTGCCGGTCGCGAGCAACTGCCGGCGTTTCTGAGCCAGTGCGACATTGTGATGTGCGTATTGCCGCTGACCGAGCAGACCCGTGGCATTCTCGACCGTGAGTTGTTTCGCCAATTGCCGCGTGGCGCGGCACTGATCAACATGGGGCGCGGTGGGCATCTGGTGGAAGACGACTTGCTCCAAGCGCTGGACAGCGGGCAACTCAGCGGCGCGGTGCTGGATGTGGTGCAGAACGAACCGGCGCCGACGGATCATCCCTTCTGGGGCCATCCGCAGATTCTGCTGACGCCACATATCGCGGCAATGACCCAGCCGGAAAGCGCATTTGCTGTCCTGCTGGAGAACATCCGCCGCTTCGAACGCGGCGAGCCCATGAACGGTCAGATCGACCGCAACAAGGGCTACTGATTCAGACCCTCTGCATGAGCGAGCAGGCTCACTCATGCAGAGGATGACGATGTTTCAGAGGAATTCGGCGATGGCCCTGCCGACATCCTGGGTCGAGCCCTGCCCGCCCAGGTCTGGGGTGATCGGGCCCTCGGCGATCACCCGCTCGATTGCCTGCAAGATCCCGTCGTGTGCTGCGCGGTAACGCTGGTCACCGTTGCCCAGGAAATCGAGCATCAGCGCCCCGGACCAGATCATCGCAATCGGGTTGGCGATGTTCTGCCCATAGATGTCCGGTGCCGAACCATGCACCGGCTCGAACAGCGACGGAAAACGTCGCTGCGGATCAAGGTTGGCCGACGGCGCAATGCCGATGGTTCCGGCACACGCCGGCCCCAGGTCGGAGAGGATGTCGCCGAACAGGTTCGACGCCACCACCACATCGAACCGATCCGGTTGCAGAACGAAGCGCGCGCACAAGATATCGATGTGCTGCTTGTCCCACGTCACCTGCGGGTACTGCGCGGCCATCAGCGCGGTGCGCTCGTCCCAGTACGGCATGCTGATCGAAATGCCGTTGGACTTGGTCGCTGCGGTCAGGCGCTTGCGTGGCCGGGTCTGGGCCAGGTCGAAGGCAAACTTGAGAATCCGGTCGACACCCCGGCGGGTGAACACCGACTCCTGCAGCACGAACTCATGCTCGGTGCCTTCGAACATCTTGCCGCCGACCGATGAATACTCGCCTTCGGTGTTCTCGCGAATCACCACGAAATCGATATCCCCCGGTTCGCGTCCAGCCAACGGGCATGGCACCCCGGGGAACAAGCGCACCGGCCGGATATTCACGTACTGGTCGAAGTCGCGACGGAATTTCAGCAGCGACCCCCACAGGGAAATATGGTCCGGCACTTTCTCCGGCCAGCCCACGGCGCCGAAGTAAATCGCGTCGAAGCCCTTGAGCTGTTCGAACCAGTCCTCGGGCATCATCTGCCCGTGTTCCAGGTAATAATCGCAATGCGCCCAGTCGAGCACTTCAATGCTCAAGTCCAGCTGCCATTTCTTCGCGGCCTGCTCCAGAACCCGCAGCCCCTCGGGCAACACTTCCTTGCCAATCCCGTCGCCGGCAATCGCGGCGATCTTGAAGACCTTGCTCATCAGTTGTGGCTCCTCCGTTGTTGTGAAGTTACAAGCCGCCGATGTGGAAGGCTTTGACTTCAAGGTATTCGTCAAGACCGTATTTGCTGCCTTCACGACCCAGCCCCGATTGCTTGATGCCGCCGAACGGCGCGACTTCCATGGAGATGATTCCGGTGTTGAGGCCAACCATGCCGAATTCCAGCGCCTCGCCGAAACGCCATGAACGCCGCAAGTCTTGAGTGAAGTAATAGGCGCCGAGGCCAAACGGTGTGGCGTTGGCCAGGGCCAAGGCTTCGGTTTCGTCGGTGAACCGCATCAGCGGCGCGACGGGGCCGAAGGTTTCTTCGTTGGCCAGGAGCATGCCGGCGTGGGCACCGCCAAGCACCGTCGGTTGCACAAATTGACTGTCACCCTCGGGAACGCCGCCGCAGAGCAACTGCGCGCCCTGGCTCAAGGCATCATCGATGTGGCGGGCCACCTTGCTCACGGCCGCCTTGTTGATCAGCGGGCCGATGGTCACGTTGTCTTGCAGGCCATTGCCGACCTTGAGCTTGCCGACCTCCTCGACCAGACGCTGGGCAAAACGCTGGTAAATGCCGTCCTGTACCAGAATCCGGTTGGCGCAGACGCAGGTCTGCCCGGCGTTGCGAAACTTGCTCAGCATGATCCCGGTAATCGCCTGCTCAAGATCAGCGTCGTCAAACACAATGAACGGTGCGTTGCCGCCGAGTTCCAGGCTCAATCGCTTGATGTGTTCGGCACTCTGGCGCATCAGCAAACGGCCCACCGCAGTGGAACCGGTGAAGGAAATCTTGCGCACTGTCGGGTTGCCGGTCAGCTCTTCGCCAATCCCGGCGGGCATGCCGGTCAGCACATTGAACACCCCGGCCGGAATGCCGACGCGCTCAGCCAACACCGCCAACGCGAGCGCTGACAGCGGCGTCAGATCCGACGGCTTGACGATGATCGGGCACCCCGCCGCCAGAGCCGGTGCACACTTGCGGGTAATCATCGCGTTGGGGAAATTCCACGGCGTGATCGCCGCGCAGACACCCACCGGTTGCTTGAGGGTCAACAGTCGGCGGTCGCCGCTGGGCGCCGGCATGGTTTCGCCGTAAATCCGCCGAGCCTCTTCGGCAAACCATTTGACGAAACCCGCACCGTAGCGGATTTCACCTTTGGCTTCATTCAGCGGCTTGCCTTGTTCGCAGGTCATGATCAGCGCCAGATCATCGAGGTTGTCGATCATCGCCTGATACCAACGCTCCAGCAGCGCCGCTCGTTCGGCGGCCGGTCGTGCCCGCCAGGCGGGCCAGGCCTGTTCGGCGGCGGCGATGGCGCGTCGGGTTTCCACGCCTTGCATGGCGGGCACGCGGCCGATCAATTCGCCGCTGGCCGGGTCGACGACATCCAGGGTCGCGCGGTCATCGGCGCCGATCCACTGGCCGTTCACATAAGCGAGTTCTGCGAGAAGACCGGGGTCTTTCAAACGATTCTTGAGCATGGTCGAGTCCTGATCCGAGACAGATTCCAGTCTAGGGAGACTCGACGGATAAGGATGCTGAAAGCGCGTAGCGGACAGTGTCGGCTGCTGAAATTGACGGTGGAACAGCAGAATTGCTGTTTCCTATCGTTTCAGCGAACCGAGCAAACCCTCCAGAAAGCGCTCCCCCGCCTCCATCTGGCTGATCTCGATAAACTCGTCCGGCTTGTGCGCCTGCTCGATCGATCCTGGCCCACAGACAACCACCGGCACATCCAGACGCTGCTTGAACAACCCGCCTTCCGTACCGAACGAAACCTTGGACGTCGCGGTATCCGGCGCCGCGAAATTTTTCAGAAAACGTACCGCTTCGACGCTCGGGTGGGTGTCCAGTCCGGGATAGACGTTGACCGTTTCAATCTCGATGGCCGCCACACTTGAGAGCTTCTGCGCCTCGCGCACGATCACCTCGGCACGCTCCTGCATCTGGGCGAGAATCTGTTCCAGATCATCGGCCGGCAAATTGCGCACCTCAAAATCCACCGTGCAAAGGTTCGGCACGATATTCAGCGCCCGGCCACCGCCGATCTGGCCGACGTGCACGGTGGTGTAAGGCACGTCGTAATCGGCATCCCGGGCGCCCTGCTCCTGCAGTTGGCGCTGGGATTCACGCAACGCAGCAATGAAATCGCAGGCCACGTGGATCGCGTTGACCGAGCGCGGCGCCAGCGAAGAATGCGCCTCCAGCCCCCGACAATAAGTGCGGTACGAGCCCTTGCCCTTGTGCCCCAGCACAAACTGCATGTTGGTCGGTTCGCCGATCAGGCACAGGAACGGTCGCACCGGCGCCAGGTGCAGCACATCGAGCAAACGCCGCACGCCAACGCAGCCGATTTCCTCGTCGTGTGACAGCGCCAGTTGCAGCGGACGGCTGAGGGAATGTTCAGCAGCGTCAAGCATCGCGTCGATGGACAGGGCGATAAAGCCTTTCATGTCGCAACTGCCGCGCCCGTAAACCCGCCCGTTCTGCTCCGTCAGCTGGAACGGTGGAACAGTCCACGCCTGCCCCGCTGCTGGCACCACGTCGGTGTGTCCGGACAGCAGAATGCCCGGTTGGTCTTTCGGACCGGTACTGGCAAACAGATTGGCCTTCTTGCCGCTTTCGTCCTTGACGATCAGCGACTCGATGCCCTTGCTCAGCAGCAACTCGCGAACGTACTCGATCAACGCCATGTTCGATTCCGACGACACGGTATCGAACGCAATCAATCGTTTGAGAATCTCCAGTACACGGGGTTTCATGAGGCTTTGCTCCGTTGTTCGGCCAAGGGGGCGAACCGGCGTATGGAAAAGGGTTCAATCAACGTGGAGGTACTGCCGGTACTGATCAATTCAGCCATGACGTCACCGACGCCCGGCCCTAACTGGAAGCCATGGCCACAGAAGCCGAACGCGTAATACAGACCATCGACCGTACCGCTTGGCCCCATGATCGGCAGCGAGTCCGGCAGATAGCTTTCGATGCCGCTCCAGACTCGAATGATGTTCAGATTGCCGACGCCCGGCAGCAGTCGGCGCATTTGCCGGATCTGGTTGAGGATGCTGCGTGGCTCGACATAGGCGCGGCGATTGAGCATGTCCGGTTTGCTGCGATAGCCGCCGCCAATGATGATGTTGCCGCGCGGAATCTGCCGGAAATAAATGACTTCCTCAGGGATCTTGGTGAATACACCGATCACCGTCGGCAAGGCGTACGGCACCGGTTCCGTCACCGCCATCTGCGGGCCATGGGTGTCCAGCGGAACCGGTTCGCCGAACTGCGCGGACAGTTTCTCGCCCCAGGCCCCGGCGGTGATCAGCAGTTGTGCGGCGCGGTATTGCCGGCCATCGGTGGTGGTGACGCTGAACTCGCCTGCATTTTTCTGCACTTGGGCCACTTCGGTCTGTTCTTCGATACGCGCACCGATCCGCCGCGCCGCCCGGGCAAATGCCGGCGCCGCCAGACGCGGGTTGGCGTGACCGTCATGCGGCGCGTAGGAGCCCCCCTTCACGTCCGGTCCCAGAAACGGAAAGCGCCGATGCAGTTCAGCGCCGCGATAGACCTGCAGATCCAGTTGGGCCGCCTCCGGTGCAGCGGCATACGCCTCGAGCTCGGCAATTTCGTCTTCGCGGTAACACACGCGCATGTGGCCGCTGGCGATGAATTCCAGATCGTCGTCAATCAGCTCCGGCAAGCGCTTCCACAGCGCAAACGAACGGTTGGCCAATTCCAGTTGCCCCAGATAACGGCCCTGACGCCGCACGTTGCCGAAGTTGACGCCGCTGGCGTATTGGCCAATCAGGTCGCGCTCGAGCAGCGTCACGGAGTGCCCGCGCTGACGCAGGAAAAACGCTGACGCCGCGCCCATGATGCCGCCGCCGATAATCAATACATCACTTTTCTGCGGGTTCATGACGGCTCCTCGATGATCACCATCGGCAACGGTTTGACGGGGGCCTGACCGCGTTGACGGCCGACCTGCTGCACACTGACGCCGGCCGCGGCGGCAATCACTTCGGCGCCGGCCTGCGAGCAGTAGCGGCCCTGGCAACGGCCCATGCCGACCCGACTGAAAGCCTTGGCCCGATTGACTTCACACGCGCCCTTTTCACTGACCGTACGGCGCAGTTCGCCCGCGCTGATCATCTCGCAGCGACAGACGATCGCCGAATCCGGCAACGCCCCGGCCTGTTCGGCGGGCCAGGGAAATGCCTGCGCCAGACCGAGGCGGAACTGATCCATCACCGCCAGTGCACGCCGTTGCTCTGCGCGCAAGCCGGCATCCACCGGTTGCTGCTGATCCTCCAGCAGCGCCATCGCCACCAGACGTCCGGCATGTTCAGCCGCATCGGCGCCGCGGATCTTTGCCCCGTCGCCGGCGGCATACACAGCGCTGACCGACGTGCGGCCCTCTTCATCAAGCGCCAGCCACCATTGGCCGGATGCTTCATCAAAACGCATGCGGCACCCGGCCAGATCGGCCAACTGGGTTTCCGGACGCAAGTGATACCCCAGGGCCACGGCATCGCAATCGATGTCCAGGGTTTCGCCTTTGGCTGAGCGCACGCGCACGCCACTGACGCCGCGGGTGGCATCTCCCGATATCAGCTCCGGCTTGATCCCCAGGTGCACGGGAATTTTCGCCTGATACAACTGCGCCAACAGTTTCATCCCGGTGAGCAACACCCCAGGCCGCGCGAGCATCTTCGGCAGCGCCACAATGCGTTTGCTCATCGGCGATGTATCAAGCACCGCGGCGACGTTGGCGCCGGCCTTCACGTACTGGCTGGCCACCAGATACAACAGCGGGCCGCTGCCCATGAACACCACGCGATGACCGATGGAAACCGCCTGCGACTTGAGCGCGATTTGCGCCCCGCCGAGGCTGTAGGTACCCGCCAGTTGCCAGCCATCAATGGGCATCAAACGGTCCGTGGCGCCGGTGCAGAGGATCAGTGCGTCGTAGTCCACCGTCGTATGGTGCCCCTGACTGACGCAGCACAACTGCCTGGGCACCAGATTCCACACCAGCGTGTCAGGGCGGTAATCGATGTGTGGGCGCAAGCGCTCGAAACTCTCGTGCAGGTCGCGCGCCTTGGCCGCTTCAGTGCCGTACAGCGCGCGGTAGTCGCGGGTGAAACCTTCGGGTTGGCGCCGATAGATCTGGCCGCCGTCGCGGCGATTTTCATCGATCAGGACCGGTTTGATGCCGGCCTTCACCAACGTCTCGGCGCAGCGAATCCCCGCAGGGCCGGCGCCGACGATAACTACCCGTGCAGTGGCCATGTCGCCTCCGGTTGTGTGGTGACGAGATCCAGCCCTTCACGGACTTCACTGGAGCACGCACGCAGACGTTCGCCGATGCGCGTCCACACCCAGCAATCCTGGCAGGCGCCCATCAGGCAGAACCCGGCACGTCGACCGGCATCGAACTCCGACTGGCGCAGCGCATTGCCCTGAGTGAGCAATGCGACCATCAGTGTGTCGCCCTGCAACGCCTGGATGGGCACGCCATCCACGGTCAACCGGACGGTCACCCGACCCTGCTCGGCCAGTCTCACAAAACGAGCACTCATGCATAGGCTCCCTGATTCAAGGTGGTCACGTCCCGCTGGGTTTTCAGCAGTTCGACGCTGTCGTGGTGGCAAAGAATTTCACTGCCACCGTCGATGATTCGGCGATTGGGTGCCGTGCGGTTGCACAGGCCATCGACGCGCACCGGGCAGCGATTGAGGAAAGTGCACAGTTCGGCGACATTGGCTTTGGGCCCGATGGGCGGCAGTTCGCCGCAAGTCGTCCCGCAGTTTTCCAGCCAGCCCTGGCGCAGCTCCGGCACCGAGTGAATCAACAGATCGGTGTAGGGATGGAACGGTGCCTGCGCAAATGACTGGCGGCTGCCGGCCTGAACCTTGTGGCCGCTGTACATCACCACCACGTCATCGCACAGCGCGCGCACGGTGGAGATGTCATGACTGATGAACAGGTAGGACACGCCGAGCTGCTGACGCAAGTCGCGGAGCAATTCGAGAATCGCGGCACCGACCACGGTGTCCAGCGCCGAGGTCACTTCATCGCAGAGGATCAGATCGGGTTTGGCCGCCAGTGCCCGCGCCAGGTTCACCCGCTGTTTCTGCCCGCCGGATAACTCGCTCGGACGACGCTCGGCCAGGGCTCGCGGCAGGCGCACCAGATCCAGCAATTCGCCGATACGCTCGCGCAACGCCGCGCCTTTGAGGTTGAAATACATCTTCAGCGGCCGACTCAGAATCGTGCTGATGCTGTGCATCGGATTGAGCGCCGTGTCGGCGTTCTGGAACACCATCTGGATCCGCCGGAATTGCTCGTCGCTGCGTTCGGCCAGACAACCGCCCAGCGGTTGCCCGTCAAAGGTCAGCCCGCCCAATGCCGGCGTGAGCAGGCCGGCCACCACGCGGGCCAGCGTTGACTTGCCCGAACCCGACTCGCCGATCACGCCAATCGCCTGGCCCCGGCGCACGGTCAGATCAATGTCTTCCAGTACACGAATGGCCGGCATGCCCTGGGTGTTCTTGTTGCCGTAACCGGCAGTCAGGCCGCGAATGGTCAGCAGCGGGGTTTCTTCGGCAATACCGCCAGGTGGGCGGATCGTCGTGTCCGGCCGCGCGGCGGCCAGCAAACTGCGGGTGTATTCATGACGCGGGCCTTTGAGCAGCGCCGCCGTGGCGCTTTGTTCGAAGATCTGGCCGCCATTGAGCACGACGATCTGATCGGCCATTTGCGCCACCACGGCCAAGTCATGGGACACATACACCGCTGTCGCGCCACGGTCACGCACCACGCGTTTGAACGCTCGCAACACGTCGATCTGGGTCGTCACATCGAGCGCCGTGGTCGGTTCGTCGAGGATGACCAGCAACGGATCACTGATCAGCGCCATTGCCGCCATCACCCGCTGCAGTTGCCCGCCGGACACCTGATGCGGGTAACGCTGGCCGATGTGATCCGGGTCCGGCAGGGCCAGGTCGCGGAACAGTTCAATGGCCTTGGCCTCAAGGGCGGCGCGGGTGCCGAGGCCATGAATCAACGCGCCCTCCACCACTTGGTCGATCAGCTTCTTCGCCGGGTTGAAAGCCGCCGCAGCGCTCTGCGCGATATACGACACCCGATTACCTCGCAGGCCCTGCAATTGCTGCTCGCTGAGCGCGAGCATGTTGTGCTCGCCGACCTGTACCACGCCGCCGGACAACCGACAGCCCCGTCGGGCATACCCCAACAGAGCGAGGGCAATGGTGGTCTTGCCCGAGCCCGACTCGCCGATCAACGCCAGCACTTCACCTTGTTCCAGGGCAAAGCTCACGCCTTTGACGATTTCGGTTTCCCCGTGTTCGCCGCAAGCGACCACGCGCAGGTCTTCAACTCGAATCAATTGGGTCATTTCAATGGCCTCCCGTGCGGCGACTGCGTCGCGACGACACTCTGTCGATAAACAGATTCACGCCGATGGTCAGGGTGCCGATGGCCAGCGCCGGGATGACGATGGCCGGCGCACCCTGATTGAGGCCGCCGATGTTTTCCCGCACCAGCGAACCGAGGTCGGCATCCGGCGGTTGCACGCCCAGCCCGAGAAAACTCATGCCGCTGAGCAGCAGCACGATGAAACCAAACCGCAAGCCCAGGTCAGTCAGCACCGGGTTGAGCATATTCGGCAGGATCTCCACGCAGGCGATGTACAAGCGCCGCTCGCCACGGGTACGGGCGACCTGCACATACTCCAGCGCTTCGATGTTCACCGCCATGCTGCGGGCGATACGGAACGCGCCCGGGGCGAAGCTCAACACTGCCGTGCTGATCAGCAGGGTCACTGAAGAGCCGAATGCCGAAACCATGATCAACGCGAGCATCTTGCTCGGGATCGAGATAAAGGCGTCCATCAAGCGGCTGATCACTTCGTCCAGCCACTTCGGCGACACCACCGACAGCAGCGCACAACCGGTGCCCAGCGCACTGGCCAGCACCGCCGCAATCAACGCCAGGCCCACGGTGAAACGTGCGCCGACGAGCACCCGGCTGAGCATGTCGCGGCCCAAATAATCAGTGCCGAACGGGTACACCGCGCTGATGTTGTCGAACACGTTGCCCGAGACCACCTCGCCGACCGGGTGCGGCGCCAGCCACGGGCCGAACAACGCAACCAGCAGCCAGATAACGCAGATGGCGGCGCCGATGAGTCCCAGCCACGCGGGCCCGTGAGACACCTTGCCGGCTGACAGATCGGGGGCCGCGGGCGTCGATTTCACAATGAGATTGTTCATTGGTTTCTCAGCCTCGGATTGGACAGAATCGCGCACAGGTCGGCAATCAGCACCAGACCCAGATAAGCCGTACAGAACAACATGGTGCAGGCCTGCACCAGTGCCATGTCACGGTTGGTCACGGCATCGACCATCAGGCTGGCGATGCCGGGATAGTTGAAGATGGTTTCGACAATCACCACCCCGCCGAGCAGATACGACAAGCTCAGCGCAATCGCATTGGCGATCGGCCCGATGGCATTGGGCAAAGCGTGGCGCAGTACGATGCGCATCGGACTGACGCCTTTGAGCCGGGCCATTTCCACGTAGGGACTGTCGAGCTGGTCGATTACTGCCGCGCGTGTCATCCGCGCCATTTGCGCAACGATCACGCAGCACAGCGTCATCACCGGCAAGGCGTAGGTGCGCATGAATTGCCACGGTGAAGTGATGTCGCTGGCATAGGACAGCGCCGACAACCAGCCCAGGTTTACCGCAAAGATCAGCACCGCGAGGGTCGCCACCAGAAACTCTGGCACCGCGACCATGGCCAGGGTGGTGAAACTCAAGACACTGTCGATCCGCCCGCCACGACCCATCGCCGAGCCGATGCCGAGAACCAGCGCCACCGGCACCGACACCAGCGCCGTGGCGGCCGCCAGCATCAAGGTGTTGGGCACGCGCCCGGCCATCAGCTCGACGACCGGCATCGCGTTGGATACCGACACGCCCATATCGCCACTGAGCAGGCTCATCAACCAGTGCAGGTAACGCACCACACCGGGTTGATCGAGCCCCAGTTTCAGGCGCAGCGCCGCCACCTGTTCCGGAGTGGCAAACTGGCCAAGGGATTGTTGCGCCGCGTCTCCAGGCAGTACCGCCGTGATCGCGAACACGACCATCGATACGATCAACAAAGTCACGATCGCGGCGCCCAGCCGTCGACCGATCAACCACAGTGTGCTGCTATTCATCGCCTACCCTCCTGCACCTGGCTTGCCGTTCATTTCGACGGCTCTGTTCAAGCGTCCAGCCAGACCTGCTCGGCGAACATGTAACCCATGAAGCCGCCGAGCGGGTTGCTGCCGTAGCCCTTGATCCGTTGATCGACGCCGTCGATGTTGCTGATGAACACCGGTATGCCGATGCCACAGTGGTCGTGCACCAGGGTCTGCATGTCCGCGTACATCTTGCCGCGCTTGGCATCGTCGGTTTCGCCGCGGGCGAGCATCAGCAACTGATCGAACTGTTCGTTCTTCCAGCCGGACTCGTTCCACGGCGCCTTCGACTGGAAGAACTGCGAGAACATCACGTCGGCGTTCGGGCGTGGGTTGATGTTGCCGAAGCTGATCGGGTGCTTCATCCAGTGGTTGGACCAGTAGCCGTCGCTCGGCAGGCGCTTGACGTCGAGTTTGAGCCCGGCCTGTTTGGCCGACTGCTGCAACAGCACTGCGATATCGACGGAACCCGTTGCGGCAGGCGACGCAAACAGCTCCATGCTGATGTTTTCCATGCCCGCTTTTTTCAGCAGGAACTTGGCTTTTTCCGGGTCGTAGACTGTTTGCGGCAGGTCGCTGTTGTAGTAGCGCGAGCCGGGCGCGATCGGATGATCGTTGCCGACCACGGCAAAGCCGCGAAATACCGCCGACTTGATCTGTTCGCGATCGAGCAGGTACTTCATCGCCTGGGTGAAATCGGCGTTCTGACCCGGCAGTTGATCCTGACGGATGATCAAATCAGTGTAGTTGCCCGACGGCGCATCAACGACCCGGTGTTTGGCGCTGGCCTTGATCCGGTCGGTGGAGCGCGGGTTGACCTCGTTGATCATGTGCACGTCGCCGGACAGCAGCGCGTTGACCCGCGACGGCTCGTCGCCGATGGCAATGAATTCGATTTCGTCGAGGTACGGCAGGCCAGGCTTCCAGTAGCCGGTGTTGCGTGCGGCGACCGAACGTACACCCGGTTTGAACTCCTTGACCTTGAACGGTCCGGTGCCAACGCCCTGGTTGAAGTCAGTGGTGCCTTCGGGAACGATCAGCAGATGCGAGACGGCCAGAATCGACGGCAATTCGGCGTTCGGGGCAGTCAGGCGAATCTGTACTTCGTTGGCCCCTGTGGCCTTGATTTCGGCGAACTGCTCCATCAGCGGCATGACTTTGGAGCCGGTCAGCGGATCCTTGTGGCGTGACAGCGAGAACACCACGTCGGCCGCGCTGAGGGTTTTGCCGTTGTGGAAAGTCACGTCCTTGCGCAGGGTGATCGTCCACAGGGTCGCGTCGGTGTTATCGATGCGCTCGGCCAGTTCCAGTTGCGGCACCAGGTGCGCGTCGAAACGGGTCAGGCCGTTGTAGAACATGTAATGCCGCACATAGTCGGTGGACAGCGCGCCTTTGGCCGGGTCGAGGGTATCGGCGGTGGAGCTGGACATGCCGGCGACACGTATGCGCCCACCCTGCTTGCCTTTGCCCGGCGTCGCCGTATCGTCGGCCAACAGCTTGCCCGCGGCACCGAACAGGCTGCCGGCGCCGGCAGCCGCTACACCGGCCACGCCGAGCATTTGCAACGCGTGACGGCGTGACATGCCGCGATTGAGGCCTTCGAACACCCGCAGGCTTTCTTCGCCCGAGATCAGAGGTGAGTCGTTCTTGTGATCAGTCATTTCAGTGCTACCTGTCGAAATTAAGAAGGCTCAAGTGTTCCGGTTGGCCGGAACGTCCTGGAAACGCAAACGACGGTAAAGCCACAGCATCAGCTCAATGCAAATAGTCCTGAAAGCGGTAATAGGCGCCCACGAAAGGCAGGAACCACGGCTTGCCGAAATGCCCGGGGATCGCCGGCCAGTCGAGTTCACGCCAGGGGTTGGCCTCGGCATTGCCCGCCATCACATCGGCCATCACCTGCCCCATGTGCACCGACATCTGCACGCCGTGGCCGCTGTAGCCCATCGAATGGAACACGCCGCCGTGCTGGCCGGCTCGCGGCAAACGGTCGGAGGTCATGTCTACCAGGCCGCCCCAGCAGTAATCGATCCTGACGCCGGCCAGTTGCGGAAACATCTGGATCATTGCCGCCTGCAGCACCTTGCCGCTCTTGGCATCGTTGACACTGTCGGACATGGCAAACCGCGCGCGCCCGCCAAACAGCAGGCGGTTGTCCGGGGTCAGGCGGAAGTAGTTACCAATCATTCGACTGGTGACATAAGCGCGGCGCCCCGGCAGCAACTGGTCGATCAGCGCCCGCGGCAGAACCTCGGTGGCAATGACGAAGCTGCCCACCGGCACAATCCGCCGCCGATACCAGCCCAGACCACCGTGCTGACAGGCACCGGTCGCCAGCAGAACCTGCCCGGCGTGCAGCGATCCCTTGCTGGTGTTGACCTGATAACCACCAGCCCGGGCTTTCCAGTCGAGCACCGAGGTGCCCTCATGGATCAGCGCGCCGTGACGCACCGCCGCTTCTGCCAGACCGACGCCGAAACGCCCGACGTGCATCTGCACGCCATTGCGCTGCAACAGGCCGCCATGGAACTGCGCAGAGTTGACTTCGGTGCGGGTCTGTTCGGCAGACAGCAATTCAACATCGGCATCGACTTCGTTGCGAATCAGCTCGCAGGTGCGGGCCAGCCCTTCGTAGTGCAGCGGTTTTGCCGCCAGTTTCAGCTTGCCGTTGCGCAACAGGTCACAGGCGATCTGCTCCTGCTCGACCAACGAGACAACGCTTTGCACGGCACTTTCGTAAGCCTGGTAATAGGCTTTGGCCCGGTCGGCACCGAGGCTGGCGCTGAGGCTGGCGTAATCTTGCGCCACCCCCGTGTTGCACTGCCCGCCATTGCGTCCCGAAGCCTCGCCGATCACGCGCCCGGCTTCCAGCACCACCACACTGGCGCCCTTGAGCGCCAGGGCCCGGGCTGCCGCCAGCCCGGTGAAACCGCCACCGACGATGGCCACATCGACTTGCCCGGGCAAACCGCCGAGCTGTGCGCCGGTGAAGGCCGGTGCGCTGTCGAGCCAGTAGGATTCACTGCCCATGTTCAATCCCGCCTTTGCCAATGAGGATGTCGTTACAGGCCGACCAGTGCGGCCAGACCGCCGATGTCCGGGATCTGGTGGTAGCTGTAGAAGGCATTGCCCGGTACTTCGTGGCCACGGGCGACGAAGGCCTTGTTCTTGATCTTCATGTCGTGGGCCGGCATCAGGTCGTAACGGAAGCTGGAGGACACATGCAAGATGTCTTCCGGGCCGCAGTTGAGGTTGTCGAGCATGTACTCGAACGCCGCCAGACGTGGTTTGTAGGCTTGTGCCTGTTCGGCCGTGAAGACTTTGTGAAAAGGTGCGCCGAGTTTTTCGACGTTGGACATGATCTGGCTGTTGCTGGCGTTGGAGAAAATCACCAGGGGAATCTTGTCGGCGATTTTCGACAGGCCGGCCGGTACGTCCGGGTGCGGGCCCCAGGTCGGAACGGCGTCGTAATACAGCTGGCCTTCTTCGCGGTATTCGATTCCCCAACGCTTGCAGGTACGCGCCAGAGCGATCTTGAGAATCTCGTCATACGGCATCCAGTCGCCCATGACCTGGTCCAGGCGATAGGCCGAGAAATCCTTGACGAACTGATCCATCTGCTCAGCGGGAACGCGATCGGCGAAGAGTTCGCGGGTCATCGTACCCATGTGGAAATTGGTCAGCGTTCCGTAGCAGTCGAAGGTAATGAATTTGGGGCGAAGAAAGCTCATTGAGTGCGTTCCTGAAGTTCGTTGAGGTCAATGGCGCTACAAGCATTTGCCTGGTTTGCGCAGTAGCGATGCAACGCTGCAGCACACCGTCATTACAACACCGTGAAATCAGCAGATGGCGTTAAAAGCGACCTCCGTTCGATACAAATCACCGTTTTGGTCACGCCGCTCAGCAGACTTTGCGGTGCGCTCCAGCCTTGGGCAAAGCCCCGGTTTATGCGCACTTATGGACCTTTATCAGCCGCTTTGGACTTCGGGCAGCGACTTTGCCCGCAGAAACTGCGCCCCATCGCAGCCGTGGCATCAGTTGCTGCGGCGCATCTCAGCCCGGTTCTGAATCGAGGCGATTGAACGTACATCCTGCGCCTGAGCGACGAGGCTCGGTACAAGCCTTTTATAGGGTAAAAAGGCCCAAGCATTTGCTGCCGACACGAGGCCCGGATTAAGTAGTAAGTGTGGTCTTTGGGACCGTGCTTCGCGGAATCTGCCGAATATTCCCTGCCCCCTTGTCAGGCTTTCATCCAGATGGGATACAGGCGTCACCTCGCCGCAAAACCCGGCGCCAGCGCACACTCTTGATCGGAGAATCGCCATGTCCACCCCACTCCCTTCCTACGTCTATCGGCCGATGACTGCCGACGACCTGCCCAAGGCCCATGCCCTGTCCGTGCAATTGAAGTGGCCCCATCGACTTGACGACTGGGCCATGCTGCAACGGGTCAGCAAGGGCTTTGTCGTA
The DNA here is from genome assembly GCF_002113205.1 of Pseudomonas sp. B16(2017). Taxonomy (NCBI): domain Bacteria; kingdom Pseudomonadati; phylum Pseudomonadota; class Gammaproteobacteria; order Pseudomonadales; family Pseudomonadaceae; genus Pseudomonas; species Pseudomonas sp. B16(2017). Next base: position 162,078 of record NZ_NEKA01000004.1, read on the forward strand.
CTCGATGGCGAGCGTTTGATCGGCACCGCGTTCGCCTGCCCGCAAGGTGATTTCACGACCATTGGCCTGGTCATTGTCAGTGACGATTACCAGGGCCAGGGCATCGGGCGAAAGCTCATGGAACACGCGCTGCAGGCTTGCCAGTCAAGCACGGCGATATTGAATGCGACCGTGGCCGGCGCACCGCTGTATGCCAGCCAGGGTTTTGTCGAGTTTGGCCGGATTCAGCAGCATCAGGGCCTGGCGCAAGCCCCCGTGCCCGGACCATTGGCAGACGGTGAGGAATGCCGCCCGCTGCACGAGGCGGATCATGGGCGGGTGCTGGAACTGGCCAATGCCGGCAGCGGGCTGGATCGGCAAGCGGTGCTCAGCGATCTGTTCACTGTCGTAGAGCATTCGGTGGGCATTGTGCGCGCCGGCCAGTTGCGCGCCTTCGCCCTGCTGCGCCCGTTCGGTCGCGGTCGTTGCATCGGCCCGTTGATCGCCGAAAACCTTGGGCAGGCCCAACATCTGATCGCGACATTGCTGGCCGGGATACCGGACGCCTTTGTGCGCATCGATATTCCAGCCGATTGTGGCCTGGCCGATTGGCTGGAGGCCGCCGGCCTGAAAAAGGTCGACACCGTGGCCCAAATGTCCCGCGGTGCTGCACCGCAGGCACACCATGGCGTTCGGCAGTTTGCCCTGGTCACCCAAGCCATCGGCTGACTATCGGGCTGGCGCTGGTCGCCCCCCATGAAATTCCCTCAAGACCTGGAGCTTCACCCGTATGTTCGAACCTTGCATCATGCTGCTGGCTCGCGCCGATGGCAGTCGCGTCGACACCGCTTTCAAACAGCAACCCTTGAACGCTGCAGACCCTTTCTCGACCGGACGTCAGGTCGCCTGGTCAGGGAGCGACGGCATATCTGCAGGCATCGTCAAAGCAGGCGCAAGCCTTGATATCGAGGACTTCCCGCACACCGAGGTGATCGTGGTTCACGCGGGGCATGTGACGTTGAAAACCCGGGAGCGGACGCTGCAACTGGCCGTTGGCACCAGCGCGGTCATCGGCCGCGGCACGGCCCTGCGGATCGAAGCAAAGACCGGCACCCGATGGGCGTTTTGCGCCATGGCCACCGAAGCCGCGACACCCGGCCTGACCCCGCTCGACCCGCTGGCGCACCTATCTCCCTCCGCCGCGCCGGAGCAGCAGATACTGATCGGTCCGGCACCGCAATGCCGCTCACGCAATGCCTTCGAAGACGCCACAACCGATCTGCGTGTCGGCGTGTGGGACTCGACGCCCTACGAACGTCACGGTCGCCCGCACAAGCTCAATGAGCTGATGTACCTGATCGAAGGAACCGTAACGTTGCAGACCCCTGAGGGCTCGAGCATGACCGTCAATACCGGCGACAGCGTATTTGTTGCGCGCGGGGCACCGTGCGCCTGGAAAAGCACGCGCTACGTACGCAAGGTGTATGCGGTTAAATAGCGTCAGCCATAAAGCGCCTTGTCGAAGCGGAACGAAGCCCCATAGGCCGAGGCTGGCAGGTGACTGGAGTGATCTGCCCGTAACCGCGAGCGGAAAGTGCCACTCTGCGGTTGAGTACGGTACAGCCCTCGCTTTTGCAATTCGGGAATAACCAGTTCGACAAAGTCCTCAAGGCTGCCTGGGCTGATCAACGGGTTGAGCATGTAGCCGCTGGTGCCGGAAATTCGCGCGTGCTCTTCGATGCGCTCGGCGACTTGCTGCGGTGTACCGACGAGAATCAGGTCGCTGCCACGGGTAACGCTGGCGAAGCGCTTTTTCACATCACCCGCCGTCAGCGGCTTGCCACTGCCATCGGGGCGCATCACGTAAGAGGTCAGGCCTTCGGTGTGCGTCGAGAGTGCATCGCTGTCGGCGTAGCGGCTGATGTCGATGCCGGTGTCGCCGGCGTAACTGACCAGTTGTGCCTGCAAGTGATAGTTGCTTTGCAACTCGTCGTATTTGCGCTGGGCTTCGATTTCGGTTTTGGCCGTGACGATGCGCAATACCGTCAACGATTTCACGTCCTCACGTTGACGCCCCCGCGCCTGAGCCTGGGCCCAGATGTCTTCCAGGCCCTGACGGATGTCCTGCGGGTTGGATTTGGCGATGAAGATCAGTTCCGCATGCTTGGCGGCGAATTCTCGACCGCGTCCCGACCAGCCCGCCTGGATCAGCAACGGGGTGCGCTGCGGGGACGGAGCGGTCAGGTGCGGCCCGGCCACACGATAGTGCGCACCCTCATGATTGATCGGTCGCACCCGCTCGCCTCTGGCATACAGCTGGCGGGCCTTGTCGGCAACCACGGCGTCATCGGCCCAACTGCCTTCCCAGAGTTTGTACACCACGTCGAGAAACTCCTCGGCGCGTTCATAGCGATCGTCATGCTTGATCATTTGCTCCAGCCCGAAATTGCGGGCGGCACTGGACAAGTAAGAGGTGACGATGTTCCAGCCCACTCGCCCATTGGTGAGGTGATCAAGCGTGCTGAAGCGCCGGGCGTGGGTAAACGGATGCTCATAACTGGTGGTCACCGTGACACCAAACGCCAGGTTTTCCGTCACGGCCGCCAATGCCGGAATGATCATCAACGGATCGTTGGCCGGTGCTTCCACCGCCCATTTCATGGCCGCATCGGCATTGCCGCCGAACACATCGTAGAAACCCAGAACATCACCAAAGAACAACATATCGAGGTGCGCCTGATCGGCAATCCGCGCCAGGTTTGACCAGTAGCCCAGCGAGTTGATCGCCAGGCGTTCGTCAGCCGGGTGCGTCCACAGACTCGGCGCACCGCCGCACCCGACACTGGCTTGTTCATAGAGTGCAAAAAGCAGAGGTTTGGGATCGGACATCTTGGTTCCTGCAAGAAATCATTCAACGGAATGGCTCAGCGCTGATGCTTGAAGCCTCTGCCGTAATGGCGTTCGAGGCGATGCTGGATCAGTTCGAGACCGATGGATAACAGCCAATAGATGGCGGCTGCGGTGGTCAGCATTTCAATGTAACGGTAGGACGAGCGCCCGTACGACTGCGCCAGAAACATCACTTCCCAAACCCCCATGACCGAAATCAGGGACGAGTCCTTGAGCATCGAAATGAACTGGCTGGTGGTCGGTGGAATGATCGTGCGCATGGCTTGCGGCAGGATGATATGGATGAACGTCGCGGCCGGCCTCAGGCCCAGTGCGGCTGCCGCTTCGCGCTGACCTGGGGCAACAGCGAGGATGCCGGCACGGAAAATCTCACTCAGATAAGCCCCGTAGTTGAGCGACAGCGCGATGATCCCGGCGCTGATTGCGCCTGGCACCACGCCCAACTGCGGCAGCCCCAGATAGATCAACAGGATCTGGATCAACAGTGGCGTGCCGCGAAAGAATGAGGCGTAGAAGCTGGCGATACCAAACGCCACGGCGCTGCTCGACAGTCTGGCCAGCGCGGTGACAAAGCCCAGCAATAACGAAAACCAGATCGAGCAGAAACACAGGAATATCGTCAGCGCCGCGCCCTGCAAGAACCCGTTCGGCCCCAGATGCAGGCCGATCAGGTTCGGCAACTTTTCCACAATGATCGAAAACTTCAGATCGAAGCGCATGAAAAACCACACGCCCAGACCCGACAGCGCCGCCCACGTCAGATACAGGCGCGTGCGAAAACCGAACAGCTGACGTGTCAGTGGCGGCTGCTTTTGCGGGCTGTTGGCCGCTTTGGCCGGATGCGGATTGATGGCTGTCATTGGCTGATATCAGAACCGATCCACTTGCGGGATATTTTGCTCAGCGTGCCGTCAGTCTTGAGTTGCGCAATGACCTCGGTGACTTTCGCATTCCATTGCGGATCGCCCTTCTCGACCGCCACGACGTTCGGCTCGGCATACAGTGGATCTCCGGCAATCTTGAAACGCGGATCCTGAGCGATGCGTTCACGCGCGGTGATGAGGTTGGTGACCATGGCATCCAGGCGCACGCCAGTACCCAGTGCGAGATCCTGGAAGGCAACGGTTTCATTGTCGTAAGGGGCGATCTGGACATTGTCGAACGGATAGCTCAACGGTTTGTCCTCGGCGCCTTCAATGACCAGATCCTTGTTCAGATAGGCCTCATAAGTCGACGCACTGATCACACCGACTTTTTTGCCGGACAAATCTTTGCCAGTGACGATGTCCTTGTCCTTCGCATTGACCACGATCACCGCCGGTGACTGGTAATACTCCACGGGGAAATCAAATACTTCGGCCCGCGCCTTACTCGGTGTCATCGAGCACACGCAGATGTCGTATCGACCGTTCCAGTGCCCCGCGGCAATCACGTCCCAGGAAGGTGTTTCAAGTTTCAGCTTGACCCCAAGGCGCTCGGCCACAGCTTTAGCAACATCCACATCAAAGCCGTCGAGCTGGTTCTGGTCATTGAGAAAAGAGAACGGCGGGTAACTCTCCATCAGGACACCGGTGAGCTCACCTTTTTGCGTCACGCGATCAAGGGTGGGCCCGGCGAAGGCTGCAGCGCAACTGACGGCGAGCGCCAGGCCAAGTGTCAAATGTGTCGGGATCTTCAAGTGCGAATGCTCCAATCAGGAAATGCCTGGTTAGATTAAAACGCACTATAAAATTAATATGAACTTCGTTTTAGGAATAAAAAGCTACACTTGGGCTATATGAAATTCAGCCGCCAGCATCAGGCAAAGCCTTCATCTCCAAGGCCCGTTAATGAAGTTGCCGTTGCCTGTCGAGCTCCCTCTTCAACCAGCTGCTGGCGGGTTCTGTGCGTTCTGCACAACGCACCTCATAGGCGCGCCCACTGATGCTGCTTTGAGTGGCAGCAAGATCGATGAAGTCTTCTGCGCTGTTCACCCTGTTCCTGGCTTCAAGATAATTCAGCTTTTTCTCCAGATGCGCTCGATCACGGGGACCTGGGTATTCGCTGCCATTGCGCACAAACTGACACTCACTGTGTTCGACATAGTCCAGCAAGGCTTTTATCTCTTCAATGGTTTGAGGTCTGGTTTGAACCTGCGCATCTGCGACGATTGCGATGAGGCTGATCCCTGCAATCATGACCCATTGGCTGATACGCCTCGCCGTTTCCCCTGCTCTCATTCGCATGATTCATCCTGCTCTTGAAAAAGGAATGGAACGAGCTCTGGCAGTATCGCCCGTCGTTGTCCGGTTGGTCGCAGACCCAAACTTGATGCGGTCTCTATAGCATCCTCTCCAGCCCGATCGCGCTGCTCAGCCACGAATTGAAGTGTCGCCACCAACTCCCCGGCTCCCTGGTCAACGTATGCTTTTTGCCGTCATCCTCGGTGACCCAGACCAGTTGATCCTTTTCCAGCACGGTGTGATAACTCAGAGCAGGCGCCATACCTTCCAGGGCCAGTTCACGCACCCGCCCCGCGAGTTCGGGATCATCAACCAACACCCCGACTTCGGTGTTCCACAATAAGGATCGCGAGTCAAAATTGAACGACCCGATAAAAGCTTTCTGCTGGTCAAAAATCATCGCCTTGCTATGCAGGCTGGAGTCGGAACTGCTGGAGGACCCGCTGTAAAACAGACGCGGTCCGCTGCGGCTGTCGGCATTGTCGCCGGACTGGCGGCGTAATTCGAACAACTGCACACCATGCTTGAGCAAGGTTTTTCGATAAGGCGCGTAAGCGCCGTGCGCGGCGGGTACATCGGTAGCTTCCAGAGAGTTGGTCAACAAGGTGATCGACACGCCGGCGTCGGCACGACCGGTCAAGTACAACAATCCCGGTTGACCAGGCACCATATAGGCCGAAACCATGATCAACTCCTTGCTGACGCCGTCAAGTTCAGGCGCCAACTGGGTGGCCAACAGCAAGTGCGGAGCGGGTTCGCCCTTGGACAATACCTTGCTCGGGGCATCCCACATCGCTTTGTTCCAGGCCCAGATCAGCTCCCGGCGCCAGATATTCAGGCGTGGTTGAGTGGTGTAGGTCATCAATTGCTGATCGAGCGCGTGATCCTGCTTGCGTGTTTCCTCCAGGGATTCATCCAGCCGGGTCCGGGTATTTTGCAGGTCCCTGGTCGTCGGCCTGATCGAGAGAAACTGCTCGATCGACTTGCTCAGCGCACTGTTCCAATACTGATCAAAACTTTGCTCCAACTGCTCCGCAACCGGGCCGACACTCAACATATCGATGTCTTTGAAATTCTTGTCAGGCTGCGCATCGAAATACTCATCGCCCAAATTGCGGCCTCCGACGATTGCCACACAGTTGTCTGCCACCCACAATTTATTGTGCATCCGTCGGTGTTGCTGCGACAGATTGAACAGCCGCCCCATCGTTCGCGTTACGACGGTGCTGCGTCCCAGGTGCAGCGGATTGAACACGCGCACTTGAATCAGCGGGTGCGCCGCCAGCGTCGCGATAATCCGGTCCAGGTCATCGCTGGTGGTGTCATCGAGCAGAATCCTCACGCGGACGCCGCGGTCGGCGGCGTCGAGCAACTCGCTCACCAGTATTCTGGTACTGATGCCGTCGTGGACGATGTAGTACTGCAGGTCCAGGCTGCTTTGGGCATTACGAATCAGCTCGGCGCGGGCACTGAACGCTTCGGCACTTTCGGATAACAAACGAAACCCCGATTGGCCCTGATGCGGGGCAGCCTGGGCCTTGATTGAACGCCCGAACGCCGAATCGCTTGCCGGCAAAGCCTGACTGGGTTCGTGGAGGACATTGGGGGTCGTACACCCACCAAAGAGTACGGCGAGCAACAGAAGAACAAACAAGCGCTGCTGGTTTCTCACGGAGCGTACTCCGAGCAATGAAACATCAGGGAAACCGGATCCTGAAGAATGGCCTGTTGGTTCCCTCCAGCCTTGTGGTCGTATCGACCCTTTGCACTGTTTTCTTCAATCTGCGGGGGTTGTTTCAGGAGCGTAGTTCATCCGCTGACACTTGCGGGAGCCGCCCAGGGTGGAAAAGAGTGTGTGGACAGCAATCGGCAAGAAAAAAAGCAATTGCTACCGCTGATTAAAATGGCAGCGCGAAGCATTTCCGCTGGGCTCCCGCAGTCAGAGGCCTTGGTATAACGGTGGACGACTTGTAGATGGCGTCAATGATCAGCCAAGGGCAGTTTCATGACGAACTCGCTACCCTTCCCTTCTCCCGAACTGGTCCCCGTCACAGTACCGCCGTGGGCTTCGATCAATTCCCGCACGACCGTAAGTCCAATGCCCAGGCCTGCGCCATTGAAACCGACCGCGTGAACATCCTGTACGAACGGCTCAAAAATGAACGGCAGTGCCTTGGGCGTTATTCCAATACCGGTATCGCGAATGCATATCGTCAGGTGGTCGACTTCAATCGTCGCAGTCAGTGAGACCGTGCCATTGGCGGGCGTATATTTGGCGGCGTTGCCCAGTAGATTGCCGAGGATTTGAGTGAGGCGCGCTGGATCACCATTAACCATCAAGGCGCATCCCGGCAGATTCGAGCTGAAACTCAAACTGTTAGCGATCATGAGCGGGCTGCAGGCATCTATCGCCTCATGAATGATTCGAGCCATATCGACACGCTGGCAATCAAGTCGAAACTTGCCGGTACTGGCGCGGGCGATATCGAGCAGGTCTTCGACCAAGCGGGACATCTGCTTCACTTGCCCCTCTATCAACACCTGCATGCGCGGCAGTTCCTCACTCGGCACACGTACCAGCCGGCCGGCAATCATGCTGATGGGTGTCAGAGGATTGCGAAGTTCGTGTGCAACCAGGTTGAGGAAGTTGCGTTGCTGTTCCAGCGCATGTTCAGCGGCCGCCTGCAAATCCTGGGCACTCAGCGCGGCTATCACCAGCTTCTCGTTTGCCTCGCGCAATTCGAGATACATTTGCTGCTCTGCCTGGGCGACTGTCGGATTTTCTGCATCCGACTGCGCCGACAGGATTGACAGCACCAGTTGCTGGTTGGCTTCAATCAATTGTTCGACATGGTGGCTATCGACGAGTTGGGCATTGGCCTGGTTGAGTTCTTTATGAACCGCTGCCAGCACTGCACGCGCCGCCACCGTTTTCTGGCCGAGTACGAACAGTTCGCGTGCAGCGCCAGCGATGGCTTGCTCATTCTTGCCGTGACCCTCGCTCATGATATTTCGCTCATCCTTCGATGGTGACCGCGCGCTGCTGGGTAGGACGTCCCCCTAACAACCCTTCCCTGTCCGGCAACATTTCGCCGATCTGCAAGCCATCATCATCTATCCGGTACAACCTCAACTCGTCGGAATGCGCGCTGGCCCGCACCTTGACCACGGCCATGATGCGCAACAAGCGGCTCTGCACTTCTATGTAGCGCTGGACGATGATGGCATCGGTGAGAAACGCCGTGCCGTAAGGACTGAAACGCAGGTCGGTGTAGCGATCCTCCAGCTCGGAGGTCATCAATACACTGACACCTGCACTGGTGAGAGCGGTCACCATGCGTGACAGCGACTCACGAAAGTCTTCGCGGAATGTCGGCGCCAACGCCAGCTCAAAGCCTGACAGGGAGTCAATCACCAAACGAGTAGCGTTCAGGCGGTTGATCTCGCTCAACAGTAACTGGACGATTTCGTCGATTGACAAGTCTGGCGCGCGACTATCGACCAAACCCACCTTCCCGCCCTGAATCAACCCGGCGAGGGTGGCGTTCTGGGAGCGATTGGGACGCTGCTCGAATACCGCGATCACGCCGGTCTCACCATTGCGCACGCCTTCGGCGAGGAAGGTCGCAGCCAGAATGCTTTTGCCCGAACCTGATGGACCTGCCACCAGCAGGGAGTATCCACGGGGCAAGCCACCGCCCAGCATTTCGTCGAGTTGGGGCACACCCATTTTCAGGCGCTGCATCGGAAACGTCAGCGTGGGTTCAACGTGGTTGAGGGGGGCCGGTGCGAAAACCTTTATGCCTGATGTAGCGATGCGGAAGGTGTGCAGCCCCGGCAGCGTCGGCTGGCCGCGCATCTTCATGATTTCCATCTTGCGCACCATGGAGTTGCGTTGAACGCTCTGACGCAGCCAGATCAGACCATCGGCCACCGTGAAAATAGGGTTGGTGTCAGTTTCAGTGAAATATTCACCGATCAGGAAAGTGGTGGCCTGCCAAGTGGTCATCAACATGCCTAACTGCTGAATGAACTGCGGCAAGTTGTTGTTGGGATTGTCCTGGGTCTGGCTCGCGAGCACCACTGAACGAAACGAATCGACGAACACCAGCGCCGGAGAGTACGCCTCTACCTCGGCGACGATTCGGCGTAGCACTTCGTCCAGATCCCCCGCCAGGGTGTCACTGGCCAGGTTGATATAACGGATTGACTGATTGACGGCTTCCTCGTCGAAAAAGTCGAATTGCTGTTGGTAACGCAACATCTTCAACGGAGGCTCGCCGAGCACGGTGAAGAACAGTGCCGGACGCTCGGGCGTCGCCAGGGCAAACATCATCTGATGCGCCAGGGTAGTTTTGCCACAGCCAGGCGGGCCGGCGATCAGGTTGAACGAGAACTCCGGCAATCCCCCGCCCAGCACCTCGTCCAGTCCTGGCACTCCGGTGGACAGACGCTTGATAGTCACTTTGGTGTTCATGGCGAGTTTTCCTGCGCAGATGTGTCGCTCAAAGAAGGTTTCCACACGTCACGAAGCAAGCGTGCGGTGAGCGAGGGCCCGATCAGCGTAGTGAGCAGTTCGTAGAAGGTGGTCAGCATCACTTCACCAAACAACAAGGCGTCTGCTTCGCTTTCTGTAACGAGTTCAGAATGAAGAGCGTTCAGACCCGGCGCGGCTTGTACACGATCAGACAGGGGGCCCAGGTGCGGTTGGCGGGAGGCGCAGAGATGAAGGCTGCGTCGATAAAGCGCTGCGACTCCCTGCTGACCGATGATGGGGGTAAGCGCTGTGTGCATAGCCTCCAAAATCGAGACAGTCGCTTGCGCGATACTTGCAGTATCAGCATTGGGGCCAACCCGGTGCGCCAGAGCAGCTACGATCTGGCGGCTCTCTTCGTTTAGCGCGGACATGGCTAGCTGATTTCTGATGGGCAGGTCTTGATAGTACACCCTGCAAGGCGTTGCAGAGACTCAATTGGCCCGAGAACCTTCTTTACTTTCGATTCCCCCGATTTATCGCCCACATTGAGGCTTCGCAGCTCCAGATTTAAGCGAATGAATAACTTTACCGGCACTGCTGCCTGAAACGTCAGTGAAGTGCAGATAGCCCCGGCACACAAATGGCGTTAGCATCCCGTACATTCGGTTTAACAGCATGATTTCAAGATCAGGGTCGCATAGTGGAAAAGTTAAATCGCCTTCAGAGTGGAATCGAAGGCCTGGATGCTCTGCTCAAGGGCGGATTGGTCTCAGGCGCTTCCTACATTATTCAGGGGCGTCCAGGGTCGGGTAAAACGATCCTCGCCAACCAACTTGGATTCCATCATGCGCGCAACGGCGGCCGTGTACTGGTAGCGACACTGCTTGCCGAATCCCATGACCGGCTTTTTCAGTTTCTGTCCACCTTGAGCTTTTACGACGCTTCCAAAGTTGGCGCTGAAATCCAGTTCGTCAGTGCATTCGATACGCTGGAAAATGAAGGTCTGGATGAAGTCGTAAAACTGCTGAGGCGTGAGATCAGCCGCCAGAAGGCGACAGTCATGGTTGTCGACGGATTGCTGAACGCACGCTCTAAAGCCGACTCGCCAATCGACACCAAGAAGTTCATCTCTGAATTGCAAGGGCACGCTGCATTTGCTGGATGCACCGTGTTGTTTCTCACCAGTTCCCGACTGGATGACGGCAGCCCCGAGCACACCATGGTGGATGGCGTGATCGAAATGGGAGAGGAGCTTTATGGCACCCGCTCGGTGCGTCGTATTCAACTGCGTAAAACCCGGGGTAGCGCGGCACTGACCGGACTTCACGAGTGCGAAATCACCGAGAACGGTCTGGTGGTTTATCCGCGCCTGGAAAGCCTCTACAGCCACCCCTCTTCGCCCGACAGCGCCAACATGACGCGCATCCCCAGCGGTATACATTCTCTGGACACGATACTGGGTGGCGGGCTGCACAGTTCCAGCGTGACGCTGGTCATGGGCCCATCAGGAATAGGCAAGACAACCCTAGGTCTTAAATTCCTGGGTGAGTCGACGGTGAAGGCACCGGGCCTGCATTTTGGCTTTTATGAAAGCCCGGAGCGGTTACGCCTGAAGGGCCAGTCACTAGGAATCGACATCAAAGGCATGGAAGAAAGCGGTGCGTTGAGCATCGCGTGGCAACCGACCACCGAAGGTCTCCTGGACGGCCTGGGCTCAAGGTTGCTGAGCATCGTCGAAGAAAAGGGCATCAAGCGTTTATTCATCGACAGCCTTAGCGGCATGACGCGGGTGTCGACGAATCCAGCCCGAATTACTGACTTTTACAGTGCCCTCATGAACGAATTACGCTCCAGGGGCGTGACAGTGTTCGCCTCTTGGGAGATGCGAGATCTGTTCGGCTCCGAGATCAGTTCACCAAACTCTGACCTGTCCAGCATCGTCGACAATCTGATGCTGATGCGGTTCTTCGAGAATGACTCTGAACTAAGCAGAACCATTTCCATTCTTAAAGTCAGAGATAGCTCTTATGACCCTTCGCGATTTGAAGTGGTCATCCGTGACCAGGACGTTGATCTGAAAAAGGCTTCAAGAAATGAACCGCCAGTTCCTAATCCTGCAGCCCTGCCAGGTTCATTTTCCTAGGTCTTCTATTCAGGTTGCATTCTCATGACCACCATCCTGGTTGTCGACGACGAATATTTGATCGCTGACATTCTCGGCTTTGCGCTGGAGGATGAAGGCTTCATGGTCGTGAAAGCCAGCAATGGCAAAAAAGGGCTTGAGGTACTTGAGCGAGAGCGCCCTGACCTGATCATTACCGACTTCATGATGCCGGTTATGGACGGACTCGAATTCGCCACGGCCGTCCGCGCACTGCCCTCAGCGCATCTCTTGCCCATCATTCTGATCAGCGGCGCGCAAGCCCACCTCGGCATGGAGAGATCGGACTTGTTCAATGCTGTCCTGGAAAAGCCTTTCAATATCGATTCAATCCTTGCTACCGCCAGGCGACTGCTGGCTGCAAATTGAAACGGATTGAATCCATCTCCAAGACTGAACCTGCCCGCTCGGCCCTGCATGCCTCATGGCATGCAGCTTTCACCTTTTGCTGGAACCGCTCGAGATTCATCGATGATTCGCCCAATGACCGAAGTCATGTCGAGTGGGACTCGATGGATCGTAATCCTGCCACCTGCTTGTGATCGGTTGAAGTCGCAAAGGTCTCCCACGATGTGCGAGGCACAATGGCGCAACACGGCAATACCGCCTACGCTGATGAGGTAACCTCTGGGCCCGTTTCCGAGTTGACAGTATCGAGCCGGGAGATGATTCCTTTTACCGTCCGCTTATCACCCATCCGGACCTGCCCGCGCATATCGCCAGCAACTGGCTCCTCAAGCCGGTCCACCCGACCGGCAGTACGGCGCAATGGGCAAAGCTGCACTCAGTCCCCCCACCTGTCGTTCCCAAGCGACCGATGCCGCAGCACCTCTGGCAACGGGGCGCTGTTCACGTTCTGCCACTGAGGAAAATCAGTATGTATCGGCCGAGCACGATTCCTTATCAGCAGCATCGAGGGTTCAGCCGAACCTTCACGCCGGGGCATTTGAGCCTTGGATTGTTCTTTCCCATGGAGGCCTTCGACGGCGACACGCCGAGCATGCTCAACCAGGTCGCATTGGCGAAACAGGCCGAGGCACTGGGCTTCAGCGCACTCTGGTTTCGTGACGTGCCGCTTCGCGATCCCGGATTCGGCGATGTCGGCCAAGTCTTCGACCCCTGGGTCTACCTGGGTTATATGGCCGCCCATACATCGGAAATTGCACTTGGCACCGCCTCCATCGCCATCCCTTTGCACCATCCCCTGCACACGGCCAAGGCGTCAGCCAGCGTCGATCAGTTGAGCGCAGGTCGCTTGATTCTTGGGGTGGCGTCCGGCGACCGCCCGGTGGAGTTCTCGGCTTTTGGCGTCGATCCCGAAAGGCGCGGGGATATCTTTCGCGAGCACTACGCGGTGATTCGCCGAGCCCACAGCACCAGTTTCGAACCCATCCACTGGAGCGCCGGGGAAATGCGCGGCGCGGATCTGATTCCGAAACCGACCACCCAATTCATTCCAATGCTCGTGACCGGCAATAGCCGTCAGTCACTGGATTGGATCGCGCGCGAAAGCAACGGATGGATCAACTATCCACGCATACCGAACATGCAGAGACTGGTCGTGGAAGATTGGCGGCTGGAGGTCACGAAGCAATGTGGTTCCGTCTATAAGCCCTTCACTCAGTCGCTTTACATCGACCTTGATGAAAACCCGTCCACGCCACCCGCTCGCATTCATTTGGGGTTCAAACTCGGACGCTACCATTTGCGGTTTTTGCTGGAGTCGCTTGAGGAAATCGGCGTCGATCACGTCATCCTGAATCTCAAATACGGAAAGCGCCCGGCAGCGGAGGTTATTGAGGAGCTGGGTACTCACATCATTGCGCAATTCGGTGCACAGCCAAGTCCGACAGCGCAGTGATCTGTCGGCCACTCCTATCCCCGCAGGATGCTCACTGAGCATCCTGCGCCTCACGGTCCGGCGTTCACTGCGCTGGATATTCCCCAGTACCAGCGCTCGACGGGCAGACCGGCCAACCGCTGTTTCCAGGGCAAAACGTTCGGCATCGCGTTAAGGCGCAGCAAGCGCCCTGCGTGAGGGAAGAAGTATTGTCAGGTGGTTTTTTTCGGCCTATCTTGATTCATACCTATACAAACTATCTGTCTACGTACAACTATTCGCAAAACGCTTGGCCTCACGTACAGCGCTGCCGCGAGAAAAACAAAGCCGCCCATCGCCGTAAGACTCTCGTTGACGTCGTCAAAAGTCGAGCGTCAAGACCAGCCGGGGAAAACGATAAACCTGTACATGTCCAGCCCACCGTACAAGCGAATGGTTCGAACCTGGCCTTCGACACCTTTGCATTCAGGGAGTAAGGCAATGACGCGATTCCTGCTGTTACTGACACTGATATTCAGCATCGCAAGCTGCACCAGCGTGGACGTCGCCCGTTATGCCGACCAACACCCAGCCCTGGATCTGCATCGGTTTTTCAGCCAGCCCGTCAAGGCCTGGGGAATGTTTCAGAAGCGCAGCGGCGAAGTGACCAAGCGTTTCGAAGTGAATATTGTCAGCCGTCGCGAAGGCAACAACCTGATTCTCGACGAGCGCTTTCTGTACAGCGATGGCACCCGCCAACACCGCGTATGGACATTGACGCCCGAGGGCCAGGGACGCTGGAGCGGTCGCGCCGGCGATGTAGTCGGCGTTGCCCAAGGCCAGGTGGCGGGCAACACATTTCACTGGCGCTATCGGCTGAACGTACCGGTCGACGATTCGACCTATGAAATGAGCATGGACGACTGGATGTACCTGATGGACGAGGACACGTTGATCAACCGCACCCGCATGTCCAAGTTCGGCGTGGAGGTCGGCCAGGTGACCTTGTTCTTCCGCCGCCAGAGCACCGAAGCAAGCCAATGAACCGCAAAATGAACACTACCCGCCGCTTGTGCCTGGTACTGGGCGACCAGTTGTCGTTCGACCTGGCTTCCTTACAGGCACTCGATGCCGAGCGCGACACGGTGTTGCTGGTTGAAGTCATGGAAGAAGCCAGCCATGTGCCCCACCATCCACAGAAGATTGCTCTGATCTTCAGCGCCATGCGCCATTTCGCTCAGGCGTTGCGAGACCAAGGCATACGTGTTGAATACGTGACCCTGGATGACCCGCAAAACAGCGGTTCGGTGCCGGGTGAGCTGCATCGTTGGAAAAAGCTGTTGCAGGCCGACGAAGTGCACGTGACTGAGTGTGGCGACTGGCGGCTGGAGCATTCGATCAAGGAATGCCGTTTGCCCGTCCAGTGGCACGCCGATACGCGTTTTCTGTGCGGTCGCGAAGAATTTACCGCATGGGCCGAGGGCAAAAAACAGCTGCGCATGGAGTTTTTCTACCGTGAGATGCGGCGCAAGAGCCGCTTGCTGCTCAATGGCGACGGTTCACCAGTGGGCGGCGCATGGAACTTCGATGCCGAGAATCGCAAGGCCCTGCCCAAAGGCGTCAAAGCGCCCTACCCGGTACGCTTCAATAACGACGCCATCACCCTCGATGTGCTGGCACTGGTCAAGGCGCGCTTCAGCCACCATTACGGCACACTCGATGACTTCAACTATCCCGTCACCCATGCCGATGCGCAGGCACTCTGGGCGTACTTTCTCGATTATGGCCTGGCGGGGTTTGGCGATTACCAGGACGCCATGGCCAGTGACGAGCCGTTCCTGTTTCATGCGCGCATCAGCGCAGCGCTCAACATTGGCCTGCTGGATTTGCGGCAAATTTGCAGTGACGTGGAGTCGGCGTACTGGGCCGGCAGCGTTGCGCTCAATGCCGCCGAAGGCTTCATTCGGCAACTGATTGGCTGGCGGGAATATGTGCGGGGCGTGTACTGGCTGAAGATGCCGGATTACGCGCTGGGCAACTCTTTTGGCAACAGCCGTCCGCTCCCCGAGTTCTACTGGACGGGTGACACGCAGATGAACTGCATGCGCCACGCCATCGGGCAAAGCCTGCAGCATGCCTATGCGCATCACATTCAGCGGCTGATGGTCACCGGCAACTTCGCCCTGCTCGCCGGCATCGCGCCGAGTCAGATCTGCGAGTGGTACCTGGCGATCTACATGGATGCTTTTGACTGGGTCGAGCTGCCCAACACGCTGGGCATGGTCATGCACGCCGATGGCGGTTATCTCGGTTCCAAACCCTATTGCGCCAGCGGCCAGTACATCAATCGCATGTCGGATTACTGCCGCGGTTGCGCGTACAAGGTCCGCGAAAGCACGGCAGACAATGCCTGCCCGTTCAACGCGTTGTATTGGCATTTCCTGATGCGCCACGGTGAGCTGCTGCGCGGCAATCAGCGCATGGCCATGATGTACAAGAACCTCGACCGCATGCCGCAAACCAGGCAACAGGCACTCTGGCAACGCGGCCAGTCGTTGCTGGCCCGCCTGGATAACAGCGAATCGATTTGAAATCAGCGTTCACCCGAAGCGACCTTGCTCCATCAGTGAAACTTAACGACGAAGCAACCTGTCAACGGATCAGCAGCTACAACGCTTCCCGCTGCTGACTGCAGCGCTCGGGCATGCCCGAACCACTGAAACCGGTCCCTGAAAAATTCAACCAAGAAGGTGAGATGGACACCCTCAAACACCTTAGTCGCGAAGCGCTCGAGTGCGAGGTCAAGCGATTACGCGCCGCGCTGCAGAGCAATGAAGTCGACATTGAGCGCGACATCACAGCGCGACTGCACGCCAGTCAGGCCGCGCTCGCTCGTAGTGAGGCGCGGCAGCGCGCGGTTTTCGAGAGTGCAGTGGATTTTGCGATGGTCGTCACTGACCTTGGCGGGAACATCACGGAATGGAACTGCGGCGCGACCAACGTGCTGGGCTGGTCCGCCGAAGAGGTTCGCGGCCAGAGCGCGGCCTGCTTTTTCACACCTGAGGACCGCGCTGCCGGCCGTGTAGAAGAGGAAATGCAACGCGCCCTTGTCGAAGGCCGTGCCTACGATGAGCGCTGGCATTTGCGCAAGAACGGCGAGCGATTCTGGGCCTCTGGCGAGCTGATGCCGCTCTACGATGAAGACCAGACTCACCTGGGGTTCGTGAAAATTCTCCGCGACCGGACTCAGGAGCATCTGTTCGGACGCGCCATGACCGAAACCCAGGAGCGCTATCGACTGGCGGTCAAGGCGACCAGCGATGCAGTTTGGGATTGGGACCTGCAAACCAACCAGATCATCTGGAACCAGGCGTTGCAACAGGCGTACGGTTTCCCGCTGGAGAATGTTGATCCCAGTGGCGACTGGCGGTTCGCGCGGATCCATCCGCAGGATCAGGCGCGGGTGCAGGCATCGATGCGCGCCGCCATCGAAGGCGACGGCACGACATGGAGCGCGGAGTATCGGTTCTGCTGTCAGGACGGCTCTTACGCCGAGGTGCTGGATCGCGGACACTTGATCCGCAATCCCGCTGGCCAGGCCGAACGCATGATCGGCGCGATGCTTGACCTGACGCGCTCGCGCAGTGCCGAAACGGCGCTGCGTCAGAGTGAGGAACGCTTCAGTACCATTCTGGAAACCATCGAGTCGGCGTTCGCTATCGTCAAAGTCAAATTCGACGCCAACGATGAGCCTGTCGACTACTACTTCGTCGAGGCCAACCCGGCGTTCGAGCGCCAGTGCGGGGTCAACCTGCGCGGTAAATGGGTCACCGAGTTCGCGCCCAATCTTGAACGCTTCTGGTTCGAAACCTACGGCCACGTGGCCAAGACCGGGGAACCGGCGAACTTCGAAAATTACGCCAATACCTTTGAACGCTGGTTCGATGTGCGCGCGGTGCGGGTCGGCGATCCGGCCGACCGGCAGATCGCGATCCTGTTCAACGACGTCACCGAGCGGCGCGCCGCCGAGGAACGCTTGCGCGCCAGCGAGGCAATTGCCCGGGAAAACGTCGAACGAGTGCAACTGGCCCTTGCCGCCGGCGCCATCATCGGCACCTGGCACTGGGACCTGCTGACCGACCGCTTTGCCATCGACGAAGGCTTCGCCCAGGTGTTCAACCTCGACCCGGCACTGGGGCGCGAAGGCCTCAGCCTCGAACAAGTGATACCCAGCGTGCACCCCGACGACCGCGATAGCCTGACCATGGCAATCGACGAAGCCATTGGCCGCGGTGGCGCCTATTCCCATCAGTACCGTGTACGGCGCGAGGACGGCAGATTCCAGTGGATCGAAGCCAACGGACGCGTTGAGTGTGCAGATGACGGAGTTCCCCTGCGTTTTCCCGGCGTGCTGATCGACGTCGAGGAGCGGCGCACCGTCGAGGCAGAGCGCGACCGGGCTCTTGCCGCGTTGCGTTCGCTCAACGACACCCTCGAGCAGCGGGTTTCATCGCGCACCGCCGAGTTGATGCAGGCAGAGGAAAAACTGCGTCAGTCGCAGAAGATGGAAGCAGTCGGCCAACTGACGGGAGGCCTCGCTCACGATTTCAACAACTTGTTGGCCGGCATTTCCGGCGCACTGGAGTTGATGGGCGCGCGGATCAATCAGGGCCGCTTGAACGAAGTCGACAAGTACATGGTGACCGCACAGGGCGCGGTCAAGCGAGCCGCCGCCCTTACCCACCGCCTGCTGGCGTTCTCCAGACGCCAGACCCTCGATCCGCGACCGACCGACGTCAACACACTGATGACCGGCATGACCGAGCTGATCCAGCGCACCGTGGGCCCGAGCATTCTCCTGGAAACCATTGGCTCGCCCGTGCTTTGGCCAACACTGGTCGATGCCAGTCAACTGGAGAACGCGCTGCTCAATCTGTGTATCAACGCGCGTGATGCAATGCCCGATGGCGGACGCATCACCATCGAGACGGCCAATCGCATCGTCGACACCGAGATCGCCGGCGCGCTGGACATGCCCGAGGGCGAGTATGTGTGCCTGTGCGTCACCGATACCGGCACCGGCATGTCGGCCGATGTCATCGCCAAGGCCTTCGACCCGTTCTTCACCACCAAACCGCTGGGCCAGGGCACAGGGCTGGGCTTGTCGATGATCTACGGGTTCGCCAAACAATCCGGCGGCCAGGTGCGCGTGCACTCCCAGGTCGACCGGGGCACCACGATGTGCATCTACCTGCCTCGTCACCGTGGCGATCCCGTGCAGAGTCACGATGACAAGCACATCGCACCCGCGGTGGTGCCCAAGGCCAGCGAGACCATTCTGGTGGTGGACGACGAACCCACAGTGCGCGCGCTGCTGACCGATGTGCTTGGCGATCTCGGCTACAACTTGCTTGAGGCGGCCGACAGCGTTGCCGGGCTGAAAGTGTTGCAATCAAACGTGCATATCGACCTGCTGATCACCGATGTCGGCCTGCCGGGTGGCATGAACGGTCGGCAGCTGGCCGACGCCGGCCGGGAAATCCGCCCGAACCTGACGACCCTCTTCATTACCGGTTACGCGGAGAACGCAGTAATCGGCGCCGCCCAACTGGGCCCGGGCATGCAGGTGCTGACCAAGCCCTTCGCGGTCGACACGCTGGTGGCGCGGGTCAGTGAACTGATGTGCTCAAGATCCGAATGAACGACCGCTGCGGCGGAACAAACCAGGCAAACGGGCTGCGGCCAAGGAGTGTGAAATGGTGACTTTCCTGATTTTTCTGATCGCGTGCGGTGCGGCGGCAACCACCGGCATGGTTTTCAAGCCCGGCCAATGGTACGCGCAGCTCAACAAACCGAAGTTCACGCCACCCAACTGGGTGTTTCCGGTGGCCTGGACGACGATCTACCTGCTGCTGGCCTGGGTCGGCTATCGCTTGACCATGATTGCCGGCAGCGAACAGGTGCTGGCATTGTGGGCGGCGCAGATTGCGCTGAACACACTGTGGACGCCTGTGTTCTTCGGCGCGCAGCGGATCGTTGCCGCGATGATTATTCTCGTCCTGTTGTGGCTGGTCGTCGCCGTGATGGTGGTCCTGGCCCTGCGCCTGGATGTGATCACCGGGTTGATCCTGTTTCCTTATCTGGCCTGGCTGTGTGTCGCTGCGGCGCTTAATTTTTCGATAATGCGCAACAACCGGGTGGGTCTCGGCTCATGACCGTACTCCAGGCGCATGAAGCGCCGCTCAAATCCGATAGTACTGGCGATACCAACTCACAAACTGCGCCACACCCTCTGCAACTTCCACCCGCGGAGTAAACCCGATCCATTGTTCCAATGCCGAAACATCAGCCCAGGTCTTGATGACATCGCCGGCCTGCATCGGCAATAGATTGCGCTGGGCTTTTATGCCCAGTGCCTGTTCGAGGCAGTCGACGAAATCCAGTAACGCGACCGGTTTGCCGCGCCCCAGGTTGAAAATCCGGTTGACGCCACCCGCCTCCTTCTCCGGCGCTGGCGGTTTCGGACACAGGCGGACGATGCTTTCGACAACGTCATCGACGTAAGTAAAGTCCCGCGCCATCTGACCCTGGTTGTAGATGTCGATCGGTCGTCCCTGAAGAATGGCTTCGGTAAATTTGAACAGCGCCATATCCGGCCTGCCCCAGGGCCCGTAAACCGTGAAAAAGCGCAGGCCGCTGGCCTTCAAGCCGTAGAGATGGCAATAGCTGTCGGCGAGAAGCTCATTGGCGCGCTTGGTGGCGGCATACAGCGAGACAGGGTGCTCGACCGCATCATCGACGCTGTAGGGCAACTTGCTGTTGGCCCCATATACCGAGCTGCTCGACGCGTAGATCAGATGCGCGGGCGGATAATGTCGGCAGGCTTCCAGCACATTCAGAAACCCCACCAGGTTCGATTGCGCATAGGCATCCGGGTTGTCGAGCGAATAGCGCACACCCGCCTGAGCGGCCAGATGCACCACCTCGGTGAAATCGTGCGCTTTGAATAACGCCATCAAGGCAGGCTTGTCGACAATATCCAGTGTTTCAAAACTGAAACTCTGCAGACTACTCAACTGTTCAAGCCGCGCCTGTTTGAGATCCACACTGTAGTAATCGTTAAGGTTGTCGATACCGACAACTTCCTGGCCTTGCTGCGCCAATCGTTTGACCGCGTGATAGCCGATAAAGCCCGCAGCGCCTGTAACAAGAACGGTCATAATCCCTGCTCCACACAAGCCGACAGGCAATAAGTTATAGCGCTGGATGACTTATTCAGTCCAGGTTTTATAACAGCACCCAATAGTGGGGAAAGTTTTCGATCTAAATAATAGTCGCGACCATAACAGGCAGAAAAAGTTTCTACCGTTCAGCTAAAAGAATAAGTCATTAAAAAACAATTGGTTATCCATCGGTAAAAGCATTACTGGATGGATGGCGTATTTTTTGACTGCTAACGTTTGACAGACCAGAAAGACTGGCCGATAACTACCAAGGTTGATTTTTTGCAGGGCGCGAGCAGTCACTTACTCGCGCACTGTCGCTTCAGGGACAACTACTTAGTTACCTAACTTAAGCCTGAATGAACAGACCGTGCGGTAGCTTTGCCTTCTAAAAAGTTGAACCGATAATTCCTCCAGAGGTGCCGCAGAACAGAGCGAAACTTCACTGCTCGATGCACACCAATGAAACACTTTGTGATTCATGTTTGAAACACTTCAATAACCCATAATAAAAAAGCACTTTCGCTGACAGCCCTTACTTAGCCCTCAATAGAGCTTCTGCCTGCCATAAACTTTCGATCATTACAGAGTTTACCAGCATGCCAGTCATCAGCTCGGACCACCCAAATTGGTACCTTTTGCAATGCAAGCCACGTCAGGATGAGCGTGCTCATCTCAATCTGCTTCAACAGAATTACGTGGTCTTTCATCCCCAACTCGTCAGCGAGCGCATTATTCGCGGAAAACGCCAGCGAGTGCACGAATCCCTCTTTCCTGGATATTTGTTCATCCAACTCAGTCGTGAAGACAACTGGGCCCCCTTGCGTTCCACCCGAGGGGTCAGTCGTTTTGTCGAATTCAATCATGGTCCCGCGACAGTGCCTGAGCACGTCATCGAGCATCTGCGTACGCGTTGCATCGAATCAATGACGTCGGGGCCGGATGAAGCGCTGAAACCCGGAGAGAATCTACAGATTGTCAGCGGCCCGCTCGCGCCACTGGAGGGCGTGTTCCTCGGATTGCACGGAACCGACCGCGTGATGATCCTCCTGCAGTTTCTCAACCGTGAGCAGCCTGTCTGCCTGCCATTGAGCGTGATTGAACGACAACAAGCCGGTTTTCACCCCTACAACTAACGACTTGCCTTATATGCCCTTGCTCAGGAGCTATAACATGGCTTTGAAGTCACGATGCCCCGTCGCGCTGATGATGGCCTGTCTCTATCCCGAAATGGCCTGGAGCATCAATCCGCAAGCCATTGATGTGTATGGATTCGACTTCACGCCATCGTTCCTGTTTTCGGAAAGTTATGACGACAACTTTCGCGAACTGGAAAACAGCAAACAGTCCTCCATTGTCACCAAGCTGGCGCCTTCTTTCGAGCTCAAGGCCGAGGATCGCAACAGTGCCACGCGACTGATCTGGCAACCCACTCGCTACATTTATCACGACGAGTCGGATGCCTCGAACACGGCACAACGCGTGCGAGCGGACAGCATCATGGAGTTCACCGACCGGCATCGTCTGAAGCTCGACGCCGAGTACCGCAAATGGGAGCGCACGGAATCGACGGCGGTCGAAGGCATCAACGACAAGCTCAACAACAAACGTGTGGGCGGTCTCTACACCTTCGGGGCGAAAAGCGCTGACAACCAAATCGATCTCGGGGCCAGTTACGCACAACTGCGCTACGACAACGCCGATGGCATCAACGACGACAAGGAACGCAATACCACTGCCCTGACGAGCACCTGGTATCACCGCATCGGCAGCAACACCCGAGGTCTGGTGGAATACAACCACACCGACTTTGATTACCAGCAGGCCAACAGCCCGCGCAGCAGTAAATCCGACGCCGTCATGGCCGGTGCCGTATGGGATTTCACGGCACGCACGACGGGCAAGGTCCGCGTCGGTTACGAGAAAAAGAACTTCGACAACAGCGAATCCAAAGACCTCGACAACCCGACCTGGCAAGTCGATCTGCAATGGAAACCGCGGACCTATTCGACATTCACCTTCGTCGCTCGCCAGGCCCTCGCCGAAGGTGACGACGGCGCTGATGCCGTGAAGTCGACCTTCACCCAGGTCGGCTGGCGTCACGGCTGGACTGAGCGGATTACTACCGTGGCCCAGGCCGGTTACGGGCGTTATGTCTACGAAGGCCAAAGCCGTACCGACAATCTTCAGGACTACAACCTGGCCGTGGTGTACGCCATGCGCCGTTGGCTGGATATCGAACTGGGTTATCGATACCGCGACAACGATTCCGATGCCGACAATGAAAGCTTCACCCGCAACGTGTTTCAGATCAGCTTCAACGTCAGCCTTTAAGAGGGTCTCGACATGAACACTCGCACACTTGTCCTTTTGTTCGCGTTGTTTCTCTTGCCCCACACCTATGCGGCAGATCCCGATACGCAATACAAACTCGCTGCCGGCGACGTGTTGCGAATCATCGTTTTCGGTGAGCCGGAATTGAGCATGAAAAAGATCCGGCTCAGTGATGCCGGCACCTTTTCCTACCCGTTTCTCGGCGAAATATCCGCCAAGGGACTGACCCCCGGCCAGGTCGAGAAAATCATCGTCGACGGGCTCAAGCAGGGTTATCTGATCGACCCGAAAGTCAGTCTCAGCCAGATCGAATACCGCTCGTTCTACATCAATGGCGAAGTGAAAAAGCCCGGCAGCTATCCGTTCGTGCCCGGACTGACACTGGAAAAAGCCATTGCACTGGGCGGCGGCTTGACCGAGCGGGCCTCGATGAAGCGAGTGACCATCTTGCGCGGTGATGGTGGCGCGACCGTGACCGATAACGTCACGCGCAGCACCACGATCGCCCCCGGCGACACCATTTCCATTGCACAAGGCTTTTTCTGATCATGGACAACAGCCCAAGCAACTACGTCGAACGTCCTCTTCAAGCGCATCTGCATCCGCAGCACGCCGAAGACAAGGACACCCTGGATCTGCTCAATCTGTGGAGGATCATCTGGCGCGCCAAGTGGCGCATTGGCTGGCTGGTGCTGCTGAGTTGCGTATTGGCGGCCGTGGTGGTCTCCAATATCACGCCGCAATACATTGGCAGCACCACCCTGCTGTTCAACGACAAAACACCTCCGCTGATGTCGTTCCAGCAAGTCAAGGACTCCGGCGGCAACGCCACAGATTACTTGCAGACTCAGCAGGCGCTCCTGCAATCGCGAGACCTCGCCGAACGCGCGGTGAAAAAACTCGGGCTGACGACTCACCCGGTCACCGATCCGCGCCAGCAGCCAAAGTCCTGGTTTGCGCCGCGCCAATGGCTGGCCGATCTGGACCTTGATCAATGGATCCCGGGGCTAGGTCGATATCTACCGCAAAAGAAAGAGCCACTCACTGAAGCAGACGTTTTCAACCAGGTCACGCAGAATCTCATGCTGCATACCAGCGTCAAGTTCGTTGGCAAAAGTCAGTTGCTCGAAATCGAAGTCGAGTTGCCAGACCCTGTTCTGGCAGCGGCGGCGGCCAACGCACTGGCTCAGGGCTTTACCGACAGCCAGCTCGATACCAGCGAGAAATCGTCGCAAACCACCACGGCCTGGATGAACACGCGTCTGATCAAGCTGCGCGACAACCTGCGGGCGGCCGAGAAAAAGCTGCAGGGTTACCGCGAAGAACAAGGTCTGGTGGATGTTGGCGGCGTTGCCACCATCAGCGCCAACGAACTGGAAATGACCGGCAACCGCATGGTCGACGCCCGACGCAACCGCGCTGAAGCCGAGAGCGAGTACCGGCAGGCGAAAGCCCTGGGCAACGGCGATCTGAGCCGACTCTCCAGCGTACCGGCGGTCTTGAGCAACCCTCTGGTGCAGAAATTCCAGGCCGATCGCGCGGTGGCCCAGGCCAAGGTTGATGAACTGGCCGGGCGCTATGGTCCGAAGCACCCCAGCCTGATCTCCGCACAAACCGAATTGCGCACCGCCACCACCAGTCTGCAATTGCAGGTGCAGCAGGTGGTGGCCGGTATCGAGCGGCAATACCAGCTCGCCACGGCGAGTGAAGCGTCGCTGCGTCAATCCTTCAACAGCAACAAGGCACAGATCCAGGACATCGCGCGCAAAGAGTTCCAGTTGCGTGAGTTCCAGCGTGAAGTCGATAGCACGCGCGCGCTGTATGAAACTTTCGTCACTCGCCTGAAGGAAACCACAGCCACCGCCGACATGGACTCGACGAAAGTGCGCATCGTCGACCCGGCCATCGTTCCCGTCGACGCGAGCAAACCGCGCAAGACATTGATTGTCGCGATCGTCGGGTTGATTGCTGCAGTCATCGGCGTCGGGCTGGCACTGCTCTTCGAGAGTCTGAGCAATACCTTCAAAACCGATGAATCGATCGAGAGCGTGTTGAATGTTCCACTGCTCAGCGTCGTGCCGCTGGTGATAAAGAAAAGTCGCCGGCAACTGGCGCGCCTGTTCGAGGACAACGACAACCCGCGTTTTTCCGAGACCATTCGCAACCTGCGCACCTGGTTGATGTTGCAAAGCAGCGAAAAACCGTCACAAGTGGTGCTCGTGACCTCCACGGTTGCCGGCGAGGGTAAAAGCACCATCGCCACCAACCTCGCCAGTTCGCTGACACCGCTGGAACGCGTGCTGCTGATCGATGCCGACATGCGTCAGCCAACCCTGTCGCTGAACTTCGATTTTCCGCCGGACAGCCCCGGACTGGCGAATGTCATTGCCGGCACGGCCAGGCTTGAAGACTGCATTGTTTCAGTGGGCAATCTGGACATGCTGCCGGCCGGGAAGGTCTTGCCGCCGTCGCTGGATATGTTCGTTGCGCCACGCCTGCCGTCCCCTGGCGATCCGCTCAACCCGGTTCAGCCACCGCCACAGGATTTGCTCAGCTCGCCGCGCATGGCGCGCATGCTCGAAGCGCTCAGGTCACGTTATCGCCACATCATCATCGATTCTCCCCCAGCGGAGATGATCAGTGACGCGCTGCTGCTGGCAAAACATTCGGACGCGGTGATCTATGTCGTGAAGGCTGACAGCACGTCGATCAGCCAGGTTCAGCGAGGGATTGCCATGTTGCAACAAAGCCATGTGCCGGTCTTTGGCACGGTGCTCAACCAGGTCGACCTGCGCAAGGCGCGCAAGTACGGCTACCACCACTCCCGGGCGTTCTATAACTACGATTTCGCGCCCAGGTAACCATCGGGCGCGTACGCCCGCCGCTACGCCCTCTTCTGCCAACGCACCACTCGCTTCACCTCCGCCGAGCTACGGAAAAGCCATCGGGAGGCACGCCGTGCCTGCTCGATTCGCGCTGATGCATGAATGCTGTCTCGAGGTTAAGCCCATGACATCGCTCTATACCGCTCACATGACACACCGCCGAGGCCTGACGTTCTGGGGCCAGTGGCTTTGCGCGCTGTCGCTGGTGACGGCGCTGTTGATATTGCTCGTGCATTGGCGCGTCGGCAGTCTGACCAGCGAATACCGCATCCTGATCATTCTGACGGTGCTCGGCTCGGTGCCGATCTACAGCGTGATGCAGGTCTACCACAAGCGCCATGGCCTGCTGGTCGGGCTCGGCAGATTGCTGGCCGGGTGGTTGACCCTGCTGGCCGTACTGGCGGCGATTGCGTTCTTCACCCAGACCAGCGCCATTTATTCACGCCAGGTGATCATGGTCTGGGCGGTGCTGGGTTTCGTGGTTCAGGCCTTGAGCTTTCTGCCCCTGCATTACCTGGCCCGCCTGTACTCGCGCAAGGTCTGCAACGGACGCCGTTCGGTGATCATCGGCACCTGCCCGACGGCCCACGAACTGGCTAAAAAGCTGTCCCGACCGAACCGCGCGCTGGTGCTGGGCTTCATTGCCGCCGAGGACAGCTGTGGCCCTGCCCCCAGCATTCTGCCGTTGCTCGGCCACGTTTCCGCCATCCGCGAGATCATCACGGGCCAGGAAGTGCGCCGCGTCTATATCGTGCTGCCGATGGCCCATGCCGCCACCATCGAAGCCCTCTACATCGACCTGCTGGACATGAACGTCGACGTGGTGTGGATCCCGGATTTCGGCAGCATGGTGTTGCTCAACCATTCGATCTCGGAAATCGAGCGAATGCCGGCCATCTACCTCAACGAGAGCCTGATCAGCTCGCACCCTGCCAGTCTGTTTTGCAAGGATCTGTTTGAACGCAGCCTTGCCGCCCTGGCGATTATTCTGCTCAGCCCGGTGCTGCTGGTGGTGGCCATCGCCGTCAAGCTGACCTCCGCCGGCCCGGTGCTGTTCAAGCAGAACCGTCACGGTTGCAACGGCGAAGTGATCAAGGTCTGGAAGTTTCGCTCGATGCACGTCCACGACGACCAGCAGGTTCGGCAGGCCACCCGCAACGATGATCGCCTGACGCCGATCGGCGGTTTTCTGCGCCGCAGTTCCATCGACGAATTGCCACAACTGTTCAACGTGCTGTCCGGCCGCATGGCCCTGGTCGGCCCGCGTCCGCATGCCGTCACCCACAACCTTTATTACACCGGCAAGGTGCGCGCCTACATGGCCCGGCATCGCCTCAAGCCGGGGATCACCGGCCTCGCCCAGATCACCGGCCATCGTGGCGAAACCGAGACCGTGGAAAAGATGCAGCTGCGCGTCGCCCAGGACCTCAACTACATCAACCAGTGGTCGC
Organism: Pseudomonas sp. B16(2017); assembly: GCF_002113205.1. NCBI lineage: Bacteria > Pseudomonadati > Pseudomonadota > Gammaproteobacteria > Pseudomonadales > Pseudomonadaceae > Pseudomonas > Pseudomonas sp. B16(2017). Next base: position 189,539 of record NZ_NEKA01000004.1, read on the forward strand.
TGTGGCTCGACATCAAAATCCTCATCAAGACCCCCTTCACCCTGTTCTCGAAAAACATCTACTGAGCCCCTGCTCCACTTCTGCCGCCCCCCTGCCCGACCGTTGATAACTGTCACCACGATCTGAGGTTCGACCATGAATGTGAGCGTATTCGGTATTGGTTACGTAGGCCTTGTCCAGGGTGCTGCATTGGCCGAGGTCGGGCACAACGTACTCTGCGTCGACGTCGATGCCGGCAGGGTCGAGGCATTGAAAGAAGGAACGCTGCCGCTCTACGAACCGGGCCTGAAAAGCCTGGTGCGCGACAACTACCAAAGCGGCCGACTGCGGTTCGGCACAGACCTGGTGGACGCCGTTCACCATGGCGATGTGCTGTTGATCGCCGTCGGCACACCGCCCGACGAAGACGGTTCGGCGGATCTCCAATACGTGCTGAGCGTGGCCCAGACCATCGCGCTGAACATGGACCGGCACCAGATCATCGTCGACAAATCCACCGTGCCCGTCGGTACGGGCGATCGGGTGCGAGCCTGTATCGAGCAGGTGCTGGCCGACAACGGTCGCGGCGATCTGACGTTCGACGTGGTTTCAAACCCGGAATTTCTCAAGGAAGGCTGCGCGGTCGAGGACTGCATGCGCCCGGACCGGATCATCATCGGCACCGACAGTCCGCGTGCCGAAGAGGTCATGCGCGAACTGTATGAACCGTTCAATCGCAGCCGCGAAAAAATCATTGTCATGGACGTTCGCAGCGCCGAGCTGACCAAGTACGCCGCCAACTGCATGCTGGCGACCAAGATCAGCTTCATGAACGAAATGGCCTGCCTCGCTGAAAAGCTCGGCGCCGACATCGAAAAGGTGCGCCACGGCATCGGCGCCGACCCGCGCATCGGTTACCAGTTCATCTACCCAGGTCTGGGCTACGGCGGCTCGTGCTTTCCCAAAGACGTGAAAGCGCTGATACAGGCGGCCGACGGTGTCGACATCGACGCCCGGGTGCTCAAGGCCGTGGAGGCGCGCAACCAGGAACAGAAAGCCAGCCTCTATCGCAAGGTATTCGATCACTTCGACGGTCACCTTCGCGGCAAGACGTTTGCCCTGTGGGGGCTGAGTTTCAAACCCAATACCGACGACATGCGCGAAGCGCCCAGCCGGGTACTGATGGAGGCTTTGTGGCAAGCCGGCGCCAGCGTGCAGGCGTTTGATCCCAAAGCCATGGAAGAGGCCCAGCGCCTTTACGGCTCGCGCGACGACCTGACGCTGACAGGCACCAAGGAAGCGGCGCTGAAAAATGCCGACGCCCTGATCATCGTCACCGAGTGGCAATCGTTTCGGGCGCCGGACTTCGACCAGCTAAGCCGGTTGCTCAAACAGCCGTTGATTTTCGACGGGCGCAATCTGTTCGATCCGCAGCGTTTGAGCAAACGTGGGTTCACCTACGTCTCCGTGGGTCGGCAGACCCCTTCAGTTCTCTGAGAGGAGCCGCGCCATGTTCAAACTGGAGATAGTCGGCCACTACTCGGCGAAATTGCTGGAGGCCAACCAGGCCTATTCCTTCATCAACTTTGCCTCGATCGGCAGTTTTTTCGAGCAGAACCCGAGCAGCGTTGCCTATTTTTGCGACGGCATGCTGATGTCGACCTTCATGTCTCGCATCACCGGCAGACCGATTGGCCGGGTCAGCTTCGACTTCACCTCGATAGCCGACGTTGTGCTGCGCAGCGCCGAGCAACAGGGCAAACGGGTTTATTTCGTCGGCGCCCGGCAAGCCGAACTTGACCTATTCATCATCAAGATCAAGAGCCTTTATCCGCAGCTGTCCATCGCCGGCTATCACAACGGCTTTTTCACCGCCGCCCAGGCCGAAGACATTCGGAACGACATCTGTCGCAGCGCAGCGGACATTCTGATCGTCGGCCTGGGCGCCGGACGGCAAGAGCAGTTCGAGCAGGATGCCCTGCGCGCAGGCTTTCGCGGTGTCGCCTTCAGCTGTGGCGGGTTCATCCGCCAGGAAGCTCTGGCCACGCGGCAGTACTACCCGGCGCTGATCAATCGTCTGCACTTGCGCGCGTTCTATCGCATGTACCGCGAGCCCCACACGATCAAACGCTACCTCATCGATTACCCGAGCAACTTCCTGCACCTGCTGAACATGATCGTTCGACACAAAGTCGCCATCAAGGTTGAGGAATGACAATGCACATCCTGTTTATCCTCAAGGATTTCAAGCCCGGCGGTGGCGTCGAGCGCGTTCAGCAGCGGCTGTCCGAGCAGTTTCTCAAGGATGGCCGGCGGGTGAGCTTTTTCGTCATGAACGCAGACATGCCCGACGCCCGGGACATTCAATCCTACAGCGGTGGCGGCAACGGCCTCGTCGGCCTGTTCAAGTCCATCGTTTTGCTGCGCCGGCTCATACGGCGTGAACGTGTCACCCACCTCATTTCCGCCAAGGAACAGGCCAACCTCTGCACGTGGTTCGCCACCCTGGGCAGTGCCTGCAAAGTCATCTACAGCCGCCATGCGACCCTCGATTGCAGCGAACAGAAAACCGGCCCCTCAAGCCTGCGCTTTCTCTACGCCTTGTACCTGTGTGGCAGCGGCAAGGTGGTGACGGTTTCGTCGGCTTTGCGCCAGACCCTCGCCGATGCCGTGCCTTGGGGGCGGCAGCGCATCCGTTATTGCCCCAACGCGGTCGTCACCGATCAACTGTTTCAAGCCGCACAGGCGCCCAGGCCGGCCGGATTGCCCCGCAACTACTGGCTGAGCCTGGGGCGTCTGGTCGAACCCAAGGGGTTTCATCTGCTGCTCGATGCCTACGCCTTGGCGCTGCGCAGCGCGGCGCTGCCGGATCTGGTGATCGTCGGTGATGGACCGTTGCGCGAAGCCTTGGTCACCCAGGCCAGGCAATTGGGTATCGCGCAACGGGTGCATTTCAGCGGGTTTATGAGTAATCCCTATCCCGTGCTCAGGCACGCCCGGCTGTTCATTCTGAGTTCGCTGCAAGAAGGCATGCCGACCGTGCTGATCGAGGCGTTGGCGCTGGGCACGCCGGTGCTGGCCTGCGATTGCGAGACCGGGCCCAGAGAACTGCTGGACCACGGCCGACTCGGTCAACTGGTGATCGTCAACGATGTACAGGCACTGGCCGACGGCATGCTGCGCAACCTGACCTCAGGTCATGCCATCGCCCCCGGCGAAGAGACGCTCACTGCCACCCTGCGCCCGTACACCAGTCAGTACGCGGCGCAGGCGTACTACCAGGTCTGGAATCAATGAAAAAATTACTGATCATCCTCCATGACCTCAGCGCCGGCGGTGCTGAAAAAATGATGTCGCGCCTGGCCAAAGCGCTGGTGGATGCAGGCAACGACGTGACATTGCTGATGCTCACCGGCGGCGGCATTCACGCAGCCCATCTCGACCCGCGCGTGAAAAAAGTCGAATTGCACAGCCCGCGCAGCGTCCGTGCGGTGCCGGCACTGACGCGATTCCTGCGTGACAATCGCTTTGACGCCCAACTGGCAGCCCTCACCCACGTCAACGTGGTGGCGATCATCGCGGCGGCACTGTCCGGCACGCTGACCCGGCTGCACGTCAGCGAGCGCAATGCCTTTTCCCATGACCGGCACGTGAATCCCGATTTGATGGTGCGCATCGCTTATCGGGTGGCGCCCCTGCTGTACAGGCTGATTCCCAACCCGGTGATCTGCGTTTCGCGCGGTGTCGCCCAGGACCTGGTCGACACCACACTCGCCCGACGCCGGGATGTGACCATTGCCGACAACCCGGTGCTCGACAACGACTTTCGCGAGACCCCCCCGGGACCGCCCCGCCACCGCTGGCTGCTGGAAAAGTCCGGCACGGTGATCGTCGCCGTGGGGCGTCTGGCGCCACAAAAAGGTTTCGACACGCTGATCACAGCGTTCGCCGCACTGCCGGATCGCGATGCCCGCCTGATCATTTTTGGCGAAGGCGCACTCCGGGCCGAACTGCTGGAACAGGCGAAACAGCTGGGGGTGGCGGAGCGCTTCGATCTGCCGGGCTATGCCGATGATCCCCTGGCAGAAGTAGCCGCAGCCGATTGCTTCGTGCTGTCGTCGCGTTTCGAGGGCAGCCCCAACGCGCTGGTCGAGGCGTTATCCACGGGTACGCCGGTGGTGGCGACCCGCTGCCCCCATGGCCCTCAGGAGATTCTCGGCGGCGGCGTGGTTGCCCCGCTGGTCGCAGTGGAAGATCCCATCGCCCTGGCACAGGCCATCGTCGAGCAACTGTCCATACCGCGCGATCTGCAGCGTCAATCACGCCTTGATGCGGCAGCACGATTCATGAGTGCCAGTGCAGTGCAGACCTACCTCAAAGCACTGGTTGGAGACCCGTCATCATGAGCCCCCTGACGATCCGCTATTCGACACTGCGCGACGCCTTCACGCTGTTCGGCATCCTGTTCTACATCCAGGTGATTACCTTTGTCCTGGGTCTGGGCAGTGCCGCGAGCTTCGGCGATATCAACAAAGACCTCGAAGGCAATGTCGCCAATCAGGTCTGCGGCCTCATCACGCTGCTGGTGCCGTTGTTCTTTTTCATCCGCAACAAGGTATTCCTCAGCAAGACCTTTTATCGCAGCAACTTCTTTCTGCTGGTGTTCCTGCTCTGTGTCATCGCATCGATCGGCTGGTCCCACGACCCGATGCTCAGTCTCAAGCGGTTTATCGCCCTGCTCGGCGTGGTGTTTTTTGCAGGCTTCATTGCCTATAACTACTCCCTTGAAAAAAACGCCTTCATGCTCGGCTGCGCCATTGGCATCGCGGCGTTGATCGGGTTGTTGCTCGCTGTGGTCATGCCTGAAGTGGCGTTTCTCTCCGGGGGCATTCGCGACGGCGCGTTCAAAGGCGTTTTCGCCGAAAAGAATGCCGGCGCCCGACTCAATGCGATCGCCATCATGCTGTTGCTGCCGATGATCCGGCAGCGCAATCGCTGGGCGCTCTTGTGCTCATTCTTTTCGCTGGTCGCGATCCTGCTTGCCCAGTCAGCCACCGGTGTAGCGCTGATTATTTCCGGCACGATCAGCTACTGGTACTTCCTCACGATGATCCGCCTGGGCATCAATCGCTCGCAGCTGATGTTCCTGGGGTGCACCCTCCTTTACCTGCTGGTTTGCCTGTTTCTGTACAGCAACTTTGCGGTGCTGCTGGAAATGGCCGGGCGCGATCCGTCACTGACCGATCGGACCCTGATCTGGGAACTGCTCGCGCCTTTCATCGACAGCCAGTTGCTCAAGGGCTACGGCTTCGGCGCCTTCTGGGCAAGTCCCGATGCCGATGCGTTCATCACCCGCTGGGGTTACATCGGCAACGCCCACAGCGGCTACATGGAGACCCTGCTCAACGGTGGCCTCATTCAGCTGACGGCGCTGGCGTTGATGTTCGGTGAAGCACTGTTCAAGCAATACCGCGCCGTGACGGCGAATCAGGCAGCCCGGTTTCGTGCCAGTGCGCTGGTCATCATCGGTCTGTTCGTCATCACCAATTATGTGGCGTACGTAATCCCCAACTACCGCTCCGCCGAGTTTCTGGTGTTCTGCACCCTGGCCCTGACCTTCCGGCACCACCACGCGACCTACCCAGAATCCTCACCGGCAGCGCTGCGTCAGCGTTCGTCGGGCCGCGCACTACCGCGCGATTCCGCCAGCGCGTAACCCAAGGAGAACCACCGTGCCCAACCAAACTCCCCGTTCAGCAGATTCAGTGTGCGTCGTCATCCCGATGTACAACGGCGCCGACAGCATCGAGCAGACACTGACCTCCCTGGCCCGGCAAACCCGACTGCCCGATCACGTGATCGTCATCGACGACGGGTCCACCGATGACGGACCACAACGGGTTCGAGACTTCACCGCGCCGTTTCGCCTGACCCTGTTGCAGCAAGCCAACGAAGGCCAGGCCAGTGCCCGTAATCACGGGATGCGCCACTCTGAAGAGACGTTTGTGGCAATGCTCGATGCCGATGACCAATGGCATCCGCAAAAGCTGGAGTTACAACTGGCGTTGTATGGCGAGCTCACGCGTCAGGGCCGGCCGGTGGGGCTGATCGATTGCTACGCGCAAGTCAATTACAGCGATGGCAGGCGTCAGCGGGACGACCGGTTGAAGAACGGCAGGCATTTCTACGATTTCATCCACGCCAACGTCGTCAATGGCGTCTCCACCGCGCTGGTCAAACGTGACGTGATCATGCAGCTCGGCGGCTTCGACGCCAGCCTGCGTTATTCCGAAGACCGCTTCATGTGGACCCGGATCGCCGAACACTGGGAGATCCACACGGTGCCGGAGGTGCTGCTGGAGCGCACGGTCAATGGCGGCAACATGACCGCGAATCCGAAAAAGTACTACCAGAACAAAATCCGCTTCATCGAGGTGTACCTCGCCCGTTACGGCGCGCAGCTGACCCGGCAGCAGCGGATCGATTTCGTGCTGGGCAACCACACTGATTTTCTCGAGGCGTTTTCCCGACGCGGCGAGCATGACCAGGTCCTCGGCGTGTACCGGCGAATGCTGGATTGCTCCTGGCAGGCCCTGATCTTCGCCAGCGGCAAACCGACCTTGCGCTACCTGTATGCCCGCGCCAGAACCTTGCGCAAGGCAACGGCTTCAACCACGGCTCATTGATCCGGTATCCGCCATGGCCAACCACCGTCTGACGACATTGACCTGGATCTTCACCGAGAAATTCGGCCTGATCCTGTTGTCGATGATTACCTTTGTCGCCTACGCCAGGCTGCTGTCGCCTGCCGAGCTGGGTGTGGGCACGGTAATCATCGCCATCGTCGAGTTGATCGGCCTGGTGTACTCGTCGGTGCTCGAAGACCCGCTGGTCCGGCTTGAGCGGCTGGAAGACAAGCACATCTACACCGCCTACTGGGCGTCGGTACTCGTCAGTCTGGCGAGCATTGGCGTCATTTCGGGCGCGGTCATGCTGTACACCCCGGATCCGCTGCTGCAATGGATGACGGCGATAGCCTCGATAAAGATCCTGCTCACCATGATGGCGCGGGTCTATGTGGTGCAGATGCGCCGCAGCGGTAACTTCAAGATGCTGGCGTCGCGCACGTTGCTGGGCAAAGTGGCGGGTGGAGTCGGTGGCATTGCCGTTGCGCTTTGGGGACTGGGTGCGTGGGCGGTCATTGCCCAGGCGCTGATCATGGAACTGGTGTCGATCATTGTGTTGATGCGCGCCGACCCGCGACGTATCCCTTTTTACATCGACGGTCCGATCCTGCGTGAATTGTTGAGGTCAGGCGCACCGGTGGCCATCAACGCGCTGAGCTCGCAAACCTTGCAGCGCGGGGTCAACGTGGTGCTGGGCATCACCGCCGGCGCGAACGCAGTCGGCATGTTCAACATGGCGATGCGCATCATCGAACTGCCACGCACCGCGATCTACAACGGCCTGCTGAGCTACGCGCTGCCGGCGTTCTCCCGGCGCAGCGCAGAACCCAAGCGATTGATCGGGATCGTTGGCGATTCAACCGCCGTCAGCGGTTTTCTGTTGACGCCCCTGTTCATCGGACTCGCACTTACGGCAAGCGACCTGATCCTGTTGATCTTCGGCGCCAAATGGGCAGAGGCCATCCCGCTGCTGCAAGTGCTGGCCTGCACCGCCGCCATCGGCAACAGCGCCATGTACGCCACCACCGCACTGGTGGCGGTCAACCGCAGCCACCTCACGATCAAGGCTGAAGTGCTGACCACCGCGCTGGCCCTGGCGCTGGTGTACACCCTCGGCAACCTGTACGGCGGCATGGCAGCAGCCGTCGCTCTGCTCGCGCGAATGCTGGTCATCACGCCGTTGCAGATCCGCGGCCTGAACACGGCGATCGGTTACAGCTGGCGCGGCTTTTTCGAAGCCAGTTACCGCAGCGTGATCGCTTCCCTGGTCATGGCTGCAACCGTGCTGCTGGTGCTACCGCAGCTGGGTCTCCAGGGTTACCTGCATTTGATCGGCAGCGTCGTACTCGGCGCACTGAGTTATGCCGTGGGTTACAGCGCCCTGCACCCGCACTGGCCACAGGAATTCAAATCGGTTTTCACCTCCCGCTGAGTTCAGCCCTGAGACAGGAAGGCCTCACCATGCGCAAAACCACGTTGATTACTGGCGGAGCCGGCTACATCGGCTCGCATACGGCTCTGGCCCTCATTAACGCCGGCCACAAGGTGCTGGTGCTCGACAACCTGTGCAACAGCTGTCGAGAGTGCATCCGGCGCCTTGAGCAACTGACCCTGACCCGCGTCGACTTCATCAAGGGCGATATTCGCGACCCGGCCCTGCTCGACGATATCTTCAGCCGGTACGACATCGACGCCGTCGTGCACTTTGCCAGTCTCAAATCCGTCGAAGAAAGCGTGCGCAAGCCGCTGAACTACTACGTCAACAACGTTGCCGGCACGCTTGGCCTGTGTCAGGCGATGGCCCGCAATAACGTATTCCGGCTGGTGTTCAGCTCGTCAGCCACGGTGTACGGGGAGCCGACGCGCACGCCGATTGCCGAAGATTTCGGCACCGGCAAACCGGTCAATCCCTATGGCCGCACCAAGCTCATGATCGAAGAGTTGCTGACGGATCTATGCAACTCCGATCCGCGCTGGAGCGTTGGATTGTTGCGTTACTTCAACCCGATCGGCGCCCACGAAAGCGGAATGATCGGCGAAGACCCGAGCGGCCGCCCCAACAACCTGTTGCCGTGCCTGACCCAGGTCGCCATAGGCCGGATACCCGAACTCACGGTGTACGGCAGCGACTATCCCACCGTGGACGGGACCTGCGTGCGCGACTACATCCACGTGGTCGACCTGGCCATCGGTCACCTCAAGGCCCTGCAAGTGCTGCAGCACGACAATGGCATTCACTTCTGGAACCTCGGCACCGGCGTCGGCTACAGCGTGCTGCAGATCATCCACAGTTTCGAGGACATCACCGGCATCAGCATTCCCTACCGCTTCGCCCCTCGACGTCTCGGCGACATCGCCAAGTGCTGGGCCGATCCGGCCAAGGCGGGACGCGAACTGGGCTGGAGCGCGCAACGCGGCCTGGAACAGATGATCACCGATAGCTGGCGCTGGCAGTCGTGCAATCCGCAGGGGTATCAATCGTCATTCAAGATTCCGGCACCCGTTGCGGTGAAGTGATGCCGATGCTCAAGGAATGTCTGCTGGTCGTGCTGTTTTCGGTTGCGCTGGCAAGCAACGCCGCGCAGGCGCCAGCGCCTGTACCGACCACCGGCCTCGTGTTGTGGCTGGACGCGGCCGACTCATCCGCGATGACCCTGGATGCGCAGAACCGGCTCCAGCGCTGGAGCGACAAATCCGGCAAGGCCAATGACGCGACGGTCGCTGACGCCAGCTCACCGCCACAGTGGATAGGAAACAGCCTCAATGGCCATGCGGTGGTGCGCTTCGACGGCAATTCGGGATTACTCGGCCGGGCCCTGCGCACGGCTAAAGGATCTGTGACCGTACTGATCGTGTCCCGGCGGTTGCCGGAACAGGCCGGAGTCGATCCCTGGCAACGCTTGTTCAGTTCACGCCCGCAGGCCGCCAGCAACGACAACGTGCTGCCGAATTTCGCGGTCAGCCTGGCGCAAACCGGTGCGTATGAGCCGACGGTTTCCGTGCTGGAACTGCACGACGTGCCGATCGGCCCCTACGGGGTCGGGCGCAATGCCGTCGGTCACTCGGAAAACTTTCGCGGCGACATCGCCGAAGTGCTGGTGTATGACCGTCCATTCGCCTCGCTCGCCGAGCGCCAGCGCGCCTTTCAATACCTGGCAGACAAATGGTCCGTGGCCATCCCCACGCATGCCGACACCTGGACCCGCGTCGGCCCATTGGGGACATTGCCGACGCGCATCAACGCCCGGTTGCCCTTGTCCGATCAGGCCAATGCCGGTCAATGGGTGCTCAACACGACGCTGTCCGACGAGTTCGATGGCACCACCCTCGACCGCACACGCTGGCACGTCAACAATGCCGTCGGGAATGAGTCGCTGGGCCGCAAGCCGGCGTTGTTCACCGAGCGTAACGCCAGCGTCGGCAATGGCAACCTGAAGATTGTCTTTCGCAAGGAAACCTTGGCGCAGAAATACGTCGAGCTCGGCTTCAAGGACTACACCTCAGCCATGGTGCGTACCCTTGAACGCGGCTTCTACGGGTACTACGAAGCGCGGGCCAAACCCATGAATTCCGCAGCGTCCAGCGCCTTCTGGCTGGCCTGGACGGGCATGACTGACAACGCCACCGAAATCGACATCTTTGAAATCGGCGGCAAGACCAAAAATGCGCTTTCAGACCGCGCCTACAACATGAACGCCCACCTCTGGGCCACGCCGCACAGCACCGAACATATCGCCAACGGCAGCACCTGGACCAGTCCCTGGCGGCTGGCCGGCGACTTTCATGTCTACGGCTTCGACTGGCAGCCCGATACCCTGCGCTGGTACGTCGATGGTGTGCTGGTCAGAGAATCGAAGAACCATTATTTCTTTTTCCCCATGCAGATCGTCTTCGACAGCGAGGCCATGTGGAAATGGTTCGGCGTGGTCGACGATGCTGACCTGCCCTCCACATTTGAAGTCGATTACATCCGCATGTGGCAACGCAATCCTTGACCCTCACACCAAGCCTGGGGCCAGACGATGAGCCGCCCCAACCGTCATAGCTTTCGCCTTGAGTCGATTTTCACTCGGCACAGTCGTCAGTTTTCAATCCGCGCTAACACCCCCGGAGCGCATGCACATGAACAACAGACGGCTGACAGAACTGGATTTGCTGCGCTTTCTTGCGGCGTTCGCGGTGGTGATCTTTCACTATGCGTTTCGCGGCTATGCGAGGGGTGAGATGTCGGTCATGCCCTATCCACTTTTGGCTGACGTTGCCAAATACGGTTATCTGGGCGTTGAACTGTTTTTCATGATCAGCGGATTCGTCATTCTGATGACGGCTTCGAGCAACAACCTCAGGGTGTTCTTCATTTCCCGCGTCATTCGTCTCTGCCCGGCGTTCTGGGTGTGTTGCACGATCACGTTTCTCATCACGCTGGCGATCGGGCAGCCACGTTTTTCGGCTGATTTTTATCAGTACGTGATCAACCTGACATTCCTGGGCGATTTGATCGGTGTCCCACCGATAGATGGGGTCTACTGGTCATTGTTCGTCGAGATAAAGTTCTACTTGATGATCGCGATCCTGTTGGCTTTCAAGAAGATAGAGAAAATAGAAACCTTCCTCGTACTCTGGCTACTGATCTCGGCCGCAGCGGAAGTCTTTGCTTTCGAAAAGCTGCGCTCGGTCTTGATCACCGACTACGCGGCCTATTTCATCGCTGGCGCGACGTTCTACATCATCTGGGACAAGGGGTTTACCAAATCCCGTATTTCCTTGCTGGCAGCCGCGCAGGCATTGGCCAGCTTCAACGCGATCAAGTGGGCCGAGTCGATTGAACTGAAATATTCGACTGACTACGACTCCTTGATCATCTGCGGCGTCATTGCCCTGTTTTTCATGACCTTCCTTTTTATCGCGACGCATAAGACGTCAGCCGTGGGGAAGTTCGACTGGACAGCATTGGGCGCACTGACTTACCCGCTTTACCTGCTGCATCAAATGATCGGCTTCATGATCTTCAACATCGCTTATCCGACCATCAATCCACACGTGCTGCTCTGGGGCACCATCGCTTTGATGATAGGTGCGTCCCATGTCATCCATAAGGAAATAGAAACCCCGATGGCCAGACTGATGAAAAGATCCCTTTCGTCCTCCTTCAAGCGTCTCAGAGTGGGTTAGCCGGTAACGCAACAGGCTTGGCAATATCGGCAGATGAAAAAGGCGGGAGAGGCTTCGGTGAATACCGAAACCTCTCCCGCCTTTTTTTGTTTGTGGCGCAGAGCGCCCGTCACAAGGACGATGAACGCTTCAACGTCTCGCTCGGTAACTCCTTGAACAACGCTCGATAACTGCTTGAAAAACGGCCTAAATGCCAGAACGACCAATTCATCGCCACTTCCGCCACGGTGGTCTCCGCGGGCGAACGCTTGAGCAATTCGCGCCGCGCACTGTTGAGCCTGCGCAAACGCAGCCATTGGCTTGGCGACATCCCCGTATAGGCCTTGAAGGTCTGCTGCAACTGGCGCAGGGAAACCCCGGCGACCCGCGATAATTCCAGCAGATTGAGGGTTTCTTCCGGCGAATCCGCCGCCCACTCGCCCACGCGTTTGAGGGTGATTCGCTCCTCGGCGCGACGCTGCAAACCGCCGCCATCCAGACACACGCTCGCGTTGTCGAGGATGAACAGGCAATCCTCCAACAGCTGCTGAGTCAGTGCCTCTTTACTCGGCAGATCAAGGGCTTGCGACAACTTCGTGAGAGTCGAGCTTAACCAGCGACTGAACAATCCATTCTGCGCGCCATTGAGCGGCGCCATGAACAGACCTTCCAGCCTGGCCACGTCCAGTCCGTTGCGCTGGACGAATTCCGGGCCGAACACCACGGCGATTTCCTGGTAGTTCTCCGGGGTGATCCAGATGTTGCGGCTCTCTTCATTGAGCAGATACAGCGCGTTGTCGCTGCGATCGAAACAGAACGCCAAAGACCCTTGCGGTGCGCTGAAATTCTGCTCGACCCGGGTGTTCATCTGTTCTTCGTAAACCTCCACACCCTGCAAATCCAGATAGCGGATCTGCCCGGCGAAATGCCCTGGCGACATCTGCTGGTAATGCTGCACCCAACCCGGCGTGGCGCGGATTTGTTCGGTGACATCGGCGGTGTTGAACGCTTGGACCTGAAGCGGATTGCACGTCGTCATGGGGAACCTTGCGCACTCTTTTGGTGCGCTTTGGTGCTGCTGAAAGTGGATAGATGGAACGGCAAGGCCCGCCCAAGATAGTCGTCAACGCGCCACAGGGGAAGCCTGCGAAAGATGAAATCGCGTTCCCCCGCGTCAACAAAACCAACGACGAGGTCTTTATGAATGCCCCTTTCGATCAGCTGTTCACATGGCTGAAAGATCACAAGATTACCGAAGTGGAATGCGTGGTCAGCGACCTGACCGGCATCGCCCGCGGCAAGATCGCACCGACCAACAAGTTCCTGCATGAGCGAGGCATGCGCCTGCCGGAAAGTGTGCTGCTGCAAACGGTAACCGGGGATTTTGTCGACGACGACATCTACTACGACCTGCTCGACCCGGCCGACATCGACATGGTCTGCAAGCCGGTGAGCGACGCGGTGTACGTGATTCCGTGGGCCATCGAGCCGACCGCCATCGTCATCCACGACACCTTCGACAAGTTCGGCAACCCGATCGAACTGTCGCCGCGCAACGTGCTGAAGAAAGTCCTGCAGCTGTACACCGACAAAGGCTGGAAGCCGATCGTGGCGCCGGAAATGGAGTTCTACCTGACCCAGCGCTGCGAAGACCCGGACTTGCCACTCAAGGCGCCGCTCGGCCGCTCCGGTCGCGCCGAAAGCGGTCGTCAGTCGTTCTCCATCGACGCCGCCAACGAATTCGATCCGCTGTTCGAAGACGTCTACGACTGGTGCGAACTGCAAGGCCTGGACCTGGACACGCTGATCCACGAAGACGGCCCGGCGCAGATGGAAATCAACTTCCGCCACGGCGATGCACTGGATCTGGCCGACCAGATCACCGTGTTCAAACGCACCCTGCGTGAAGCCGCGCTCAAGCACAACGTCACCGCAACCTTCATGGCCAAGCCGATCGGCGATGAGCCCGGCAGCGCCATGCACCTGCACCAGAGCGTGGTCGAGATCGCCAGCGGTCAGCCGATTTTCGCCAATGCCGACGGCAGCATGAGCGACCTGTTCCGCCATCACATCGGCGGTCTGCAGAAGTACATCCCGAAGGTGCTGCCGATGTTCGCGCCCAACGTGAACTCGTTCCGCCGTTTCCTGCCGGACACCTCGGCACCGGTCAACGTCGAATGGGGCGAAGAAAACCGCACCGTCGGCCTGCGGGTGCCGACCTCCGGCCCTGAGGCGATGCGGGTTGAAAACCGTCTGCCGGGCGCCGACGCCAACCCGTACCTGGCCATCGCCGCGAGCCTGCTGTGCGGTTACATCGGCATGGTCGAAGGCATCGAACCGAGCGCCGCCGTCGAAGGTCGGGCCTACGAGCGCCGCAACCTGCGCCTGCCGATCACCATCGAAGAGGCCCTGACCCAGATGGAAGAGTGCGACACCGTCGCGCAGTACCTGGGCAGCAAGTTCGTGCGCGGCTACGTCGCGGTGAAACGCGCCGAGCATGAAAACTTCAAGCGCGTGATCAGTTCCTGGGAGCGGGAGTTCCTGTTGCTGAGCGTGTAACCAACACCCGCCCTTGTGGGACATGGCTTGCCAGCTCCCACAAGGGAACGTGCTCACCTGAAAAACCCAATAATTCGAAGAGGTGTCGATATGCGTCTGTTGAAATCCCTGATTCCCGCCGCGCTGGCCCTGGCGTGCAGTGCCGGCGCCTTCGCCCAACCCCAGGTCAGCGTCTACAACTGGACCGATTACATCGGCGAAACCACCCTCGCCGACTTCCAGTCCAGCAGCGGGATCAAGGTGATTTATGACGTCTTCGACTCCAATGAAACCCTCGAAGGCAAACTGCTCGCCGGCCGCACCGGGTATGACGTGGTGGTGCCGTCCAACCACTTCCTCGCGCGTCAGGTAAAGGCCGGCGCGTTCCTCAAACTGGATCGCTCGCAACTGCCGAACTGGAAAAACCTCGACCCGAAACTGCTGGCCCTGCTTGAGAAAAACGATCCGGGCAACGAGCATTCGGTGCCGTACCTGTGGGGCACCAACGGCATCGGCTACAACGTCGACAAGGTCAAGCAAGTGCTGGGCATCGATCACATCGATTCCTGGGCGGTGCTGTTCGAACCGGAAAACCTGAAGAAACTCACCCAGTGCGGCGTGTCGATGATGGACTCGGCCGATGAAGTGTTCCCGGCGATCCTCAACTACCTGGGCATGGACCCGCGCAGCGAGAAACCCGAGGATTACAAGAAGGCCGAAGAGAAACTGCTGAGCATCCGGCCGTACATCACCTATTTCCATTCCTCGAAATACGTGTCCGACCTGGCCAACGGCGACATCTGCGTGGCCTTCGGTTATTCCGGCGACGTGTTCCAGGCCGCCAACCGCGCCAAGGAAGCCAAAAACGGCGTGAACATCGCGTATTCGATTCCCAAGGAAGGCGCGAACCTGTGGTTCGACCTGCTGGCGATTCCTGCCGATGCCGGCAACACCAAGGAAGCTCACGCCTTCATCAATTACCTGCTCGATCCGCAAGTGATCGCCAAGGTCAGCGCCTCGGTCGGCTATGCCACCCCGAACCCGGCGGCCAAGCAATACATGGATCCGGAGCTGGTCAACAATCCCGAGGTCTATCCGTCTCAGGAAGTCCTCGACAAGCTCTACATCTCCTCTACCCCGCCCCAGTCGATCATGCGTCTGATGACCCGGTCCTGGAGCAAAGTGAAGTCGAACAAATGAATCAGTACACCCAGGAACACGCCCGCTCCTATTACGCCGCGTCGGCCCGGGCCAGCACACCCTATCCGGAACTGACGGGTGACTTGATTGCCGATGTCTGCGTGATCGGTGGCGGGTTCACCGGCGTCAATACGGCGATTGAACTGGCGCAGCGCGGGCTTTCGGTGATTCTGCTCGAAGCCCGGCGCATCGGCTGGGGCGCCAGCGGGCGCAATGGCGGGCAGTTGATTCGCGGGATCGGTCATGACGTAGAAGGCTTCGCCCGGCATGTCGGCAGCGAAGGCGTGCGCTACCTGCACCGAGCCGGGATCGACTCGGTGGAGCTGGTGCGCCAGCGCATCACCGACAACGCCATCGAGTGCGACCTGCGCTGGGGCTTCTGCGAACTGGCCAACACGCCAGCGCAGTTCGACGCCTTCAAGGCCGAGCAGGACAGCCTGGCGCAACTGGGTTACCGCCATGAAACGCGGCTGGTTGCCCCTGAGCTGATTCGTCAGCAAGTAGTGAACGCGGGTGTCTACAAGGGCGGCCTGATCGACATGGGCTCGGGCCATCTGCACCCGCTCGACCTGGTGCAGGGTGAAGCGCGGCTGGCGGCGTCCCTCGGGGTGCGGATTTTCGAGCAGAGCCCGGTGCTGGAAATTCTCCACGGCCCGACCGTTCAAGTCCGCACCCAGAGCGGCAGCGTGCGCGCCGGCAGTCTGGTGCTCGGCTGCAACGCGCATCTGGACGAACTCGAACAGCAACTCAGCGGCAAGGTCCTGCCCGCCGGCAGCTACATCATCGCCACTGAACCGCTGCCGGCGGAACGCGCCGCCGAGCTGATTCCGCAGAACCTGGCGCTGTGCGACCAGAAAGTCGGCCTCGATTACTACCGGCTCTCGGCGGACCGACGCTTGCTGTTCGGTGGCGCCTGCCATTATTCGGGGCGGGATCCGACGGACATCGCCGCCTACATGCGACCAAAGATGCTCAAGGTGTTCCCGCAACTGGCGGATGTGCGCATCGACTATCAGTGGGGCGGCAAGATCGGCATCACCGCCAACCGCTTCCCGCAGGTCGGTCGATTGAAACAGCACCCGAATGTGTTCTACGCCCAGGGCTATTCCGGCCATGGCCTGAACGTCACCCACTGGTGCGCCAAGCTGCTGGGCGAAGCAATTCATGCCGGTCACAGTCAGGGCATGGATGTGTTCAGCCGCGTGCCGCACATGACCTTCCCCGGCGGCCCGGCGCTGCGTTCGCCACTGCTGGCACTGGGCATGTTCTGGTATCGCCTGAGGGAACTGCTGGGATGACGCTTCCCGGTTAAAGCGGCCTGCGCATTTGCTCTATCGCGAAGCACTTCTATATTGATGAAGTGCTTTTGCGTTCCTGACGCTCAGTGCCCAACACACCCTGGAGGTCATGGATGGAGTCGTCAGCCGCCGATCAACCGCGAGCGCCCGGCCAGGCGCCGGTCAAGACCCGGCGTTTCAGCATTTCGCTGGTGTGGATCGTGCCGATCGTCGCGGTGCTGGTGGGCCTCTCGCTGGTGGTGCACAACCTGATGCAGGAAGGCCCGACCATCACCGTCACCTTCAAGACCGGCAGCGGCCTGACCGCCAACAAGACCGAAGTCAAATACCGCAACGTGGTCATCGGCCAGGTCATCGACGTCGAGTTGAGCGACGACCAGAAAAGCGTCAACGCCACGATCAAACTGGCCAAGCAGGCCGAAACCTTTACCCGCGAAGACTCGCAGTTCTGGGTCGTTCGCCCACGCATTGGTGCGGGCGGTGTCTCGGGCATCGACACATTGCTGTCCGGCGACTACATCGGCGCCGACATCGGTCAGTCCAACTCGCGTTCGAAGCATTTCAAGGGCCTGGAGAACCCGCCGCCGATCACCTACGGCGAACCGGGCAAACGCTTCAACCTGCACGCTTCGGATCTCGGCTCGCTGGACATCGGCTCGCCGGTCTATTACCGCAAGATCCCGGTCGGCCAAGTCGTGGCCTATGCGCTGGACGCCGATGGCAAAGGAGTGAACATCGAGGTGTTCATCCATGCGCCGAACGACGCCTACGTCACCGAAAACACCCGGTTCTGGAACGCCAGCGGCATTGACGTCAACGTCGGCGCCAACGGTTTTGCGGTGAAAACCGAATCGTTGTCGACCTTGCTGGTGGGCGGCATCGCCTTCCGCGCGCCGGAGTACAGCCCCAACGACGTTGCCGCCGCCGAAGAAAGAACTTACGACCTGTTCGACGACCAGCAAACCGCCCTCGCCCCGCCCAACGGCAAGGCGCAATACCTGACCCTGCGTTTCGATCAGGCCCTGCGCGGGTTGAAAGTCGGCGCACCGGTGGAGTTTCTCGGCATCGAAATCGGCCGGGTGGTGAGCGTCAACCTGGATTTCGACGCGAAGAAACGCAGCTTCCCGCTCAACGTCGGCATCGTGATTTACCCGCAACGCCTCGGTCAGGCTCACGTGAAGATGCTCAAGGTACTCGAGCACAATCCGGACGACGAAGCCGCCGCCGTGCGCCTGATCGGCACCTTTATCGACAACGGCCTGCGCGCCCAGGCCCGCAGCGGCAACCTGCTGACCGGCCAGTTGTACATCGCGCTGGATTTCTTCCCCAAAGCCGAAAAAGTCGCGTTCGACCCGACCGCCCGCCCGATCAGCGTTCCGACCGTCCCCGGCAGCCTCGAACAGTTGCAGGAAAAACTCGAAGCGATGATCGACAAGCTCAACAAACTGCCGGTGGAACGGATTGCCGGCAACCTCGACAGCAACCTCGTGGAATTGCGCAAAGGCCTGACCCAGTTCAATGCCAGGACCCTGCCCGGCGTGCAGAACACCCTCGCCGACCTGAGCAAGACCCTGCAGTCGGCCAGCTCGACCCTGGCCGAAGATTCGCCGCAACGCGAACAACTGACCGAGACCCTCGACGAGCTTGGGCGCATGTCGCGTTCGTTGCGTGAACTGTCTGATTACCTGGGCCGTCATCCGGAATCGTTGATTCGCGGTCGCCCCGACAACGCCCCGCCGCTGGACCTCAAAGGGCCGCCGCGCAACTGAGCACAGGAGCTGTCCCATGGCTTTAAAGCTGAAGTTCACCGTGCTCGCCATCGGCCTGCTGCTAGGCGCCTGCAAAAGCGCCCCGATCAGCTTTCACACCCTGACGCCGACGCAACCGATGGCCGGCCGCGCCGGTTCAGAAATCACCATCGAAGGCATCAGCGTGCCGCCGCAGGTCGACCGGCCGCAAATCGTGATCCGTCAAGGCAACAGCGGCCTGGCGATTCTCGAGACCGAATGGTGGGGCGCCAGCCTCAGCGATGAATTGCGCAGCGCACTGATGGATCAACTGAGTAATGCCGGCGGCCCGCGCAAAACCTCGGTGCGCATTGATGTGCAACGCTTCGATTCGATTCCCGGGCAGTACGGGCTGATCGACGTCAAATGGCGTCTGCGCCAGGCCAACGCCGGGGACGACGCCCTGCTCGCCTGCCGCTCGCTGCTGCAAACCCCGTCCGGGCCGAGCATTGACGATCTGGTGGCGGCCCAGCAGAACAACGTCAAGCGTCTCGCCGCGTTGATCGGTCAGGCGGCGGGCACTGCGCGGGGCTGTCCACCGGCGTCCTGAGCGTCCGTCTTCAAAAGGACGGTAAAGCGACAACCGTGGGGCTCACGGGTTGTCAGCTCGACCTGCCAGTGCTCGCGATTGCAAATCCGCTGTACCAGTGACAACCCCAGCCCAAGCCCCTCGCCTCGACGCTCGTCACCCCGCACGAATGGCTGGAACATCGCTTGTCGGCGTTCTTCGGGAATGCCGATGCCACTGTCTTCAACCACAAATCCGCATTCCCCGACGGTCAGCCTGACAAAACCCTGATCGGTGTAATGCCAGGCATTGCGCAGCAGGTTACCCATCACTGACTGCAAAAAGGTCTGGTTGTAACGAGCCGTGCCGGCCGGATTGATGTCGCAGAAAAAATCCAGCCCTTTTTCGCGGATCAGCCTTCCCCAGATCTCCGCCTGAACGCATGCAACCTCCCCCAGGGAAACGCAAATGTCGCCACCGGTATCTTCCTGGGCGCGGGCGAGCATCAGGAAGGTATCCACCAACTGACGCATTTCGTGACTGGCCCGTGCGATGCGGTTGACCTGCGCGGCCGAGCGGGTATCGAGCGACGGATTGGCGAGCAGCAACTCGCAGGCGCCGCCGAGCACCATCAACGGTGTGCGAAGTTCATGGCTCACGTCGCTGGTGAAGAGCTTTTCGCGGCTCAGTGTTTCGCGCAGCCGGCCCAGTGTCTGATCGAACGACAGTGCCAGTTCTCCAACTTCGTCCGCCGCGTAGTCCGGATGCAGGGGCGGCGCCAGTACCAGTAACTGGTCGCGGTGACGCACCTGCCGCGCCAGGCGAATGACCGGGGCCATCACCCGTCGCGCCAGCAATCGACCCAGCACAATCGCCAGCAGAATGCTCAGGATGAACCCGACCGCCACCACAATGAACAACAGACGCTCACGCTGTTCGAGACTTTCCTGATCACGCAACAGCACGTACTTGCGTCCGCCCACCATCTCGACCATGGCGAAAAAGCCATCGCCCTCGAACATGACCTCCTGAAACCCCGGCGACAGAGCCGCCAGTGACGGGACGAGCGCCATGGCGCCCGGTCCACCTTCGAAGAAAAACAGCTCGCTCTTTTCCGGTCGATGGCTCCAGCGACTGATGTCATCCATTGCCAGCAGACGATGCAGTCCGCCCATCAAGGTCGTGGCCGTCAACTTGTGTTCCACCACATGCACGGTGGCTACGATTCCCAGCGCAAATACGCCGGCCACCAGCGCACTCATCGAGGCGAATACGATGACGATCCGTTTCGTCAGGCTTTGCTTGAAATCCATTCGGCTGGAGGACTCCACCTCGGTTATCAGACTCAGCGGTCAACATCAGGTGTGTACTCAATAGATGGACCGAACAGATTCAGCTTCACCTCAAACAGCAACAGTTGTTAAGCCAGCCCGGTAAAAAAAGCGTATTTGAGTCTGGTTATCAGAAACTTGATTAATTGCACATTTTCAACTCCCGCAAATTTTTCACATGTTCTTCACTGCGGCCCGACGTGAACAGTCCCAACATTCAGCCAGCATTCAAGTACGCAACCATAAAGTTGATTAAATCGCAGGCCAGTTGCGCCTGCGAAGTTAAGGGGCATGGCGTGGAGCGACAGATGCTATTAACAGCAGTCTATAAACAACGTCGAATATTGCGACCTGGAAAACTGCTGACAGTCATCGGTGCAGGGGTGGCGATTGCACTGGTCAGCGGCTTTGTCTGGGTCACCCGCTCCCCCATTGATCTGGGCCACGCGGGGCAGGCCTCAAGGGCTGATTGGACCAGGGCCTGGCAGGCGGGCGAAGTGGTGGCACTGGTGCGCCATGCTGAACGTTGCGACCGCTCCGACCATCTTTGTCTGGGCCCGGAAGACGGCATCACTCAGGTAGGCAATGACTCGGCTGTGCGGGTGGGCAAGGGTTTCACGAGCCTGGGCATGCAGCAGGCACAGGTATTCACCAGCCCGCTGACCCGGACCGTGCAAACGGCGCGTGCCATGTTCGGGCAGGACGCTACTGCCCAGCCCTGGCTTGAATCCTGTGGTTCGTCGCTGCGTAACGAGGTGGTGGCGCACAAAGTTGCACAGCGCAATCTGGTGCTGGTCACCCACAGCGGCTGCATCAGCGACTTTGAAAAACAGACCGGTTTTCCCCATGCGATCGCCGCTGATTATGGAAGCACGCTGTTTGTTCGCATTGATGCCAAGGGGCAACTTAAAGTGCTGGGCATTCTGAATGCCGAGGCCTGGTCTCAACTCAATAACTATTAACGTCCTGGTTACAGCTAATTGACAGTTCTGAGCTGTTTTTAATTAAACAAAGCACACTTCATTAAATTGTAATGAGAGATGTATCTGCCGCCCGACTTGCTGGACAGCTGGTTTTTTCATGCTTGGCTATATCGCGAGAACTTCGGCCCGGAGGTACGTCAGTTCTCTGGATACAGGAACTGCCCCGACACCTGCATTCATTCAACACGATGACTCGCCCGCTCAGGAACACGCCGGGCAGGTCATCGACATCAGAACTTCGTACGGTACCAAGGCTTTGTCATGACGTCTGAAAACAACCCGCTGCGACACACTGCCCTTTTCCCTTCGACGACTGCGGTCGAACGCTGGGCCATCCCCGGCCTCATTCTGGCGTTCGTAATGTTTTACCTGCTGCCATTGATGAGCCACGGCCTGTGGATCCCCGATGAAACCCGCTACGGCCAGATCAGCCAGGAAATGCTGCTGAGTGGCAATTGGGTCGCCCCGCACTTCATGGGCATCCGTTATTTCGAGAAGCCGATTGCCGGCTACTGGATGATTGCCATCGGCCAGGCGATTTTCGGTGACAACCTGTTCGGCGTGCGTATCGCTTCGGCGCTGAGTACCGGCGCCAGCGTCTGGCTGACGTACCTGATGGCCCGCCGGCTCTGGAACAACCCGCGCATCAGCGCCGCCAGCGCCCTGCTGTACATGAGTTTCGGGCTGATTGCAGGTCAAGCCGGCTATGCCAATCTCGATCCGCAATTCACCTTGTGGGTCAACCTGAGCATGGTGGCTGCGTGGTTTGCCATCGACAGCCGCACGCCCCGCGCTCGCCTGGGTGGCTGGGCGATGCTCGGTGTCGCTTGCGGCATGGGGCTGATGACCAAAGGGTTCCTGGCCCTGCTGTTGCCCGTGCTGATCGCCCTGCCCTACATGCTCTGGCAACGGCGCTTCGGTGAGCTGGTGCGTTACGGACTGGTCGCCGTGGTGGTCTGCGCCCTCGTCAGCTTGCCGTGGGTATTGGCAGTCCATTACCGGGAACCGGACTTCTGGCGGTTCTTCTTCTGGCACGAACACATCCGTCGTTTTGCCGCCGGTGACGACGCGCAACATGCCCGCCCGTGGTGGTTCTACCTGCCGTTGCTGTTTGCCTCGACCCTGCCGTGGGCGCTGCTTCTGCCTTCGACCTTGCTGCGCATGTGGCGCGAAAAGCGTGAGGCAAAAACCGCTTACCTGGCACTGTGGTTCCTGCTGCCACTGGCCTTTTTCAGTCTGAGCAGCGGCAAACTTCCTACGTACATCATGCCGTGCCTGCTTCCCGTCGCGCTGTTGATGGGGCAGACCGTGGTCAAGTGGCTGGATCAACGCAATGGCCGGCTCTTGCGTCTGAACGGTGTGATCAACACGGTGCTCGCCAGTGCTGCGCTGGTGGCCCTGCTCTATCTTCAGGCCACGAAGGAAATCTACGAAAACACCGAGATGTTCAGCCTGTCGCTGGCTTATATCGTGCTGGTGGGCTGGATCATCGCCAACGCCTTGCAAGTGCTGCGGCCACTGACATTGTGGGCAATGCCGGCGCTGGGCATCGGCCTGCTCGTGGCGTTGCTGCCTGCAGCCATGCCGGCGCAGATCGTCAACAGCAAGATGCCCGATCAGTTCATTGCCGAGCATCAACGGGAACTGAGTGAAACCGCGTCCCTGCTGAGCAACGACCTGGGCGCGGCCTCGGCGCTGGCGTGGCGCCTGAAGCGTCCGCAGGTGGATCTGTTCAATACCATCGGCGAATTGAAATACGGCCTCGAAGACCCGGCCATGGCGGCACGCAAAGTCACCCTGGACAGCGTCGGCCAGTGGATGACTGACGCGCGGAAAAAAGGCGCCGTCGGTGTGGTCTTGCGCGTCAACAGTACGCAGGAAGAACAGGAAGTCGAATTGCTGCCCGTGGACGGCAAGCATTATCGGCGCGGCAATCTGCACATTTTCATCTTTGCGCAGAAACAGCCATGACGGTGAGCAACAACGACCGCGCCGCCCTGTTGCTCCTGCTGGCGGCCAGCGCCCTGATGTTGCTGCTCGGCCTGGGCAGTCGCGAACTGTGGGGCGCGGAAACCCGCTGGGCGAACATCGCGTTGCAGATGTTGCAAAGCGGTGATTACTTCGACCCGTACCTCAAGGGTGATCCCTACTACGACAAGCCGCTTTTGTCGTACTGGCTGATCACCGCGACCGCCTGGCTGACCGGCAGTCTCGATCACTGGTCGCTGCGCCTGCCTTCGGTGGTGTCCGCGTGGTTAAGCGTGTGGATGGTGTATCAACTGGGCGAGCAGTTGTTTCGCAAAGGCACGGGGCTGATCGCCGGGTGGATGCTGGCGACCACCTTCTACTTCGTGTTCTGGGCGCGGGTCGCCACTGCCGACATCCTGACGGTCTGCGGTGTGCTGGCGGCGGTCTGGTGGTACTGGCGCGGGCCGGACGATACGCGGTTTTCGCGCTATCTGGTGTTCTGCGTCCTGCTGTCCCTGACGTCGTTGTTCAAAGGCCTGATCGGTTTCATCCTGCCCGGGCTGGTGCTGCTGCCGCACCTGTTGCATGAAGGCCGCTGGAAGCGTCATCTCAATCTACGTCTGCTGGCAGCGCTGGTGATTGCCGGGGCGTTCTACATGACGCCGTTCCTGCTGTCCCACTTCTACGGCGCGCCAAACTACGGGGAAAGCGGCCTCGGGCTGGTCTTGCGGGAAAACGTCGTACGGTTTTTCCAGCCATTCGACAACATCGGCCCGATCTACACCTATTTGCTGTACCTGCCGATTTATACCCTGCCCTGGGCGCCGTGCTGGATCATTGCCTTGTGGGTCGCAGCGCGGCACTGGAAACACATCGAACCGGACACCCGCTGGCTGATTCAGGGCCTGGGGTTATTAATGCTGTTCTTCACGGCCAGCGGCAGCCGACGCAGTTATTACGTGCTGCCACTGGTGCCGTTCGCGCAACTGCTCGGGGCCTGGTGGATCACCCGGCGTCTGGCGGCTCGAAATGCCGCAGGCCCGTTCGGCGGACGTGGTTTGAAAATCGGTTTCGGCGTGGCCACTGTCCTGCTGCTCGGCATACTCGGTGTGCTTTACCCGTGGACCAACAGCGGAGGCGGTGCAATCCGTTTCGGCGAAACCGTGCGCCTGCAAGCCAGCCAACGCGCTCCCTTGAGTCAATGGCATCTGGTCATGGTCGAGGTCGACAATAAAGTGCCGATGTACCTGCAGACCGGCGGTGCGCCGTTTTACTACGTGCCGCAGAGCCGGGATTTCCCGCGCGACGGCGATGCCGCAGCCATGATCGCCTGGCTGGAACGCACCAGCGGCCAGCACTGGGATCCGCAGCGGACCCTCTTTGTCGCCCAGTACCGCACCGGCGATCCCGTTCCGCTGAGTCACCTCAGCCGCGATCATCAGGTCATTACCACCACGCCCACCCGCGGCGAACAGCTGTTCCACGGTCGCGAAGATCAAAGCGTGGCCTACCTCCCCCAAGGCTCCTGAAAGACAGCGCCGGGTCCTCCCGGCGTCCCCGCCAAGTGACTGCTAACCTGAATGGCAATGACATGTATTAACGGTTGTTTTGACGTTTTTTTCTCATTTGCCTCTCTACATTGCCAGCCAGCCAACATATGCAAATCATTCGCATTGAAACTCCCGCGAATGCTTGCCCATAACGTCTAAAAACAGGAGTTGCCCCCGCCATGAGTCCATCCCTTCCGTCCTTTCTGAAACAGGCCGCGCTGGCGACTGCGCTGCTCGCGGCCGGTCAGGTGTTTGCCGCCGACTCCGTCGGCCTTGTGGTCTACAACGCCCAGCACGAAACCCTGACCAAGGCATGGGTCGCCGGCTTCACCGAGGAAACCGGGATCCCGGTCACCGTGCGCAACGGCGACGACACGGAAATGGGCAACCAGATTGTCCAGGAAGGCGCGTCTTCTCCTGCCGACGTATTCCTGACGGAAAACTCCCCGGCCATGGTGCTGGTGGACAACGCCAAGCTGTTCGCGCCGGTGGCTCCGGCAACCCTTGAGCAAGTCGATGCGGCTTATCGCCCGGCCCACGGCCAATGGGTCGGTATCGCCGCGCGCTCCACGGTGTTCGTCTATAACCCGGCCAAACTGCCGGAAAAGGACCTGCCCAAATCCCTGATGGACCTCGCGACCCCGGCCTGGAAAGGTCGCTGGGCCGCGTCGCCTGCCGGTGCGGATTTCCAGGCCATCGTCGCCGCCGTGCTGGAACAGAAAGGCGAAGCCGCCACCCTCGAATGGCTCAAGGGCATGAAAGCCAACTTCACCGCCTATCGTGGCAACAGCTCGGTGCTCAAAGCGGTGAATGCCGGGCAAGTCGACAGCGGCGTGATCTATCACTATTACGCGTTCGTCGATCAGGCCAAGACCGGCGAAAACAGCAAGAACACTGCCCTGCACTACTTCAAGCATCAGGACCCGGGCGCGTTCGTGAGCATTTCCGGCGGCGGCGTGCTGGCTTCCAGCAAACACCAGGAGGAGGCGCAGAAATTCCTCCAGTACATCACCGGCAAACAAGGCCAGGAAGTGCTGCGCACCGGCAATTCCTTTGAATACGCCGTGGGCAAGGACACTGCTTCCAACCCAAAACTGGTGCCGTTGAAGGACCTGGACGCGCCGAAAGTCGATGCATCGAAGCTCGACAGCAAGAAAGCAGTCGAACTGATGACCCAGGCAGGACTGCTGTAATTGATGCCTGAAACGCTGCCTGCGGAGATCGCTGCGGCGCCCTCCGCCCATTTGTCACGCCGGACCCGCGCCCTCAATGGGCGCGGAAGTCCGTGGGTGGTCGTGCTGGCCATCGCGGTGTCGCTATTGTCGCTGCTGCCGATCGGTTTTGTGGTCGGCGTGTCGTGGTACACCGGCTGGGCGACCATCGAAGCCTTGATCTTCCGTCCGCGGGTCGCCGAGTTGCTGATCAACACTGTGTTGCTGGTACTGATCACGCTGCCGATCTGCATCGTGCTCGGCACCACCCTGGCCTGGCTGACCGAGCGCACCGATCTGCCGGGGCGACGGCTTTGGTCATTGCTGGCGGTGGCGCCGCTGGCGGTGCCGGCGTTCGTGCACAGCTACGCGTGGGTCAGCCTGATTCCGTCGATCAATGGATTACCGGCCGGGGTGCTGGTGTCGGTGATCGCCTATTTTCCGTTCCTCTATCTGCCGATTGCGGCGACGTTACGTCGTCTCGATCCGGCGATTGAAGACGTGGCCGAATCCCTCGGCCTGAAACCGTGGGCCGTGTTCTTCCGGGTGGTGCTGCCGCAATTACGGCTGGCGATCTGTGGCGGTGCGTTGCTGGTCGGCCTGCACTTGCTGGCCGAATATGGCCTGTACGCAATGATCCGTTTCGACACCTTCACCACGGCGATCTTCGACCAGTTCAAATCGACCTTTAACGGCCCGGCCGCCAACATGCTCGCCAGCGTTCTGGCGTTGTGCTGCCTGGCGATGCTGGTGGTGGAATCCGGCGCCCGTGGTCATGCGCGATACGCCCGCGTCGGCTCCGGCAGCGCTCGCGAACAACGCACCGTGCGCCTGCAACGACGCACTGCCGCGCTTGGATTGTGCCTGCAAGGCGTGACCTGCCTGCTGGCCCTCGGTGTGCCGATGCTGACGTTGGGCAAATGGCTGATCGCCGGCGGTGCCGAAGTCTGGCAAGGCGAAGAATTACTGCCGGCATTGCTTCAGACCCTGTCATTCGGCGTGGCCGGCGCGCTGTTGACCAGTCTGGCGGCAATCCCGATTGCCTGGCTGTCGATCCGGGCGCCCGGCACGCTGCAACGCCTGCTTGAGGGCTGCAATTACATCACCAGCGCATTGCCTGGAATTGTCGTGGCGCTGGCGCTGGTCACCGTGACCATCCATTTCGCCCGACCGATCTACCAGACCACCATCACCGTGCTGCTGGCCTACCTGCTGATGTTCCTGCCCCGCGCGCTGGTCAGCCTCCGCGCCGGGTTTGCACAGGCACCGGTGGAGCTGGAAAACATCGCACAAAGCCTCGGCCGTTCACCGTTGCGCGCCCTGTGGCTGATTACCTTGCGCCTTGCTGCACCCGGTGCGGCGGCGGGCGCGGCGCTGGTGTTTCTGGCGATCACCAATGAACTGACCGCGACCCTGCTGCTCGCGCCCAACGGCACGCGCACCCTGGCCACCGGTTTCTGGGCCATGACCAGCGAAATCGACTACGCCGCCGCAGCGCCTTACGCACTGCTGATGGTGCTGCTGTCGCTTCCGCTCACGGCCATCCTCTATCACCAATCCAGACGCAGTGCCGGCCGATGAACGCTCTCGACATCATCAATCTCAGCAAATCCTTCGGCGCACAGACGGCGCTGGACTCCATCAACCTGTCCGTCCCGACCGGCAGCCGCACGGTAATCGTCGGCCCTTCGGGCTCCGGCAAGACCACCCTGTTGCGGATGATCGCCGGGTTCGAATTCCCCGACACCGGCAGCCTGACGCTCAACGGCCAGACCCTGGTCGACCGCACCCACGCCGTGCCCGCGTATCAGCGGCAGATCGGTTACGTGCCGCAGGACGGCGCGCTGTTCCCGCACATGACCGTGGCCGACAACATCGGTTTCGGCTTGGCAGAAACCGGCAGCGCCAGAGCCGAACGTATTCAGGCGCTGATGGACAACGTCGCCCTGAACGCCGACATGGCCACACGCTGGCCCCACGAGTTGTCCGGCGGCCAACAGCAGCGGGTGTCCCTCGCCCGGGCACTGGCCCAACGTCCACGCCTGATGCTGCTCGACGAACCCTTTTCCGCCCTCGACACCGGCCTGCGCGGCGCCATGCGCAAAATGGTCGCGCGCCTGCTGGAGGATGCCGGCGTGACCACGATTCTGGTGACCCACGATCAGGGCGAAGCGCTGTCGTTCGCCGATCAGTTGGCGGTCATGCGTGACGGGCGTCTGGTGCAGTCGGGCCATCCGATGGACCTCTACCGCTACCCCAACGATGAGCAAACTGCGCATTTTCTCGGCGAAGCCGTGGTCATGCCCGCCCGGATCGAAGCCGGCTGGGCGCACTGCGACCTGGGCCGGGTGATGATCAACAGCAACGGGTTTTCCGGCGCCGCGCAGATCATGCTGCGGCCCGAGCAACTGCAACTCTCGGACATTCCCGCCGACCCGGACGGCTGCCACGCGGTGGTCACCGATCGGGACTTTGGCGGCAACGTCTGCACCCTGACGGTGGAGCTGCGCACGCAAGCCAGCCCCGGTCGCTCACTGCTGGTGCGCAGCTCCGGCATGCACGCGCCACCGGCCGGCAGCGCCGTGCAATTGTCCATTCTGGGGTCGGCCCACGTCTTTGCAACGCCCTGACTACAGGTCGAAGCGATCCACCGCGCGGCGCCGCTCGTTGTCGTCGCGCACGTCGTAGTTGGCGGTCGTCTGGATATTGCTGTGGTGGGCGAGCTTCTGGGCAATCGACAGGTCATGCTCCTCGATCACTCGGGTGATGAACGAACGGCGGAAATCATGAGGCATGATCTTCACCCCGACCTGGGTGCCGCGCTGGCGGGCGATGTAATAGATCGCGTGCTTGGTGATGCGCTCGCGGGTGATGTGGCTGCCACGGCGAATGCGGTTGAACAGAAACGCGTCGTCGCTCTCGCCTTCCTTGAGTTCCGAACGACGAAACTCCAGCCAGGCATTCAGTTTGGCGAACGCCCAGGCTGGCGCGTATTTGATCAGTTGTTTATTGCCCTTGGCAGTCACGCACAGACTGCGCTCGTTGAAATCGACCTGATTGAGATCCAGATCCACCGACTCCGACTTGCGCATGCCGGTGCCGTACAACAGCGCAATCACCGCCGCATCGCGCAAACCTTGTGGTCGCGGATCGGCCGCGCAGACTTCCATCAATTCTTGAATCAGCGTGCGCTTCAGATTGCGCCCCTGGGACAGTCGCGTGCCGGCAATGCCTTTGACCGAGCGCATCTTCAATAGATGTTCCTGGCTGATAAGACTCATGCGCCAGGCTTCATTCATTACACCGCGAATGGCGTTTACATACAGCGAAGAAGTATTCGGTGCGTAATTGTCGGCGCGCAATGCAGCGACTAATGCAACCACATCTTCCGGTTGCAGCGCATGCCAGGGAATTTCTTCGACGTTCATGTCTTCGAAACCGAGACGGTCGGCGGCATCTTGTAAAACGTACCGCATGGTGAGTTGGCTGGAGGGAGCCAGACGCGCCAGATACACGGTCATCGGGTTGGTTTTCAGGGGGGCGGGGGATGCAACGGGTAAGTCAATCAAACGTCGGGCCTTGAGTAAAAACAGTTCAACACAGCAACTAACAACTGCAACATTCTTAATATAAGGGGAACACTTCCGTAGGACTTTTCTACTAAAAACCGCGATAAACGGTAGAAGTCTGAACAGTGGCTGTATGGGTTTCAGATAAACGATTCGCCGACCGGTTTTTCATGTTCCTTTCACAAAAACGGGCATAACCTTAATTCCACTGAGTCCTGTGCCGGCGCCGCCCAAGCTGCCGGGCAATGCCTGAAAAGTCAACCGAACCCGACGTTATGTCGTCTTGGCAACTTATTGATGCAAAGGATTTTTTCGCGTCTACGCTTTGATTGGATCCAACCATTCAATGGATCTATTTCTTTTTTCTTTGCAATGAGGTGTGCATGAGTCAGGCGTTTCTCCCCTTCTCCCGCCCCAGTATCGGTGATGAAGAAATTGCCGCCGTGGAGCAAGTCCTGCGCTCCGGCTGGATCACCACCGGGCCGAAAAACCAGGCCCTAGAAGAACAGTTTGCCCAGTACGTCGGCAGTCGTCATGCCGTGGCACTTTCCTCGGCCACCGGTGCCATGCATGTAACGTTACTGGCGCTGGGAATCGGCCCCGGCGATGAAGTCATCACCCCGTCGCAGACCTGGGTGTCGACCGCCAACATGATCTCGCTGCTCGGCGCCACGCCGGTGTTCGTCGATGTCGACCGCGACACCCTGATGACCGACGCCGCGCGCATCGAAGCCGCCATCACCCCGCGCACCAAAGCAATCATTCCCGTGCATTACGCTGGCGCCGCGTTTGATCTCGACCCGCTCTACGCGCTGGCCGACAAGCATGGCATCGCCGTGATCGAAGACGCTGCCCACGCCGCTGGCACCCGCTACAAGGGTCGTCACGTCGGCTCGCAAGGCACCGCGATCTTCTCGTTCCACGCGATCAAGAACATGACCTGCGCCGAAGGCGCGATGTTTGTCACCGACGACGAAGCGCTGGCCAACCGCGTGCGCATGCTCAAGTTTCATGGCCTGGGCGTCGATGCCTACGACCGCCTGACCCACGGCCGCAAACCCCAGGCCCAGGTGATCGAGCCCGGATTCAAATACAACCTGGCCGACATCAACGCCGCGATTGCCCTGGTGCAGCTCGAGCGTCTGGACGCGATCAACGCCCGTCGCACCGAACTGGCCACGCAATACCTGCAAAAACTCGAAGGCCTGCCCGTGCAACCGCTGGCCGTGCCGCAATACGCCCAGCAGCACGCCTGGCACCTGTTCATCCTGCGTATCGACAGCGAACGTTGCGGCATGGACCGCGAAGCCTTCATGAAGGGTTTGCAGGATCAGGGCATCGGCACCGGCATCCACTTCATCGCCACCCACCTGCACACCTGGTATCGCCAGCGTGAGCCGCATCTGTCCCTGCCCGACACCGAGTGGAACTCGGCGCGGCTGTGCTCGATTCCCTTGTTTCCCGACATGACCGACCAGGATCTGGACCGGGTCGTCGGGGCCATTGAACACCTGATGGGGAAACGCCCGTGAGACCTTATCCGATTCATTGCGTGTCGATCGTCATCCCGGTCTACAACGAAGAAGACAGCCTGCCGGAACTGCTGCGTCGCACCGAAGCCGCCTGCAAGCAACTGCGTCATGATTACGAAATCGTGCTGGTCGACGACGGCAGCCGCGACGCCTCCGCGCAACTGCTCGAGGACGCTGCCTCGGTCGATGACAGCCCGTTTGTGGCCGTCATCCTCAACCGCAACTACGGCCAGCACGCGGCGATCATGGCCGGTTTCGAACAGTGCAAGGGCGACGTGGTGATCACCCTCGACGCCGATCTGCAGAACCCGCCGGAAGAAATCCCGCGACTGGTGGCCGAGGCCGAAAAGGGCTTTGACGTGGTCGGCACCGTGCGCGGCAACCGTCAGGATTCGGCGCTACGCCGTTATCCGTCGAAACTCATCAACCTCGCGGTGCAGCGCTCCACCGGCGTCGCCATGAGCGACTACGGCTGCATGCTGCGCGCGTACCGCCGCACCATCATCGACGCGATGCTCGCCTGCCGCGAACGCAGCACGTTCATTCCGATCCTCGCCAACAGCTTCGCCCGCCACACCACGGAAATCACCGTGGCCCACGCCGAGCGCGAACACGGTGATTCGAAATACAGCCCGATGCGTTTGATCAACCTGATGTTCGACCTGATCACCTGCATGACCACCACGCCGTTGCGCCTGCTGAGCATCGTCGGCTTCGCCATGGCCGGGCTCGGCGTGCTGTTCGCGGCGGCGCTGATCTTCATGCGCCTGGCGTTTGGCGCCGGATGGGCCGGCGATGGCCTGTTCGTACTGTTCGCCGTGCTGTTCGTGTTCACCGGCGGTCAGTTCATCGGCATGGGCCTGCTCGGCGAATACCTGGGCCGCATGTACAGCGACGTGCGCGCTCGTCCACGTTTCTTCATTGAAAAAGTCCTGCGCGGCCATCCCGCCACGCCGGCCCCCGCCATCACCGTTGACGGCCTCACTTCCAACTCCACGTCCGATCAGGTTCTCTCATGAGCGCAAAAACCGTTGTCTTCGCTTACCACGATATTGGCTGCGCCGGCATTCAAGCCCTGCTCGACAGTGGCTATGACATTGCGGCGGTATTTACCCATGCCGATGACCCGAAGGAGAACACCTTCTACGCCTCTGTTGCACAACTGTGCGCCAACAAAGGCATCGCGGTTCACGCACCGGAAGACGCCAACCATCCGCTGTGGATCGAGCGGATCGCCAAGCTCGACCCGGATTACATCTTCTCGTTCTACTACCGCAACCTGCTGAGCGAGCCGCTGCTGGCGCTGGCCAAAAAAGGCGCGTTCAACCTGCACGGCTCCTTGTTGCCGCGCTACCGTGGCCGCGCGCCGGCCAACTGGGTGCTGGTCAACGGCGAAACCGAAACCGGTGTCACCCTGCACCGTATGGTCAAACGCGCCGACGCCGGCGCCATCCTCGCCCAACAACGTGTAGCCATCGAACGCAGCGACACCGCGCTGAGCCTGCACGGCAAACTGCGCACGGCCGCCAGCAACCTGCTGCGCGACGCGCTGCCGGCGATGCTTCAGGGCAAGATCACCGAGACCCCTCAAGACGAATCCAAAGCCACCGTGTTCGGTCGCCGTACCCCCGCGGACGGCAAACTGGTCTGGGCGCAACCGGCCGAGCAACTGTTCAACCTGGTGCGGGCCGTGACTCAGCCCTACCCCGGCGCCTTTTGCGCCGTGGGCGAGCACAAGCTGATCGTGTGGAGCGCCGACGTGGTCAAGGGCAACGAAGGCCAGGCGCCGGGCCGGGTCATCAGCGTCAATCCGCTGCGCATCGCCTGCGGTGAAGATTCGCTGGTGATCAACGCCGGCCAGCGCAACGACAACGGCCTGTACCTGAACGGCCCGCAACTGGCCAATGAACTGGGTCTGGTGGACGGCTCGCTGCTGCGCGGTGCCGAATCCGGCCGTGGCCCGCGCCGTACACGGGTGCTGATCCTTGGCGTCAATGGCTTCATCGGCAACCATTTGTCCGAGCGCCTGCTGCGTGACGAGCGCTACGAAGTCTATGGCCTGGACATCGGCTCCGACGCCATCGACCGCCTGCGCAGCCACCCGCGTTTTCACTTCGTCGAAGGTGACATCAGCATTCACTCGGAGTGGATCGAGTACCACATCAAGAAATGCGACGTTGTGCTGCCGCTGGTGGCCATCGCCACGCCGATCGAATACACGCGCAACCCGCTGCGGGTGTTCGAGCTCGACTTCGAAGAAAACCTGAAACTGGTGCGCTACTGCGTCAAGTACAACAAGCGCGTGATTTTCCCGTCGACCTCGGAAGTCTATGGCATGTGCCAGGACAAGCACTTCGACGAGGACAGCTCGAACCTGATCGTCGGCCCGATCAATAAACAGCGCTGGATCTACTCGGTGTCCAAGCAACTGCTGGACCGGGTGATCTGGGCCTACGGCGCCAAGGGCCTGAACTTCACCCTGTTCCGCCCCTTCAACTGGATGGGCCCACGGCTGGATCGCCTCGATTCGGCGCGCATCGGCAGCTCCCGCGCCATCACCCAGTTGATCCTCAATCTGGTGGAAGGCACGCCGATCCGCCTGTTCGACGGCGGCGAGCAGAAACGCTGCTTCACCGATATCGCCGACGGCGTCGAGGCGCTGGCGCGGATCATCGATAACGACAACGACGTCTGCAACGGCCAGATCATCAACATCGGCAACCCGGACAACGAGGCCAGCATCCGCCAGTTGGGCGAAGAGTTGCTGCGTCAGTTCGAGGCTCATCCGCTGCGTTCCAACTTCCCGCCGTTCGCCGGTTTCCGCGACGTGGAAAGCAAGGCGTTCTACGGCGCCGGTTATCAGGATGTCGAGCACCGCAAACCAAGCATTGCCAACGCCAAGCGCCTGCTGGACTGGACGCCGACCGTGGAAATGCGCGAGACCATCGGCAACACGCTGGATTTCTTCCTGCGTGAGGCCATGGCCGAAATCGAGAGCAAGCG
This sequence comes from Pseudomonas sp. B16(2017), assembly GCF_002113205.1. Classification (NCBI taxonomy): domain Bacteria; kingdom Pseudomonadati; phylum Pseudomonadota; class Gammaproteobacteria; order Pseudomonadales; family Pseudomonadaceae; genus Pseudomonas; species Pseudomonas sp. B16(2017). The sequence continues at coordinate 223,833 of NZ_NEKA01000004.1, forward strand.
CTGATGCAGGCCGGTTTGCGCATCGACGTCGACACCTTTCGCGGCACCCGTGAAGGCGTGCCGCGTCTGCTCGACATCCTCGACGAGGCGCAGATCAAGGCGACATTTTTCTTCAGTGTCGGCCCGGACAACATGGGCCGGCATCTGTGGCGCCTGATCCGTCCGCAGTTCCTGTGGAAGATGCTGCGTTCCAACGCCGCCGGCCTGTACGGCTGGGACATCCTGCTGGCCGGCACGGCCTGGCCGGGCAAGCCGATCGGCCGCGACCTCGGGCACCTGATGCGTCAGGCCCGGGCCGCCGGCCACGAGGTTGGCCTGCACGCCTGGGATCACCACGGCTGGCAGGCCAATGCCGGGCGCTGGAGCAATGCGCAACTGGTCGAGCAGATCCGCCAGGGCGTCGACATCTTGGGCGACATCCTTGGCGAAAAGGTCACATGCTCGGCCGCCGCCGGTTGGCGTGCAGACGAGCGTGTGATCGAAGCCAAACAGGCCTTCGGCTTTCGCTACAACAGCGATTGCCGTGGGCAACGGCTGTTTCGCCCATTGCTGTCCGACGGCTCGGTCGGTGCGCCGCAGATTCCGGTGGACTTGCCGACCTTCGATGAAGTGGTCGGGCCGAGCGTGGCGGCGAAGGATTTCAACGCCTTCATCCTCGACCGGTTCCGCCCGGACAACCTCAACGTCTACACCATTCACGCCGAAGTAGAAGGGATTCTGATGGCCGAAGATTTTCGTCGACTGCTGGCCGACGCACGCCAGCGAAACATCAACTTTCAACCGCTGGGCGACTTGCTGCCCGAGTTTCTCAACACCCTGCCCGTCGGCCGTGTGCAACGCGGTGCCCTCGAAGGCCGCGAAGGCTGGCTGGGAGTGCAAGGCGCATGAGCAAACGCTGGGCATTGCCGCTGTTGCTGGGGATTTTCCTGCTGGCCTATCTGTTGCCGTTGGGCAGCCACGGTTTGTGGATTCCCGATGAAACCCGTTATGCGCAAATCAGCCAGGAAATGCTGCTGAGCGGCAACTGGGTATCGCCGCATTTCATGAGCCTGCGTTACTTCGAAAAACCGGCAGCCGGTTACTGGATGATCGCCCTCGGGCAGGCCGTGTTCGGCCAGAACCTGTTCGGCGTGCGGTTTGCTTCGGCCCTGAGCACCGGGTTGAGCGTGCTGCTGTGCTTCCTCATCGCCCGCCGTTTGTGGAACGACCCGCGCAAAAGCTTCGTCTGCGCCCTGCTCTACATGAGTTTCGTCATCGTCGCCGGCCAGGCCGGTTACGCCAACCTCGATCCGCAGTTCACTTTCTGGGTCAACCTGAGTCTGGTGGCGCTGTGGTTTGCCCTCGACAGCCGTTCCAATGGTCAGCGCACGGCCGGTTGGGCGGTGCTGGGCCTGGCGTGCGGCATGGGCTTCATGACCAAGGGGTTTCTCGCCTGGCTGTTGCCGGTGCTGATCGCGTTGCCGTGGATGCTCTGGCAAAAGCGCTGGAAGGAATTGCTGCTTTACGGCCCGGTGGCCGTCGCGGTGGCGATCATCGTCAGCCTGCCGTGGATGCTGGCAGTGCACGGTCAGGAACCGGATTACTGGCGGTTCTTCTTCTGGCACGAACACATCCGCCGGTTTGCCGGCGACGATGCCCAGCATGACGCGCCGTGGTGGTTCTACCTGCCGCTGCTGGTGGCCTTCAGTCTGCCGTGGGTCGGGATGTTGCCGGTCGCATTCAAGCAGGCATGGCAGACCCGCCGCGAAACCGGCATCGCGTTTCTCGGGCTGTGGCTGCTGATGCCGCTGCTGTTCTTCAGCCTGAGCAACGGCAAGCTGCCGACCTACATTCTGCCGTGCCTGCTGCCGCTGGCCTTGCTGCTGGGCCACGCGCTGGCCGATCGCTTGCGTCTGGAGCACGGCCGGGCGCTGGGTCTCAATGGCCTGCTGAACCTGTTGCTGGGCATCGTCACGCTGATCGGGCTGGTTTACGTGCAGCTCAAGCGTCCGCTGTACGACCACGAATTGCACAGTCTGGTGTTGGTGTTCATCGCCCTGACCGGTTGGATCATCAGCAACCTGCTGCAGGCCTTCCGCCCGTTGCAATGCTGGGCGGCGCCGGCAGTGGGCAGCCTGCTGCTGATCGCATTGCTGCCGGCGGCACTGCCCAAATCGGTGGTCGCCAACAAGATGCCTGACCAGTTCGTCCTCGCCCACCAGACGGAACTGGCGACCACTACGCACCTGTTGAGCAACGACCTGGGCGCCGCGTCGGCCCTGTCCTGGCGCCTCAAACGCCCGCAGGTGGCGCTGTACAACACGATAGGCGAATTGAAATATGGCCTTGCCTATCCTGACGGCATTCACCAACGGGTCGACCCCGATCAGGTGCAACAGTGGATGCGCGAAGCCCGCAGGACCGGTGCGGTCGGCGTGGTGATGCGGGTCAAGGGGCAAGACGAACTGGACGAACTCGACAGATTGCCCAAGGACGGCGTTCGTTATGAGCAAGGCAACCTCGTGATCATGATTCTTCCGCAGGAGGCGTCATGAGCCTGTGGCTGCTGCTGCTCGCCTGCCTGCTGACCTGCCTGGGCCAGGTCGCGCAGAAATTCGCCGTCGAGAGCTGGCGCGGCGCAAGCCTGTCGTGGTCGCGGAAAGTACGCTCGCCGTGGCTGTGGCTGGCCCTGTTCGCCCTTGGCGCCGGTCTGCTGGTGTGGCTGCTGGTGTTGCAGCGCCTGCCCGTTGGCATCGCCTACCCGATGCTCAGCCTCAATTTCGTGATCATCACCCTGATCGCCCGCTTCGCATTCAAGGAGCCCGTCGACGTTCAGCACTGGTTCGGCGTGTTGCTGGTGATTGGTGGCGTGGCGCTATTGGGGCAACAGTCATGAACTCACGTCGTGGAATCGTCTTCGCCCTTGCCAGTGTGCTGCTGGTCAGCGTGGCGCAATTGAGCATGCGCTGGAGCATGACGCGCCTGCCCCGGCCGGATCAGTGGTTGGCCATGCCCAGCGTCGATTCAAACGCGCTGGCCGTGGTGCTCGCGGCGATCTTCGCCTATGCGCTGTCGATGCTCTGCTGGCTCGCCGCCCTGCGCGATCTGCCGCTGGGCCGGGCCTATTCGCTGCTGAGCATCAGCTACGCGCTGGTGTACCTGCTGGCGGCCAGCCTGCCGCTGTTCAACGAATCCTTCAGTTTCTCTAAATCACTGGGTGTGGCGCTGGTCATGCTCGGGGTCATCACCATCAACACTCGTCCGGCCCGTGCGCCCGAATTGAGGAGTTCGCCATGAAAATCACAGTGTTTGGTAGCGGTTATGTCGGCCTGGTGCAGGCCGCCGTGCTGGCCGAGGTCGGCCATGACGTGGTGTGCATGGACATCGATGAGAAAAAAGTCGAACTGTTGCGCCAGGGCCACGTCAGCATCTTCGAGCCGGGGCTGGCCAGTCTGGTCCGCGAAGGCCTGGACGCCGGACGCCTGCAATTCACCTGCGATGAAAAACTCGCGGTGCAGCACGGCAAGGTCGCGTTCATTGCCGTTGGCACCCCGTCGAAAGAAGACGGTTCGGCCGACCTGCGTTACGTGCTGTCGGTGGGTGACGCGGTGGCCCGGCACCGTGAACAGCCGCTGATTCTGGTGGAAAAATCCACCGTACCCGTCGGCACCGGCGACACCCTGCGCACGCACCTGGACAAAGCACTGGTCAAGGCTGGACGCCTGCTGCAGTTCGATATCGTCTCCAACCCGGAATTTCTCAAGGAAGGCTCGGCGGTCGCCGATTGCCGCCGCCCCGACCGGATCGTCATCGGCTGCGAACGCGAAGAAGTACGCGACGTGATGCGCGACCTGTACTCGCCGTTCAACCGCAACCACGACCGCATCATGTTCATGGACCTGCGCAGCGCCGAGCTGACCAAGTACGCCGCCAACTGCATGCTGGCGACCAAGATCAGCTTCATCAACCAGATCGCCGAACTGGCCGAACACCTTGGCGCGGACATCGAATCGGTGCGCCAGGGCATCGGCGCCGACAGCCGCATCGGCTACCACTTCATCTACCCCGGTTGCGGTTACGGCGGTTCGTGCTTCCCGAAAGACATGCGCGCGCTGATCCACAGCGCCGAAGAGGCGCACTGCTCCAGCGACTTGCTGCAAGCGGTGGAAGCGATCAACCAGCGGCAAAAACACAAGCTGTTCGAACGCATCAACGCGTTCTACAAGGGCGAACTGCGCGGCAAGACCTTCGCCGTTTGGGGCCTGGCCTTCAAACCCAACACCGACGACATGCGCGACGCGCCGAGCCGGGTCCTGCTCGAATCGCTGTGGGCCGCCGGCGCCAATGTGCGCGCGTTCGATCCGGAAGCGATGCAGGAAACCCAGCATCTGTACCCGGACGAATCAAAACTGATGCTGATGGGCACCCCGGAATCGGTACTCGCCGGTTCCGATGCGCTGATCATCTGCACCGAATGGCAGCAGTTCAAGGCGCCGGATTTCGACCTGATCCAACAACGTCTCAAGGCCCCGGTGATCTTCGACGGTCGCAACCTGTACGACGCCGAACGCCTGGCCCGCAACGGCTTCCATTACTTCCCGATGGGCCGTGGCGAATCGCGCACCTTGCCGATTCCGTTGCAGCAATGGCCGCACGCTTCGGACGTGGCTTGATCGCGCTGTCTCCCGCCCGGCGCCGGCAGTCCCTGATCGCAGGGCTGCTGGCGTTTCTGCTGTTCATCGCCGGCGTGTACGGGCAGGCACCCATCGGTTTCGACTCGCGCTTCGTGTTGTTCGCCCAGGAAATGCTGCGCCACGGGCCCAGTGTATTTCCCACCACTTACGGTGAGCCGTACGCCGATTATTCGGCGCTCTCGACGCTGTTCATCTGGCTGTTGTCGCTGCCGGTCGGGACGGTCAACAGCCTGACGGCGTGGCTGCCGAGCGCTTTCGCCGGCGCGGTGATCGTGACGTTGATGTATCGCTTGCTCGCGCCTTCGTCCGTGCGTTGGGCGGTGGTCAGCATCGCGCTGCTGATGCTCACCAGCACCTTCATCACCGAGACCCGCGCGGTGTCGCAGGACCTGATGCTCGCCGCCGTGGCGTTATCGGTGTTCTACCTCGGTTATGCCCATGACCATTTCGCTGCCGGTCGGCGCTGGCCGCTGGTGTTCGTTCTGTTGCTGCTGGGGTTCGGCATTCGCGGGCCGATCGGGCTGGTGGTGCCGACCGGCATGCTCTGCAGTTACTACCTGCTGGATCGCCAATGGTCACGCTTGTTGACCTTCGGCGTGCTGGCTTCGCTGCTGCTGGCGGCCTGCGTCGGGCTATTGTTGTGGCTGGCGGAGGTCAGCGGTGGACCGGCGTTTCGTCAGGACGTGATCCGCATGCAGTTCATGGGGCGCATGGACGGCAGCGAAGGCGTCAGCGGTTCGCTGTATTACTTCACCAGCTCACTGGGCAACTACGCGCTGGCGTATCCGCTGGCACTGCTCGCGCTGGCGGCGGAATGGCTGAGCAAGCCCCGGCAACGCGGCCCGGCTTTGCGACTGGTGCAGTACTTCGCCGCTGCGGGGTTGATCGTGATGGTCGGGCTGTCGATTCCCCAGGCGAAAAAGGCCCGTTACCTGCTGCCGATGTTGCCCATGGCGGCGATCATTGCGGCGTACCCGTTTCAGGTGCTGCATGGCCGGGTGTTTGCCTGGCTGCGTGTCGGCATGCAGGGGCTGTGGTTGTTGATTCCCGCGTTGTTGATCGCTTTGTTGTGGGTGGCGAAGCGGCGGTTTCCCGAGTCGTTGACCGACCTGACACTGGTAATGATCGTGCTGGGATTGCTGCAACTGGCCGCGTTGTCGCGGTTGTGGCTACCGCGCTGGCGAACCGAAGTCCTCGCGTTCTGCGCCGTGCTGGCGGTCTGGGCGGCGTACGCACTGGTGTTCGAGCCGGTGGAGCGCCAGCTCTATGACACGCGAGCCTTCAGCCAGGCGGCACTGGCGCGGATCCACGAGCACCCCGCGCCGCTGGTGCTGCACGGCATGGGCAAGGACGCCAAGGCGATCAAGTTCATGGTCAACGTCGAGCAGGATCTGCAACCGCTGTTCACTGAAACCACGCAAGCGCTCGAAGCACTCAAAGGGCCGGCATGGTTGATGATGGATCGCAGCGACTATCAAGCCCTGCAAGGCACGTCGCTCGGGGCGTTGCAGCCGATATTGAGCGGCCGTTTCGACAAAAACGATTATGTGTTGCTGTGGCTGACGCCTTAACCTGCGCGACGTGATTTCCACAGGGACCGCTGACTGATGACCTTTACCGTGCGACAGGCCCTTGCAGCCGATGCCATTGCCCTCCCCACCATCGAGCGTTCGGCCGCCGCGCTGTTTCGCCTCGACTCTTCACTGGCCTGGCTGGCGGATGCCGCCGTGCCGCAGCCCTTTGAGCATTTACCGGCCATTGAACGGGGCGAACTGTGGGTGGCGCAAAACAACGACGGGCAACTTGCAGGTTTTTTAAGGGCGGTGACGGTCGACCAACAGTTGCACATTGAGGAACTGTCCGTCAGCCAACACTTTCAGGGCCGGGGTGTCGGTCGCAAGTTGCTGTTGGCGGCGATTGAACAGGCACGTCTGTGGCAACTTCGGGCGGTGACGCTGACGACCTTTCGCGATCTGCCGTGGAATGCGCCGTTCTATCAACGCATGGGTTTTGCGCTATTGAACGCCGAGGAAAAGGACGCGCGTCTGAACCATGTATTGCGCGATGAAATCGCTCACGGATTGCCCGGCGAGCGACGTTGCGCCATGCGCCTGATCCTCACGCCGTCGCCTTGAGATCAACCCCCAGCGCCTGGGCGAACGCCTTGACCAACGGACTGCGCACGGTGTTGTGGCGCAGGATCAAATTGAACGGCGTGACGAAGTGGATCAGTTCCGGGCACACCGCGCGAAACTGCCCGGCGGCCACCAGCGTGGCGGCGTAGTGTTGCGGTAGAAAGCCCACGAAACGCCCGGTCTTGATCAACAATGCCACCGCTTCGACCTGGGTCGCCGAGGCGGAAAAACTGTCGTAGCGGGCGAAGTTGAGCTTGTCGCGATGGATCGCGTAGCGGTGGTTGATGCACTCGTAATCCTGCAGCACGTTGCCGCCCATCTGCTCCGTCGGCATCTCGAACAACGGATGGCCGACGGCGCAGTAAGCCTGCGAGCGTTCTTCATAGAGCGGGTAATAATCGAACTCTTCGCGCTTTTGATAAACCGGGACTATTCCAGCAACTAAGCGACCTTCCACCACGCCTCTTTCCACTTCATCCAGCTGGGTCGCCTGAAGTTGAAACCTTACTTTCGGTGAATGCTCATTTATCTTTCTAAGCGCGGCAACTAACGGTGAATTATCGTCGCTAATCGTATTGTCGATCACCCCCACTCCGAGATCGCCGATAAGTTCGTTCTGCGCCGAACTAAGCCGGTCACGAAAGTTGTCGACCGAAGCAAACAGATCAATCGACGCCTGATACACCAGACGCCCTTCTTCGGTCAGGTGAAACCCCTCGCGGCCACGGGTGCACAGGCGCATGCCGATGCGGATTTCCAGGTCGGAGATCTGTTTGCTGATCGCGGCCAGGCCCACATTCAGCTCGTTTTGCGCCGCGCTGAAGCCGCCGGCCTCGACCACCGCCTTGAACACCTTGAGCAGTTTGAAATCCAGTCCGCTGAGGGCCAAAGGTGCCCGGTGAGCGGTTTTGACCGGTGGGTTTCCGGAATTGGAAAGTGGGGTTTCCATAATGCTGATTTACCTCTGGCGCAATGTTCAACAATCTGTGTCCAACAACAAAAACATCGCCGGCTAATAATAATGATCACAGAAAACCAGCCTTGGCAACCGCCAGAAAATCCCGAACATCAGTGCCAACTCACTGATCGCCAAACATTAAAAGCTGACACTTCGATCAGCTCTTGTCTCTTGCAACTGCCCTCTTGAAAACTGCTTTGGCCTGATTCTGTCTGCCGCTTCTGTCCACTAATTGGCCGGCACGATTTTTCAGGGCCCGGCACACCGATTTCAGTTCGCGTTACCGACGAGGAAAACAACAAATGTCTCAAACCACCGACCGTCTCTGGGGTGCCCGTTTCAAAAGCGGCCCGTCCGCAGCCCTGGCGGCCCTGTCCCGTTGCCCCGAGCGCTATTTCCGCCTGACGCCGTACGATCTGGCCGGCTCCAAGGCCCACGCCGGGGAACTGCAACGTGCCGGCCTGCTCGACGAGCAGGAAACCCGCACGATGATCGAAGCCCTGGACGGCATCGGTGCCGATTTCGCCGCCGGGCGCATCGCCCCGACCCTGGACGACGAAGACGTTCACACCTTCATCGAACGCCTGCTGACCGAACGCCTCGGCGCACTGGGCGGCAAGCTGCGCGCCGGCCGTTCGCGCAACGACCAGACCGCCAACGACCTGCGCCTGTTCCTGCGTGATCATGTCCGCACCCTGGCCGTGGAAGTGCTGGCCCTGCAAACGGCGCTGGTGGATCAGGCCGAGCAGCACGTCGAAAGCATCTGCCCGGGTTTCACTCACTTGCAGCAGGCGCAACCGATCGTGTTCGCCCATCACCTGCTGGCCCACGCGCAATCGATGTTGCGTGACGTGCAACGCCTGGTGGATTGGGACGCGCGCACCTCGCTGTCGCCCCTCGGCGCAGCAGCCATGGCCGGTTCCGCGATCGCTCGCCAGCCGCAGCAATCGGCCAGGGAAATGGGCTACACCGGGGTCTGCGAAAACTCCATCGACGCCGTGGCCAGCCGCGATCACGTCGCCGAATTCCTATTCATCGCCAGCATGCTCGGGATCAACATCTCGCGTCTGGCCGAAGAGTTCTGCCTGTGGTCGTCGCGCCAGTTCCGCTGGGTCGATCTGGACGACGCCTACGCCACCGGCAGCTCGATCATGCCGCAGAAGAAAAACCCCGACATCGCCGAACTGGCCCGGGGCAAGGCTGGCCGTCTGATCGGCAACCTGACCGGCCTGCTGTCGACGCTCAAATCTCTGCCGCTGTCCTACAACCGCGACTTGAGCGAAGACAAGAACGGCGTGCTCGACAGCGTCGACACCCTGCTGCTGGTACTGCCGGCCATGGCCGGGATGGTCGCGACCATGACCGTCAACGTCGAGGAACTGCGGCGTCAGGCACCGCTGGGTTTCACCCTCGCCACCGAAGTCGCCGACTGGCTGGCGGTGCGCGGCGTGCCGTTCAAGGAAGCCCACGAAATCACCGGCGCGCTGGTGCAGGCCTGCGAGAAACACGGCATCGAACTGTGGGAAGCCTCGCCGGCGCTGCTGGCCGAGATCGACCCGCGCCTCACGGCAGACGTGCGTGACAGCCTGACCCTGGAGGCCGCCATCGCTGCCCGCAGCGGCTGGGGCGGCACCGCACCGCAACAGGTGCGCGAGCAGATCGGCCGCCTGAAAACCGCCCTCGCCGCACAGCAACAGTGGACCGAAAACTACCAGGGCTTCCGCCTCTAACGGCCAATACGCAAACCCTGTAGGAGCGAGCCTGCTCGCGATGGCGATGGATCAGCCAGCAGAGATGTCGAGAGTGCTGCCGCAATCGCGAGCAGGCTCGCTCCCACAGTGGAATGCGGTGGATTTGAAAGTACAGTTCGGAGAAACACCATGAGCCAGACTCAGGCAGAACGACTCCAGGCGGAGCGCAAACTGGCGGAAAACCAGTTCGACATTACCCAGTACCAGCACGTGCCACGGCGTTATTACGGGCGGATCTTCTTCGCCACCCTGATCGTCATCGCCATCATCGGCCTGGTGCGGGCCTTCGCCGAAGGCAAGATCGAATGGTCGTACATCGGCCAGTTCCTCACCTCCGAAGCGATCATGTGGGGCCTGTTCAACACGATCATCATGGCCGTGCTGGCCATGGCGCTGGGCATCGTGTTCGGCGTGATCACCGCGATCATGCGCATGTCGGCCAACCCGATCCTGCGCTACGTGGCCGTGACCTACACCTGGCTGTTTCGCGGTACGCCGCTGATCCTGCAACTGCTGTTGTGGTTCAACCTGGCGCTGATCTTCCCCACCATCGGCATTCCCGGCCTGTTCGAACTCGACACCGTGAGCCTGATGACCCCGTTCGTGGCCGCCCTGCTCGGCTTGAGCATCAATCAGGGCGCCTACACCGCTGAAGTGGTGCGCGCCGGCCTGCTGTCCGTGGACACCGGCCAGTACGAAGCAGCCAAGTCGATCGGCATGCCGCGCCTGCAAGCGCTGCGCCGGATCATCCTGCCGCAGGCCATGCGGATCATCATTCCGCCGGTCGGCAACGAGTTCATCGGCATGGTGAAAATGACCTCGCTGGCGAGCGTCATCCAGTACTCGGAACTGCTCTACAACGCCCAGAACATTTACTACGCCAACGCCCGGGTCATGGAGCTGCTGATCGTCGCCGGTATCTGGTACCTGGCCACCGTCACCGTCCTGTCCTTCGGTCAAAGCCGTCTGGAGCGTCGTTTCGCTCGCGGCGCCGGCAAGCGTTCTTGAGGAGTCGAACATGAGAAACATCGTCAAGGCCGTGAGCCTGAACAAATATTACGACCAGTACCACGCGCTCAAGGACATCAACATCGAGGTCGAGCAAGGCGAAGTGCTGTGCATCATCGGCCCGTCGGGCTCGGGCAAGAGCACCCTGCTGCGCTGCGTCAACCAGTTGGAAAAGATCGACAAGGGCGGCCTCTGGGTCGACGGCGAACTGGTCGGCTACCGCGTCGTCGGGCACAAGCTGCACGAACTCAACGAGTCGCAGATCGCCCGCCAGCGCCTGGCCACCGGCATGGTGTTCCAGCGCTTCAACCTGTTCCCGCACATGACCGTGCTGCAAAACATCATCGAAGGCCCGTGCCAGGTGCTCAAGCGTTCGCCCAAGGAGGCGCACGAAGAAGCCCTGGAACTGTTGGCCCGGGTCGGCCTGGCCGACAAACGCAACAGCTACCCGATCGAGTTGTCGGGCGGTCAGCAGCAACGGGTGGCGATTGCCCGCGCCCTGGCCATGCGACCCAAGCTGATGCTGTTCGATGAACCCACTTCGGCACTCGACCCGGAACTGGTCGGTGAGGTGCTGTCGGTGATGCGCGATCTGGCGCAGACCGGCATGACCATGATCGTCGTCACCCATGAACTGGGCTTCGCCCGGGAGGTTTCCAACCGCATGGTGTTCATGGACGGCGGGCAGATCGTGGAGGCTGGAAGCCCCGAAGAAATACTAATAAGTCCGCAAAACCCGCGCACCCAAAGCTTCATTTCTGCCGTTCGAACCTGAGGCCCCTTTGGCCTTCACAACACTCATAAGAGAACGTCCATGAAGAACTTCGTCATTCCAGCAGTACTCACCTCCCTCATGTCTTGCGGTGTCGCCGTGGCCGCCGAGTTGCCGGCCAGCATCAAGGAAAAAGGCGAGATCGTCGTCGCGATCATGCCCAACTATCCGCCGATGGATTTCAAGGACCCGGCCACCAACAAGCTCACCGGCCTTGACTACGACCTGGGCAACGCCCTGGCCGAACGCCTCGGGGTGAAGATCAAGTGGCAGGAAACCGGCTTCGAGCAAATGATCAACGCCCTGACCACCGACCGCGTGGACATGGTCCTGTCGGGCATGACCGACACCGCCGAGCGCCAGGCCAGCGTGACCTTCGTCGACTACTTCACCAGCGGCCCGCAGTTCTACACCTTGCAAAAGAACGCAGCGACCAACGAGATCATCGACCTGTGCGGCAAGAAAGTCGGCACCAGCCGCCGCACGACGTTCCCGGCGGAAATCGCCGAGTGGAGCAAGGCCAACTGTGAAGCCGCCGGGAAACCAGCGATCAACGTGATCGGCACCGAAGGCTCGGCCGACGCCCGCGCCCAACTGCGCCAGAGCCGTATCGACGCGGCGATGCAGGGCAGCGAAACCCTGTCGTACCTCAAGACCCAGGAAAAGGACATGTACAAGACGGTCGGCCAGCCGATCTCCGTGCAGTTCACCGGGCTGGGGGTGAGCAAGAAAAAGCCTGAGCTGAGTGAAGCGGTGAAGGTGGCGTTGCAAAGCATGGTGGATGACGGCAGCTATAACGCGATCCTGAAGAAGTGGGATCTGGAACTGGGTGCGATCAAGGATGTGACCATCAACGCCGGCAAGTAACTGGTTCCTCTGTGGGAGCGGGCTTGCCCGCGATGGCGCTCGATCAGTCGACATCAATGTTGAATGTACAGGCCTCATCGCTGGCAAGCCAGCTCCCACAGGGGTCGTGAACAGTTGGAGAGTTATCGATGTCCTCCTTGCAACCCACCTGGCCCGACCAGCACAAAGCCTGCCTCGCCCTGGCCTTCGACCTCGACGGCCCGACCGGCGATGCCATGCTCAACAACTCGATCTGGCACAAACCCGAATACTTCGGCTTTGGCGGCTACGGCCCCTACCGCGCCTTGCCACGCCTGCTGGATCTGCTCGACACCTTCAAGATCCCGACCACCTTCTTCGTCCCCGCCTGGGTCGTGGAAAACTGGCCGAAACAGTGCCAGGCCATCGTCGAGCGCGGTCATGAAGTCGCCTACCACGGCTACAAACACGAATCCTTCTACGCCCTGACGCTGGACCAGCAGCAGGCCGTGATGAACAAGTCCCGCGACGTGTTCTGGCAATACCTGCACATCCGCGCCGAAGGTTTTCGCACCCCGTCCGGCGACTGGCGCGCCGAAACCCCGGCGATGCTGGCCGACAACGGCGTCATCTATTCCAGCAGCATGCGCGGCGACGATCGCCCGTATCTGGTCAATGTCCCCGGCCACGACACGCCGCTGGTGGAAATCCCCGGCCGCTGGGAAATGGACGACTACGCCTCCCTCGCCTACACCCGCGCACCGAACTTCCCGTCCGGGCTCGACCGCACCGCCAGCTACGAACTGACCCTCGACAACTGGCAACGCGAGTACGACGGCGCGATGGACGAAGGCCTGTGCCTGACCACCCTGTTCCACCCGAAAATCACCGGCAAACCGGGGCGCATCCTGTTGCTGGAGAAACTCTTCGACCACATGCGCCAGCGCGATGACGTGTGGTTCGCCACTTGCCGCGACGTCGCCCGCTGGTGGCTGAAGGAGCATCACCATGGCTGACGCTGACAACCTCTGGCCCGCCGGCAAACGCTGCGCGGTGGTGCTGACCGTCGATTACAACGACATCCACGGCATTCTCACCCAGGCCCCGGAAGTCGCCGGGCGCGACAAGACGCTGTCGGTGTGGCGCTACGGCACGCAACGCGGCGTCGAGCGTATGCTCGGCCTGTTCAGGGAACTCGGGGTGCGCAGCAGCTGGTTCGTGCCCGGCATCGTCGCCGAGGAAAACCCGCAGCACATCGCCGCGATTCTGGCTGACGGCCATGAAATCGCCTGCGCCGGCTACCGCCATCAGGATTTCGACACGCTGGATCTGGCGGCGCAGAGTGCGGAAGTCGCCAAGGGCTGCGCCGCACTGAAAACATTGACCGGTGTGCCTCCAACCGGCTTCCGGATTCCTGCGGGCAACGGCGCGCCGGGCTTCATCGAAGCCTTGAAAGATCACGGCATTCTCTGGTCGTCATCATGGCGTGGCGATGACCTGCCGTTCTTGCACCCGACCGCGCCCGAAGTGGTCGAGTTGCCGCTGCATTACGAACTGGAAGACGAGCCCTACTTCGCCTTCAACCTGAGTCCGGCCGTACCGCCGGCGCAATCGCGGATCGCCTCCTACAGCCACACCCTGGGCAACCTGCAAATGGACTTCGCCGGGTTCCACCGCTTCGGCCTGTGCTACGTGCTGCGCCTGCACCCGGAAATCATCGCCACGCCGGGGCGCATCGGTGTGCTGCGCGAATTGCTGCAAGGCATTCAGCAGCATGACGACGTGTGGATCGCCACCGGAGCCGAAGTCGCGCAGTGGTGGGCGCAGACGGCGGCGCCGGTTGCGCAGGATCATCCGGCGTCGGTGTATGAGCGCCATTATCGGGACTACCTCGTATGACCGAACGCATGCAGCGGCTGGCGCAGTTTTGCGTCGAAACGCGGTTTGAAGATCTGCCGCCAGCGTTGGTGGAACAAGCCAAGCGGCACATTCTCGACACCTTCGGCGCAGCACTGGCCGGGGCTGACAGTGCGGTGGCGCTTCAGGCGCGACAGGTGTTCGGCGCCGAACCCGGCACTGCGTTGGTCTGGGGTTCATCGTTGCGGGTCGGCGCAGGGCATGCGGCCTTGCTCAACGGCATCGCCGCCCATGCGCTGGAGCTGGACGACACCGGCGGTTGCGATCACTCGGGCGCGGTGGTGTTGCCGGCGGTGATGGCGGCGCTGTCACTGGTGGATCGGCCGGTAGACGGTCGCGAGTTCATCACCGCCGTGGTGATCGGCTACGAAATCGGCCGGCGGGTGCTGGAAGCCTGCGGCAGTTATTCGGCGCACAACGGCGCCGGCTGGCATTCCACCGCCACTTGCGGCGTGTTCGGCGCGGCGGCAGCCTGTGCGCGGATCTTTGCGCTGGATGTCGGGCAGACCGTGTCGGCACTAGGCATCGCCGGCAGTTTCAGCGGCGGGTTGTGGGCGTTCATCCACGACGGTTCGCAGAGCAAAAAACTACACAGTGGCCGGGCGGCCGAGGGTGGCTTGCTCGCCGCGCGTTTTGCTCGCGAAGGCGTCAGCGGGCCGTCGGTGTTGTTCGAGGATGTCTGGGGTGGTTTTCTCAAGACCCTGGCGCCGGCCAGCGCACAACCGGATGCGCTGGATGCCGATTTGGGAAAGGTCTGGAAACTCGCGCGCTGCTCGATCAAACCCTATGCCGCGTGCCGTGGCACCCATTCGGCCATCGATGCGCTTGGGTTGTTGCTGGAGCAATTGCAGGTCGGCGCCGATCAGGTGGAAGACATCCAGGTGCACCTGTGCGGGTTTCTGCTCGACATGTGCGGCGGTCGCGACATCCAAAGTCTGGCCGCTGCGCAGATGAGCCTGCCCTACGCCCTCGCCGCGCGGCTGGTGCACGGTCATTGCCGACTCGAGGCTTACGATGAGCAGCCACGCAACGATCCGCGCATCGCTCACTGGCTGACGCGCATTCGCCTTGAAGTGGATGAGCGACTGTCGGAGGATGGCGAGCCGCTGGTCATTGTTCGAACCCGCGACGGGCGTCAGGCGAGTCTGTGTGTCGAGGTGCCGCTGGGCGCGCCGGGCAATCCGTTGAGCGAGGCGGCGCTGGAGGAGAAGTTTTTCAGTCTGGCGCTGCGGGTGATTCCACCGGTCAAGGTTGAGCCGTTACTGGCGCAGCTGCGGCAACTGCAAACGCTGGATTCCGTACGCGATCTCGAGCGCCTGTTAACCGAATAAGGACATTTGATTTTCCGTGGCCACCTACTCGCTCGTTATCCGCCGCCTGATGATCGTCTCGCTGACCATCGTCGTCAGCCGCGCCATCACCAGTCCGTTGCTCACGCTGTTTCTGAGCAACAAGCTCGGCCTCAACCAACAGGACGTCGGGTTGTTATTGGGCATCGCGGTGTTCATCGCCACCCTGCTTGCGCTGTACGGCGGCTACATCATCGACCGGCTCGAGAAGCGCCGGTTGCTGATTCTGGCGATGCTCTCCAGCGCCATCGGCTTCGTGCTGCTGACCTTCGCCAAAGACCTCTACCTGACCACCGCAACCCTGGTCATCACCGAAACCGCCTCGGCGCTGTTCTTGATCGGCTCCAAGGCGATCCTCAGTGAAAACCTGCCCATGGGCCAGCGGGCCAAGGCGTTTTCCCTACGCTATACGCTGACCAACATCGGCTACGCCACGGGTCCGATGCTCGGCGTGGTAATCGCCGGGGTGTACCCGATTGCGCCGTTCCTGATTGCCGCCGGCATTGCTTTCGGCAGCATCTTCCTGATGATCGGGATTCCCAAGGATGCCAGCCCGGTCGCCGCCATCGGCCAGCCGCAAAGCTTCCTGAAAACCCTGATCACCCTGAAAAACGACCGCACGCTGATCATGTTCACCTGCGGCTGTCTGCTCAGCACCGTGGTTCACGGCCGCTTCACCCTGTACCTGTCGCAATACCTGCTGGTGGTCGAAGACTCGCAACGGGCGTTACAAACCATGGCCGCCCTGCTCGCCTGCAACGCCATCGCGGTGATCCTGCTGCAATACCAGATCGGTCGCTTTCTCAACCGGGAAAAACTGCGCTACTGGATCGCCGCCGGCACCAGCCTGTTCATCCTCGGCCTGATCGGCTTCAGCCTGGCCGACAGCCTGGTGACCTGGTGCATCGCGATGTTCATCTTCACCCTCGGCGAGATGATCATTTACCCGTCGGAATTCCTGTTCGTCGACACTTTGGCCCCGGAAGAACTGCGCGGCAGCTATTACGGCGCGCAGAACCTGGCGGCCCTCGGCGGCGCGCTGAGCCCGGTGATTTGCGGCTTTCTGCTGATGCATACGCCTGCGCCGAACATGTTCTACGCCCTCAGCGCACTGACGGCGATGGGCGGGATTCTGTGTTTCATGAGTGGGCGGCGCGTGGCTTTACTGCATAAATAATGCACTGAAACTGCATTTATATGAATTTGTCAGCATCGTGATTGCTTGGCACACTGTGCGCGTTCCTCCCCCAATAGTTGGAACACTTCGAAGGACTTTCCGCGTTTACGGACAAGTCCTTTTTTTTGCCCTGAATTTCGCAAAGGATCGATTCTGCATGCTCGCTCGCTGGTTGCCCGCCGCCATCAACACCCGCCCCACCGAATGGAGCCGCGCCGCCATCGGCATGGCGCTGGGCACGTTGTTCAGCGTGTGGGCGTGCAGTCAGGTGTTCGGCATTGAAGTGGCCTACCACCTGATCGGCCCGCTGGGCGCCTCGGCGGTGCTGCTGTTCGCGGTGTCCTCCGGCGCCCTCGCCCAGCCATGGTCGATCATCGGCGGCTACCTGTGCGCCGGTGTCGTCGCGTTGCTGGTGGCCCACGTCCTCGGTCGAACCCTCGGCAGCGCGTGCCTCGCGGCAGGCATGGCGCTGATCCTGATGTGCTGGCTGCGCTGCCTGCACCCGCCGGCCGGCGCCGTCGCGTTGACCATGGTGCTGGCCGACCCGATGACCATCGCCATGGACTGGAAAGCCCTGGAACCGGTGATGCTCAGCGCCGCCTGCCTGCTGCTCGCCGCACTGGCCTACAACAACCTCACCCGCATCCGCTACCCGAAACGCCCCGCCGAACCGGCGCCGGCCGTGGCGCCGGTGGATATTCAGTCCATCACGGCCGAAGATCTGAAACTGGCACTGGCCGATATGGAGGCGTTCATCGATGTCACGCCGGAGGATCTGGAACAGTTGATTCATGCCAGTGAGTTGCATGCCAAACGGCGGAGTATTGGTGAAGTGCTGAGTGGACGCCGGTAAGACGTGATCCGACCGAAGGTTGTCGGGCGCCCTTGCCAAGACATGGCCAACGTCTACCTTTCAACCTTGTACCGCACAGATCTGTCTGCTTTTCACTTGGAAGTCTGGCCCGCAGTAATGTCCAGTAGCGATGACATCGGTAGTCTGGCTATGGAAGAACGCTCAACGTTGTTGAGAAGCGAGCTGGCTTTGCGCTTTGACTGAACCGTTACTTTCCTCAAACATCGCAGTTCCCGCGTAACCTGCAGTCCGCCCGGATGCCCCGCTTTTCACTGGCGGGCCAGCGTGTTTTCGCCAGCTCCGCGAATCTGGTGGTTTTCGAATCCATGGTTTCGAAATCTGCGAGAGGAACGTTTCATGAGCGACCCACTGCTGAAGTTGCTGCAAACGCCCTTGTTCGACCCCGAGAAGCGCCATCGCGCGTCTCTGCGCGAATATATGGATCTGAATATCGATCGTATGCGCGCGATCATCGGTAACGGGCTCATGACTAATGCCATGTGGCTGGGCCAACCCCGTCAGTCTGAATTCCGGTTGATGCTTGAACGTGCAGCGCTTATTGGCGCCTGGGACTATTCACTGATTGCCTGCATCGTCGACCACTTCATTGCCGGTGACGCTTTTTTTGCCCATGGCAGTCAGAACCAGATCGCGCAGTATCAACAGGAGATCTGTCAGCTGGATGCGGTTTACGCTTTTGGCTGCACGGAGATCGCCAGCGGCTCCGATGTTGGCAACCTGCAAACCACAATCACCCATGCCCCTCACAAACATTGTCTGATTCTGAACTCGCCCACTGCACAGTCCTGCAAGTTCTGGATCGGCAACGCCCTGCACGCAGCAGTGGTGGTCATGGTACTGGGGCGTCTGATGGTCAAAGGTGTGGATGAGGGGTTGCACTGGTTCCGCGTGCGAATTCGCGAGGAAGAAAATGGCCCGCTTTTGCCAGGCGTCAGGATTACCACTTGCGATCCCAAGGGCGGGATCCACGCCAATCAAGTCGCCGGCATCCGCTTTAGCAAAATGAAGTTGCCGCTGGGCGCGCTGATGCAACGCTATGCCAGGTTCTCTGCGCAAGGTGATTTCAGCAGCGACATCCCGCCAAAAGAACGCTTGAAAAGCGCGATGCAGACATTCATCCAGGAACGCCTTTTCCTTATTGCTGCCGCTCGTGGTGGCGCCAGTATGTGTGTTTACCTGACGTATCGTTTCGGCTTGAATCGTTTGCTCAAGGGTAACGAAGGCAGCCAGTCTCTTCTGACCAAGGCACTGTTCCAACAACGCCTGTATGTCGAACAACTCAAGGTGCTGGCCCTGAAGATGCTGGAGCGGGCGGTGCTGTCGCGGTTCGAAGCGTACTGGCATCAGCCGGCCAGACGGACAGAACTGCATATTCTTGCCGCCATCGTCAAAATTGTCGGCACGTGGCTGGGTCTGGAGGTCATGAGGGCATGCAGAGAGCTTTGTGGTTCGCAGGGTTTTCACCATCACAACCAGATCGTCACCTTGTGCATGGATCACGAGATCAGCACCACCTTTGCTGGTGATAACAATGTCCTGTGCTGTCAGGTTGCCCGGGACGCGATAAACCGGCCGCGGTCTGCCTCTGACAACATCGCACAGCAAATTGAATCTTCAATTGTTGATGAGTGCCGCCGTGCCGGTGATTTTTCCCATTGTCAGGCTGTAGCGCTCACCTACGCTCGAGCGCTGGATCTGATAATCGACGAAGGTAAACGCAATAGGCTTGTGTCATCCGAGATATTCGAGGACATCGTCCACGTCTTTTCCCCGAAACTTTACCAATGGGGGCTCGCTGCCAACACCGAGCTGGAGCAGAACGCCACCGAAGCTCGACTGAGCTTGATAAACAAGCTGCTCAAACCACCGTCAGAGCTGGTCAGTGCCCCCATCGACAAAAAAGACTACATAAAACACTTCACGAAACCGCTGTACGAAAGGGAGCCGGATTTCTCGAACCGCAATACGATTCGCAACCCTTACCGGGCGTATGCCTGGCTGCGGGAACATCAACCGGTCTACTGGTGCGAACACTTGCAGGCGTGGTTTCTGACGCGTCATTGCGATGTTTTCGCTGCACAAGCTGACGCCCGGCGTTTTTCGTCAAACCGCATGCAACAACTGATCGACGCGCGGGTGCCTGAAAACAAACGCACGCATCTGACCGAATTCATCAAACTGGCGTCCCGATGGATGTATTCCCAGGATGGCGCAGTTCACAAGGCCAGTCGTCAATTGCTGGGCAATGCCTTTACACCCCGCTCCATCGAATCCTTGCGGACAATCATTCAAGACATCACTGATCGCGAACTGTCGAGGCTGCGCGGACAGACCGATTTGAAAGCCAGGCTTTTTGACCGGATTCCAGCCCTGATTCTGGCTTGGCTTTACGGCATGGAGGAGGATGACGCGCTAAAGCTTCGACGCTGGACGCGAGACATTGTCATGTTTCTCGGCGGCAGCCAGGATGCGGATCAGGGGCCGGATCAGGCCCTGGAAGGCATCAAGGAAATGTACGCCTTTTTCGCTGAGCTCATTGAAGAGCGGCGCAGGCAACCCAGAGATGACCTCGTGAGTCGGGTACTGGAGAGTGGCCAGAACAGCGCCGCCAGTGTTGATGAAGTGCTGGCACAGATCGTGTTCATTCTGGTTGCGGGTTACACCACCAGTGCAGACCAACTGTGTCTCGGCCTGTTGCATTTGCTAAAGCATCCCGAACAACTCAAGGCCCTGAAGGCTGACCCGACACTGATCGACTCATTCATTGAAGAAATGCTGCGCTTCGACCCTGCCGGCTCCTTGAGCCACAGGGTGCTCATGGAGGACGTCACCATTGACAACGTCACGATGAAAAAGGGGCAGCTGGCTTACTTGATACGAGCCTCAGCCAATCGTGATCCGACAAAATTCCCCAATCCCGACAAGTTCAATATTCGTCGCCCAAAGTGCGATCACCTGACGTTTGGAAGAGGCGAACATTTTTGCTTGGGCACGGTGCTATTCAGGCTAGAGGCCAAGATCGTATTCACCTCGCTGTTGCAACGCTTCCCCGACTTGCATCTCATCACGCACCGGCCTGCTACGTGGCGCAACAGCAACCTGCAATTCCGGGGTTTGAAGACACTTCCAGTCGATCTGGGCACAGGAGCCTGAGTCATGAAATTCAAACGTGTTTATTCCGGAGCACCTTGGGAACGCCTCGCCGGTTACTGCAGAGCCGTGAAGGCTGGCAACACTATTCTGGTCGGAGGGACGGTGGCATTTCGCAAAAACGGCAAGCCCTTCAAACCTGGCGATGCGTACGCCCAGACACGGCGATGTCTGAAAATCATCGAACAGGCGCTGAAGCAACTGGGTGAGGATCGTACCCGCATCATTGCCACGCGCATGTACACCACCAATATGGATCACTTGCCAGAAATCGCGCGGGCGCACAAAGCGTTTTTCGAAGGGCATCCACCGACGACAATGTTGCTGGAAGTCTCTCGACTGGTCAGCCCTGAGTACGTTATCGAGATCGAGGCAGAGGCCCGTTCGGGCAGGAGCTGCGGCCATGGATGAAACCTCGTTGACTGTAGAGGACGCCAGAACGGCGTTGCGTGAGGCGCAAGTCACCTGCGTTCATGACCTGGCGATTCAAAGCCATGGCCGGTCACTGCCGCTGCGCCTCTACACGCCGCCCGGCAAGAGGCCATTTCCCGTGCTGGTTTTCTTTCATGGCGGGGGGTGGGTCACGGGAGACCTGGACACGCATGACGGATTCTGCCGGTTGATGTGTGAGTGGGCTGGTTGCGCCGTGGTCGCCGTTCATTACGCCCGCCCTCCGGAACACTTGTTTCCGGCAGCTCTGGAAGACTGCTGGACAGCTTTCAAGTGGGTGACACGGCAAGGCGTTGATTGCGGACTGGATATTTCAAGCATTGCAGTCGCAGGAGGTGGTTCAGGAGGCGGGATGGCCGCCGTCATCAGCCAGCGCGACGCTGAATGTGACAAGCCAGGTATCTGCTCTCAGTTGCTGCTTTACCCTTTGCTCGATTGCCACACACGCCGCCGCTCCCACACGAAATTCGGGCAAGGACATGGACTGACCACAGACATGATCGAATGGTACCTCGGTCACTACCTGCCGCCCGGTACATCGCGCGTGGACAGACGGCTGTCGCCCCTGCTCAGTGACTCGCTGCGTGGATTGCCCCGGACGTTGATCATCACCTGCGGACTTGACGTTCTGCGGGATGAAGGCCGTGCCTACGCGAGGCGATTGCGAGCAGCAGGTGTCACTGTCGAACACAAAGAGTTTTCGGGGATGCGTCACGGTTTCATGAACTACCCCGCCGCCCATGAAGAGGCCAGGCGCGCCCTGTTGCTTTGCGCCCGGACCCTTCAAGCACAGCTTCGCGGCGAATGACGGCAGGGACTGGAATCAACGCCTGCAAGCAGCTTTCCAGACAAGGCAAAAATGCAGACAGCCCATGCACATATCCCCGTTGTACACGGCAAATTTGCACTGTTACGATCCGCTAACGCTCGCGCGCGAGCTTCTCGAATAAAGACAATAAAAGCAGGGAGTTAGTGATGACTGCTCAGGCTTCATCCCCGCGGACTTCGTCCATGGATGCCACGCCGCACGAAGTGCTGGCCGAGGTTCGCAATCACATCGGTCATCTGACCCTCAACCGCCCCGCCGGCCTCAATGCCCTGACCCTCGACATGGTGCGCCAGCTCCAGCGGCACCTGGACGCCTGGGCCGCCGATACCGATATCCACGCGGTGGTGCTGCGCGGTGCCGGCGAGAAAGCCTTCTGCGCCGGTGGCGACATTCGCTCGCTCTACGAGAGTTTCAAAAGCGGCGACACGCTGCACGAAGATTTCTTCGTCGAGGAATACGCCCTCGACCTGACGATCCACCACTACCGCAAACCGGTGCTGGCGCTGATGGACGGTTTCGTTCTCGGCGGCGGCATGGGGCTGGTGCAAGGCGCCGATCTGCGGGTGGTCACCGAGAAGAGCCGTCTGGCGATGCCGGAAGTGGCGATCGGGTACTTCCCGGATGTCGGTGGCAGTTATTTCCTGCCACGGATACCCGGCGAGCTGGGGATTTACCTGGGCGTCAGCGGCGTGCAGATCCGTGCAGCAGATGCGCTGTATTGCGGCCTGGCCGACTGGTATCTGGAGAGCAGCAAACTCGGCATCCTCGACGAACAACTCGATCACCTGGAATGGCACGACACGCCGCTCAAGGATCTGCAAAACCTGTTAGCCCGCCACGCCGTGCAAACCCTGCCGGATGCGCCGCTTGAAGCCTTGCGCCCGGCCATCGACCACTTCTTTGCGTTGCCGGACGTGCCGAGCATCGTCGAGCAACTGCGCGCCGTGACCGTCGCCGACAGCCACGAATGGGCAACCACCACCGCCGACCTGCTGGAAACCCGCTCGCCGCTGGCCATGGGTGTGACCCTGGAAATGCTCCGTCGCGGCCGCCATCTGAGCCTGGAACAGTGCTTCGCCCTCGAACTGCATCTGGATCGCCAGTGGTTCGAACGTGGCGACCTGATCGAAGGCGTGCGCGCCCTGCTGATCGACAAAGACAAATCACCACGCTGGAATCCGCCGACCCTGGCCGCGCTGCACGCCGAACAGGTCGCAAGTTTCTTCCACGGTTTCGCAGAGAGCGGGAGCTGAGCCATGCACGATCTCGAATTGACTGAAGACCAGGTCATGATCCGCGACATGGCCCGGGACTTTGCCCGCGGCGAAATCGCGCCCCACGCACAAGCCTGGGAAAAGGCCGGCTGGATCGATGACGGTCTGGTGGCGAAGATGGGCGAACTCGGCCTGCTGGGCATGGTGGTGCCGGAAGAATGGGGCGGCACGTACGTCGACTACGTGGCCTATGCGCTGGCAGTGGAAGAGATTTCTGCCGGTGACGGCGCCACCGGCGCGTTCATGAGCATCCACAACTCGGTAGGCTGCGGCCCGGTGCTCAACTACGGCAGCGAAGAACAGAAACAGACCTGGCTGGCGGATCTGGCCAGCGGCGCGGTGATCGGCTGCTTCTGCCTGACCGAACCCCAGGCCGGCTCCGAGGCGCACAACCTGCGCACCCGCGCCGAACTGCGCGACGGGCAATGGGTGATCAACGGCGCCAAGCAATTTGTCAGCAACGGCAAGCGGGCGAAACTGGCGATCGTGTTTGCGGTGACCGATCCGGATCTGGGCAAGCGTGGCATCTCGGCGTTTCTGGTGCCAACCGATACGCCGGGGTTCATCGTTGATCGCACCGAACACAAGATGGGCATTCGTGCTTCCGATACCTGCGCAGTGACGCTGAACAATTGCAGCATTCCTGAAGCCAATCTGCTGGGTGAACGCGGTAAAGGTTTGGCAATTGCCCTTTCCAACCTTGAAGGCGGACGCATCGGTATTGCCGCGCAAGCATTGGGCATCGCCCGTGCGGCGTTCGAGGCGGCGCTGGGTTATGCCCGTGATCGGGTGCAGTTTGGCAAGGCGATTGTCGAGCACCAGAGCATCGCCAACCTGCTGGCGGACATGCAGATGCAGATCAACGCGGCCCGCTTGATGATCCTGCACGCGGCGCGGCTGCGCACGGCGGGCAAACCGTGTCTGTCGGAGGCTTCGCAGGCCAAGCTGTTTGCGTCGGAAATGGCCGAGAAGGTGTGTTCGTCAGCGATTCAGATTCATGGCGGGTATGGGTATCTGGAGGATTACCCGGTTGAGAAGTACTACCGGGATGCGCGGATTACCCAGATTTATGAGGGGTCGAGCGAGATACAGCGAATGGTGATTGCTCGGGAGTTGAAGAACTACCAGCTCTAAAAGCATCGCCAGCAGGCTGGCTGCCACAGGGATTTGTGTAATCACAGATCCAATGTGGGAGCCAGCCTGCTGGCGATGGAAGCGCCGCGTTACTTGCCCTGGAACTCGGCAGGCCGCTTGGCCACAAACGCCGCCATCCCTTCCTTCTGATCCTGCGTCGCAAACGCCGCATGGAACACCCGACGCTCGAAACGCACGCCTTCAGTCAGGTTCACTTCGAACGCACGATTCACGCTTTCCTTGACCATCATCGTAATCGGCAGCGATTTGCTGGCGATCACTGCGGCGACTTTCAGCGCTTCGTCCAGCAATTCGGCACTCGGCACGATCCGCGCAACGATGCCGCAGCGCTCGGCTTCCACCGCGTCGATCATGCGGCCGCTCAGGCACATTTCCATGGCCTTGGCCTTGCCCACCGCGCGCGTCAGGCGCTGGGTGCCGCCCATGCCCGGCAGCACGCCGAGGTTGATTTCCGGCTGGCCGAATTTGGCATTGTCGCCGGCCAGGATGAAGTCGCACATCAGCGCCAGTTCACAGCCGCCGCCCAGGGCAAAACCGTTGACTGCGGCGATGATCGGCTTGCGCCGGTTGGCTACGCGGTCGCTGTCGCTGAACAGGTCGTCCATGTAGATCTGCGGGTAGGTCAGATCAGCCATTTCCTTGATGTCGGCGCCGGCGGCAAAGGCTTTGGTCGAGCCGGTGATGACGATGCAGCCAATATTCGCGTCGGCTTCAAAACCATCGAGCGCGCGGTTCACTTCGCTGACCAGTTGCGCGTTGAGGGCATTCAGCGCCTGCGGGCGATTAAGGGTGATCAGGCCGACGCGGCCATGGGTTTCCAGCAAAATCGTTTCGTAACTCATGTGCAGATTCCTTCTCAAAGATTGCGCGAAATGACCATGCGCTGAATGTCGCTGGTGCCTTCGTAGATCTGGCAGACCCGCACGTCGCGGTAGATGCGCTCCAGCGGGAAGTCGCTGAGGTAACCGTAACCGCCGAGGGTTTGCAATGCCATGGAGCAGACCTTCTCGGCCATTTCCGAGGCGAACAGTTTGGCCATCGACGCTTCCACCAGCGCCGGCTGACCGCTGTCGCGCAGGGCGGCGGCGTAATGCACCATCTGCCGCGCCACGGCGATCTGAGTCGCCATGTCCGCCAGACGGAAGGCCACGGCCTGATGCTCGATGATCGGCTTGCCGAAGGTGTCGCGTTCGCGGGCGTAATCGCGCGCCGCTTCGAACGCGGCGCGGGCCATGCCCACCGATTGCGAAGCGATACCGACACGGCCACCTTCGAGGTTGGCCAGGGCGATCTTGTAGCCCTCGCCCTCCTCGCCCAACCGGTTGGCCACCGGCACTTTCACGTCTTCGAACAGAATCTGGCAGGTGTCCGAGGCGTGCTGGCCGAGCTTGTCTTCGATGCGGGCAACTTTGTAGCCCGGCGAGTCGGTCGGCACGATGAACGCGCTGATCCCGCGTTTGCCGGCACTCGAGTCGGTGACCGCAAACACGATCACGACCCCGGCGTTCTGCCCGGAAGTGATGAACTGTTTGCAGCCGTTGAGCACGTAGTGATCGCCTTCCAGCCGTGCACGGGTTTTCAGGCTGCTGGCGTCGGAACCGGCCTGGGGTTCGGTCAGCGCGAAGGCTCCGAGCATCTCGCCGCTGGCCAGCGGTTTGAGGAAGCGCTCGCGCTGGTCGTCGTTGCCGAACTTGAGGATCGGCACGCACCCCACCGAGTTGTGCACGCTCATGATCGTCGAGCATGCGCCGTCGCCGGCAGCGATTTCTTCCAGGGCCATGGCGTAGGCCAGGTAGCCGGTGTCGCAACCGCCCCACTGCTCCGGCACCAGCATGCCGAAGAAGCCCAGCCCGGCCATTTCGCCGATGGCTTCTTTCGGGAAGCGGTGTTCGCGATCCCACTCGGCGGCGAACGGTTTGAGCCGTTCCTCGGCAAACTGCCGGGCCATGTCGCGGATTTGTTGTTGGTCGTCATTGGGAATCATGGTGAATCCTTATTCATTGGCACCGTCTATCCCCTGTGGGAGCGGGCTTGCTCGCGAAAGCGGTGGATCAGCACAGTGAGTGTTGGCTGATAGGACGCTTTCGCGAGCAAGCCCGCCCCCACAATTCGAGATGCGCGAGCTTTAGTAGAGGCATTCCACGGCCATCGCCGTGGCCTCACCGCCACCGATACAGATCGCCGCAACGCCGCGTTTCAGGCCTTTCTGGCGCAGGGCCGAGAGCAAGGTCACCAGAATCCGCGCGCCGGACGCACCGATCGGATGACCCAACGCGCAGGCGCCGCCGTGGATATTCAGCTTGGCGTGAGGAATTTCCAGGTGCGTCATCGCCGCCATGCCGACTACGGCGAAGGCTTCGTTGACCTCGAACAGATCGACCTGATCCAGCGACCAGCCGGTTTTCTTCATCAGCTTCTTGATCGCACCAATCGGCGCCACCGGGAACAGGCCCGGGGTATCAGCGAAGGCTGCGTGGCCGTGAATCACCGCCAGTGGTTTCAGACCCTGTTTCTGCGCTTGCGACTGGCGCATCAGCACCAGCGCAGCAGCGCCGTCGGAGATCGAGCTGGAGTTGGCCGCAGTTACCGTACCGCCCTCGCGGAACGCCGGTTTCAGCGAAGCGATCTTGTCCAGTTTGGCCTTCGGTGGCTGCTCGTCGTTGCTGATGATCACTTGTTCTTTGCCGACGGTCACGGTCAGCGGAACGATCTCGGCCTTGAAGCTGCCGTCCTGGATCGCCTGCTGGGCGCGGGTGGTCGAGGCGATGGCGAAAGCGTCCTGAGCCTCGCGGCTGAAGTCGTTGGTTTCGGCGCAATCCTCGGCGAAGGTGCCCATCAGACGACCCTTGTCGTAGGCGTCTTCGAGGCCGTCGAGGAACATCGAATCCAGCACCCGGCCGTGGCCCATGCGGTAACCGGCACGGGCGCGGTCCAGCAGGTACGGCGCGTTGGACATGCTTTCCATGCCACCGGCGATCACCACATCGGCACTGCCGGCCAGCAGCATGTCGTGAGCCAGAATGGTGGTCTCCATGCCCGAGCCGCACATCTTGTTGACCGTGGTGCAGCGGGTGGATTTGTCCAGCCCGGCGCCCAGCGCAGCCTGACGCGCAGGTGCCTGACCGAGACCGGCAGGCAATACGCAGCCGAACAACACTTCATCGACCGCATCGGTGGCGACACCGGCGCGTTCAACCGCAGCCTTGATCGCCGCCGCGCCGAGTTGTGGCGCGGTCAGGCTTTTCAGTTCGCCCTGAAAACCGCCCATCGGGGTGCGGACGGCGCTGACGATGACAATCGGATCATTGGAGATAGTCATGGGAAATCCTCCTTACTTGGCGGCCATGCGCAAGGCACCGTCGAGACGGATCACCTCACCGTTGAGCATGCTGTTTTCAATGATATGCCGCACCAGCGCGGCGTATTCGGCAGGTTTGCCCAGACGCGGCGGGAACGGTACGCCGGCGGCCAGCGAGTCGCGCACTTCCGGGGTCATGCCGGCCATCATCGGGGTTTCGAAAATGCCCGGGGCGATGGTCATCACCCGGATGCCGAAGCGCGCCAGCTCACGGGCGGCGGGTAAGGTCAGGCTGGCGATGGCGCCTTTGGACGCGGAATACGCGGCCTGGCCGATCTGGCCGTCGAACGCCGCAACCGACGCGGTGTTGATGATCACACCACGCTCGCCGTCGGCGTTGGCTTCGCTTTCGGCAATCGCTGCCGCTGCCAGACGCAGCATGTTAAAGCTGCCGATCAGGTTGACGTTGATCACCTGAGCGAAGCTGGACAAGGCGTGCGGGCCGTTCTTGCCGAGGATCTTCTCGCCGCGAACGATGCCGGCGCAATTCACCAGACCATTCAGGCTGCCGAAGGCTTTAACGGTCGCCTGCACGGCGGCTTCGGCGGCGGCTTCGTTGCTGATGTCGGCCACCACGCTTTGCGCGCCGAGGCGCTGAGCCTGGGCAAAGACGGCATCGGCGTTCATGTCCACCAGCATCACTTTGCCGCCGGCGTTCACCAGCAATTCAGCGGTAGCGGCACCCAGGCCGGACGCGCCGCCGGTGACGATAAAAACCTTGTTCTCGATCTGCATGACTGACTTCCTGATTCAAGCTGAAACGGTGTGCGCCGCGGCCTCTTGAGCCTTGGCGATTTCCTGGTTGCGCAAGATAAAGCGCTGCAATTTGCCGCTCGGGGTTTTCGGCAACTCGCTGACAAATTCGATTTCACGGGGGTACGAGTGCGCGGCCAGACGCTTGCGCACGTGTTGGCGCAATTCTTCGGCCAGCGCTGGTTCGGCGCGGTATTGCGGGTTGAGCACGACGAAGGCTTTGACCAGTTCGGTGCGCTCCGGATCGGGCTTGCCGACCACTGCCGCTTCGACCACGGCCGGGTGTTCGATCAGTGCGCTTTCCACGTCGAATGGGCCGACCCGGTAGCCGGAAGTGGTGATGACGTCATCGCTGCGGCCGACGAAGCTGATGCTGCCGTCCGGGTTCCACTCGACGGTGTCGCCGCTCAGGTAGTAATCGCCGACGAAGGCCTTGGTCGGCACGCCTTCATAGCCGGCGAACCAGCACATCGGCGACTGCGTGCGGTCGATGGCGAGGATGCCGGGCTGGCCGACGCCGAGTTCATTGTTCTGCTCGTCGAGCACCACGATGCGATGGCCCGGCGAAGCGAAACCGGCGGCACCGAGGTGGATCGGGTGTTCGAGGCCGTGGTGGTTGCACAGGACCATGCCCAGTTCGGTCTGGCCGTAGTGATCGTGGATGACCACGCCGAGGTTGTCGGCGAACCAGCGGATCACTTCCGGGTTCAACGGCTCCCCGGCGCTGCTGACGATGCGCAGCTTGCCCTTGATCGACCTGGCGAACTCATCGCCACCGGCAATCAGCAGGCGATACGCCGTGGGCGAACCGGTGAGGTTGGTGATCCCGTACTTGTTGATCACCCGGCAGGTGCTTTCGAGGGTAAACGGGCCATCGTAGAACGTGATCGGGTGGCCCATCGACAACGGGCCGGTCACACCAAAATAGATGCCGTAGGCCCAGCCCGGATCGGCGACGTTCCAGAACGCATCTTCCGGGCGCAGGTCCACGGCATCGCGGGTGTAGCTCTGGAACGCCACGATGGCCTTGAGCGGCACCGACAGCGCTTTCGACGGGCCGGTGGTGCCCGAGGTGAACATCAGCAGGAACGGGTCTTCGCCGGTCAGCATCAGCGGTTCGCAGACACTGGAATGGTTGGGCAACTCGGCCCAGAAACTGAAATCGCCACGGACGATGCCCTGGCCTTTCGGGCCGCCGACGGTGACCAGTGTCGGGCAATCGGCGACTTCGCTGAGTTTCGGCCGGTTGGCGGCATCGGTGACCACCACTTTGGCGCCGGAGCTGTTCAGGCGATGTTCGAGGGCTTTGGGGCCGAACGCGGTGAACAGCGGTTGATACACCGCGCCGATGCGCCAGGTGGCGAACACGGTGATCAGCAATTCGATATTGCGCGGCAGCAGGCCGGCGACCTTGTCGCCCTTCTGCACGCCCTGGGCGAGAAGGAAATTGGCAAAACGCGCGGCTTTGTCCTGCAGGTCGCTGAAGGTGTACGTCGCACTGCTGCCATCGCGGCCTTCCCAGAACAGGGCGATGCGCCCCGGCAAGGCGTGGCGGTCACAACATTCGACGCAAGCGTTGAGCGCCTCGAGCGTGCCGCTGAGTGCGGCGTCCACGGTGTGCTGATAATCAAACTGTGCGGTGGCAGACAAGTAATCGCGCATTGCCAGAATCCCTCTGTTCTTATTAGGTTGGGGAACCGTAAACAACAGAGGAATACTCGCGCCGCACGCCGGCTGCGGCAATGGTCAAAGCCCTCAAAGTGGATGACTGGTTTGGCCAAGATTCCGGACTTTGATCGCTCCCACGCCGAGCGTGGGAACGAGAATCAATGGTGGGAGGTGTGGGTCAGGACGCTTCGTTGAGGATCAAGCTGCGATAGTGCCCCGGATTAGTTCCCGACCACTTGCGAAACGCCTTGTAGAACGAGCTCGCATCGGCAAAGCCCAGCCGCGTGGCGATCTCGGCAAAACTGATCGAAGGCTCCGCCAGCCAGGTGATCGCCAGCTCTTTGCGCACGCTGTCCTTCAACCCCTGATACGTCTGCCCTTCTTCAGCCAGACGCCGGCGCAGGGTCGAGGCCGACATGCACAGTTGCTGGGCCAGTGCGTCGGTTTCAGGCCACTGTTCGGCGGGCAGCTGCCGCAGATCCTGCTTGATCCGGCTGGCGAGGCTTTCCGGGTCGCGGTACTTCACCAGAATGTTGGCCGGGGCATGGGCCAGGAAGCGCTTCAACTCCTCGGCGCTGCGCTTGATCGGCAGATCCAGCACATCAGCGGCGAAGATCATCCGCGTGCGCGGCCGGTCGAAACGCAGGTTTTCCGAGAACATCACCCGATAGTCATCGCAGAAATCCGGCACCGGGCAGCGCAGCTCGATGGCCAGGATCGGAATCCGCCGCCCCGCCAGCCAGCACGCCACGCCGTGGACGATCATCCAATAAGTGAAATAGGTGAAGGCACGGCGCGGTTCCGAATCGTCTTCCAGCAGCACGATCTCCGCCAGACTCTGCTGGTGCACCAGTTGCGCCGGCAGGCGTTCAAGCATCAACGACAGGAAATTCAAACCGCTGCTCAGCCCGGCCGCCAGGTTCGGCTGGGCCATTGCGCTGCGGCAGAGGAATTCGAGGCTGCCGGATTTCAGCTTGCGCGGGTCCATGCCGAAGAACTCGTCATCGCCGCGCCGCGCCAACAGGCGCCACAACCGCGCGTACTGGCTGGCCGGCACACGGGCGTCATCGGTGGGCAGCAACGCCGGATCGATCCCGACCTTGCTCAAGACTTCTTCCGTGGCCACGCCCGGGGCACAACTTTGCAGCAGTGCTTCGCGCACCAGTTGAATGGCGATGGTGTCTTTTTCCGACATGGAACGCGCTCTGAGCCCTGTTGTTGTTCGAGTGGCGGGCATCTTAGCGCAGCTGGCTGGGCGGCGTGGATGTTCAGACTCGTTCAGCTGAGGTTCAGCTAAATGTCAATGAATGCCATGTGAGAATGACTTTCATTATGTTACAACTTGTAACCTCATTTCGTTACACAGTGACCGCCGAATGCTCGTTCCCTTTTTGATCATGTTGCGCGAAGGCATCGAAGCCGCGCTGATCGTTGGCATCATCGCCAGTTACCTGCAACAGACCGGCCGTGGCCAGTGGATGCCGGCGGTGTGGATCGGCGTGTTTCTCGCTGCTGCGCTGGCGTTGCTGGTCGGCGGTGGCCTGGAGCTGGTCAGTGCCGAATTCCCGCAAAAGCAGCAGGAACTGTTCGAAGGCGTGGTCGGCCTTGTCGCTGTGGGCATTCTCAGTTCGATGGTGTTCTGGATGCGCAAAGTGGCGCGTTCGATCAAGCATTCACTGCAAGCCTCCCTCGATCATGCGCTGACCGCGTCGAAGCATCAGGTCATCGCGCTGATCGCCATGGTGTTTTTCGCCGTGGCCCGGGAAGGCCTGGAAACCGTGTTCTTCCTGCTCGCCGTGTTCCAGCAGAGCGAAGGCCCGGCCGCGCCGATCGGCGCCCTGCTCGGCCTGATTCTGGCGATCGTCGTCGGCTTCCTGATCTACAGCGGCAGCATGCGTTTGAATCTATCGGCGTTCTTCCGCTGGACCGGGCTGTTCATCCTCGTGGTCGCCGCCGGGATTCTCGCCAACTCGGTGCAGGCCCTGCATGAAGCCGGGGTGTGGAACCACCTGCAAACCGTGCTCTTCGACTTCAGCGCGACGCTGCCGATGGACGGCCCGCTGGGCTCGGTGCTGGCCGGCATGTTCGGTTATCAGGATGCACCGACCGTCAGCACCCTCGGCGCGTACCTGATTTATCTGCTGGTGGCGCTGGTCATGTTCTTCATGCCGGCACCCAAACCCGCTGCCCAATCGTCTTCCGTTTCCAGCCAATAAGGGCCTTCATGTCAAAGCCTAATACTCCTCAGGCCTCGCCTCCCCGCGCCTTGCGCTGGGCGGTGGCCGGTTCGGTGATTGTGATGATCGCCGCCGGTGGCCTGTTCTACTACGCCTCGAAACTGGCCGCCGCCAAACGTCAGCACAACCGTGACGAAGTGGTGGTCAACATCCATCCGCACAGTTGCGAACCGAACGCCCTGACGGTGCCGGCCGGCCGCGCCAGTTTCCGCATCGTCAATCGCTCCGACCGGGCGGTGGAGTGGGAAATTCTCGACGGCGTGCTGGTGATCGAAGAGCGCGAGAACATCGCGCCGGGCCTGAGCCAGGTGATCAACGCCAACCTGCAACCCGGCGACTACGCCATCACCTGCGGCCTGCTGAGCAACCCGCGCGGCACCCTGCACGTGACGCCGACCGCCGCCTCCGATGCCGCCGCCAAGGCCAAGCCGTCGATGGTTGCCTTCGTCGGGCCGCTGTCGGAGTTCCGCGTCTACCTGGCCAGCCAGAGCAGCGCGCTGATCAAAGCCGTGACGGCGCTGAATCAAGCCATCGACAGCGGCGATCTGGCCCAGGCCCAGGCGTTGTATTTGCCGGCCCGCGCCGCGTACCAGCGTCTGGCCCCGGCCGCACAACGCCTGGCGGAACTGGACAACAGCATCAACGCCCGCGCCGATTACTTCGAAAAACGCGAGCTGGATCCGGCCTTCGTCGGTTTCCACCGCCTCGAATACGCGCTGTTCCAGCAACGCAAACTCGAAGGGCTGACACTGATTGCCCAAGGCTTGCTCGACAACGTCACCACGCTCAAACAACAGCTGCTGGCCCAATCCCTGCCGCCGGAGCAACTGGTGGAAATCGTCGTGCGCAACCTCAACACCCTCGCCGACGTGCGCGCCGCCAGCGGCGAAGAGGAACGCTACAGTCACAGCGATCTCAACGGCTTCGCAGCCAATCAGGAAACCGCGCACAAAGTCGTCGAATTGCTGCGCCCGCTGCTGAGCAAATCCGCCGCCGACCTGCTACCGAAAATCGACGGCGCACTGGCTGATTTCGATACCACGCTGAACGGCTTCAAGGTCAAGGACGGCTACGCCAGTTACGACACCGTCAACGGTGAGCAACGCAAGCAGATCGCCGACAAGGCCAAGGCCCTGGCCGACGCCCTCGACGCCATTGATCCCGCCCTCGGCCTCTCCGGCCTGTAAGCAGAAGACGAATACCGATGAACGATTCCGAACACTTCAACCTGCAGCGTCGCCGCGTACTGATGGGCATGGGCGCCGCCGGCGTCGCACTGGCCGGTACTGCCCTGAGCTGCCCGGCGATGGCCGCCGCCCCTGCGCAAGTCACCGAAGCGCCGAGCAGCGACAAGACCCAGGATCACCACGATTTCCATGGCGTGCACCAGACTGGCATCGTCACCCCGCGTCCGGCGGCCGGCATGCTGGTGTCGTTCGATGTGCTGGCCAGCGACCGTGAAGACCTGGAGCGTCTGTTCCGCACTCTCAACGAGCGCATCGCATTCCTGATGAAGGGCGGCCCGGTGGCGCAGATCGATCCGAAGTTGCCGCCACCGGATTCCGGCATCCTCGGCCCGGTGGTGACACCGGACAACCTGACCATCACCGTGTCCGTCGGCGAATCGTTGTTCGATGAGCGTTTCGGCCTCGCGTCCGCCAAACCCAAGCGTCTGGTGCGCATGGTCGGTTTCCCCAACGATGCGCTGGAAGCCGATTGCTGCCACGGCGACCTGAGCCTGCAGTTCTGCTCCAACACCGCCGACACCAACATCCACGCCCTGCGCGACATCGTGAAGAACCTGCCGGACCTGCTGCTGGTGCGCTGGAAACAGGAAGGCAGCGTGCCGCCGCAAGCGCCGGCCAAGCCCGGTGTGCCGGCGCAATCGGCGCGTAACTTCCTGGGTTTCCGCGACGGTTCGGCCAACCCGGATTCCAACGACGGCAAGGCCATGGACCGCATCGTCTGGGTGCAACCGGGCAGCGACGAACCGGCCTGGGCCACCCACGGCAGTTATCAGGCGGTGCGGATCATCCGCAACTTTGTCGAACGCTGGGACCGCACGCCGTTGCAGGAACAGGAAAGCATCATCGGCCGAGTCAAAACCACCGGCGCGCCGATGGGCGCCAGCCATGAGACCGAAGTCCCGGATTACAGCAAGGATCCGGAAGGCAAGCTGACCAAGCTCGACGCGCACATTCGCCTGGCCAATCCGCGCACCGCCGCGAGCCAGGCCAACCTGATCCTGCGCCGGCCGTTCAACTACTCCAACGGCGTGAACAAGAACGGCCAGCTCGACATGGGTCTTTTGTTCATTTGCTATCAGGCCGATCTGGAAAAAGGCTTCATCACCGTGCAGACCCGCCTCAATGGCGAGCCGCTGGAGGAATACCTCAAGCCGGTCGGCGGCGGTTACTTCTTCACCCTGCCGGGTGTCACGGGCGACAAGGACTTCATCGGTCGCTCGCTGCTCAACGCTACTCAACCAAAAACAACTGCATAGCATTCAACAGGAGCCGCCCCCATGAAAAAGACGCCACTCGCGTTATTGCTGACCCTTGGTTTGCTCAACACCCCGCTGTCGGCGTTGGCCGCGACCGCGCCTCTGGATCTGGTGGGGCCGGTGTCGGACTACAAGATCTACGTCACCGAACAATTGGATGAACTGGCCAGCCACACCCAGCAGTTCACCGACGCGGTGAAAAAAGGCGACCTGGCCACCGCGCAGAAGCTCTACGCACCGACCCGCGTTTATTACGAGTCGATCGAGCCGATCGCCGAGCTGTTCAGTGACCTCGACGCGTCCATCGACTCCCGCGTCGACGACCACGAGCAAGGCGTAAAAGCCGAAGACTTCACCGGTTTCCACCGCATCGAGTACTCGCTGTTCTCGGAAAAGAGCACCAAGGATCTCGACGCCCTGGCGGATGGCCTGAACAAGGACGTGAAGGACCTGCAAACCCGCGTCGCCGGCCTGACCTTCCCGCCGGAGAAAGTCGTCGGCGGCGCCGCTGCACTGCTCGAAGAAGTTGCCGCGACCAAGATCTCCGGTGAAGAAGACCGTTACAGCCACACCGACCTCTACGACTTCCAGGGCAATATCGACGGCGCGAAGAAAATCGTCGACCTGTTCCGTCCGCAGATCGAGAAACAGGACAAAGCCTTCGTCGCCAAAGTCGACAAGAACTTCGCCACCGTGGACAAGATCCTGGCCAAGTACAAGACCAGGGACGGTGGTTTCGAGACTTACGACAAGGTGAAGGACAACGACCGCAAGGCGCTGGTCGGCCCGGTCAATACCCTGGCTGAAGACCTGTCGACGTTGCGTGGGAAATTGGGTTTGAACTGAGACGTGTAGCGCCTGTTCTACCCCTTTCGCGAGCAAGCCCGCTCCCACACTGGATCTTCGCTGAGCACAATTTTGTGTTCAACAAAGACCCTGTGTGGGAGCGGGCTTGCTCGCGAAGGTATTTTTAGCAGCGCCGAAAATTTCGGATCCTAGAGAATGCGATACAGCAGCCGCTCGACCCGCACCCGACTCACACGCTTGAGGAACTTGGCCACGCCCGCCGGGTAGTCCGGCAAGGCTTCCAGGTCCTGGAATCGCTCGATCCGCGTGGTGTGTTCGAAGATGTTTTCCAGCTCAAGACGGCGCGGCTCCAGCCACTCGCCTTTCGGGTCATCGATCAGCAAGGCGTTTTCCAGATCGAGACGGAACGCCCGCGGGTTCAGATTATTGCCGGTCAGCAACGTGTAGCGCTGGTCGATCCACATGCCCTTGAGGTGATAGCTGTTGTCGCCTTCACGCCACAGGTGCAGGTTCAACTGGCCGCTGTCGATGTTGCGCTGATGCCGCTTGGCGAAGCGGCGCAGGCTGATCTCGTACAGATACGGCAGCGCGGCGATCACCTTGAACGGCTCGCTCGGCGGGATGTAGAAGTCGTTGGCAGTCTTGTCGCCGACCACGATGTCGATCTTCACGCCGCGCGCCAGTGCGCGGTTGATCTCGCGGATCACCCCCAGCGGCAGGTTGAAGTACGGCGTGCAGATGGTCAGTTGCTTCTGGGCGCTGGCGATCAGCTCGAGAATCACCCGGTTCAGCGGATTGTTCTTGCCCACACCCAGCAACGGGCTGACCGACAGGCCAGTGTGCGCCGTGCTGCCGGCACTGGTGTCGTACGCCGCGTATTTGAGGCGGCTGCGCAGGTCGCCGATGTCGTTGCGCAGGCTGCGGGTGGTCGGCAGGTTCGGCAGGTCGAGGCGATGCACCGCTTTCGATTCGATCAGGCCGTGCTTGACCAGATGGTGCATCGAGTCCGCCAGTTCGCGGCTTTGCAACACGTGATAACGGTCGAAACGGTACTTGTCGAATTTGTGCAGGTAGACGTTGTTCAGGCTCGCACCGCTGTAGACCACGCAATCGTCGATCACGAAGCCTTTGAGGTGCAGCACGCCGAACAGCTCGCGGGTCTGCACCGGCACGCCGTAGACCGGCACCACGCTCTGGTGGGTGCGGGTCATCTCCTGATACCACGCCGAGTTGCCCGGCTGTTTGCCGGCGCCGATCAAGCCGCGCTGGGCCCGCAGCCAGTCGACGACCACCGCGATTTCAAGCTCGGGACGCTTGAGTTTGGCGGCGTGCAAGGCATCGAGGATTTCCTGGCCGGCTTCATCGTTTTGCAGATAAAGCGCGACGAGGTAGATGCGCTGGGTCGCCTGGGCGATTTTCTCCAGCAGGCAACGACGGAAATCGGCGGCGCCGGGCAGGATCGTCACGGCCTCGGCGGTCAGCGGAAAGCTGCGCAGTTTGGGCAGCAGAGAGCGTTTGAAAAGCAACGGCATAGGGCTCGCAATGGGTCGAATCCGAAGAACCCGAGAGCTTACACCATCAACTCCTTCGGGTCTTGTGAGTGTCTGTAATGACTTCATCACCAGCCGCCAGGTTCCCTCGGCTGAAATGCATTTTTCTGTGGGAGCCAGCCTGCTGGCGATCGCTATCTTCCAGATAAAAGAAATATCCGCTTGACCAAGGAGAACGATCGTTCTACTGTTCACCACATGAACGAAATCACACGCAACGACACGACCCGAGACATCATTCTGGATGTCACCGAAAAGTTGATCTACAAAAGTGGCATCGCCGCCACCGGCATGGATCTTCTGGTGAAAACCGCCGGCGTTTCCAGAAAGAGTATCTACCGCTACTTCGCCAACAAGGAGGAGCTGACCGTCGCCGCCCTGCAACGCCGCGACGTGCGCTGGATGCACTGGTACAGAAGCGCCGTCGATCAGGCCGAGACCCCGGCCGACCGCCTGCTCAACCTGTTCACCGTGCTCAAGGGCTGGTTCGCCTCGGAAGGCTTCCGGGGCTGTGCCTTCATCAATACCAGTGGCGAGACCGGCGATCCCGAGGATCCGGTTCGCCAGGTCGCCAAAGACCACAAACAGAAACTGCTCGACTACCTGTGCGAGCTGTGTACCGAACATGGGGCCGAGGACCCGCAACTGCTGGCCAAACAGTTGCTGATCCTGATTGACGGCGCCATTACCGTAGCGCTTGTGATGGGTGATCACAGTGCCGCCGATAATGCGCAATGCATGGCGCGAAAGTTATTGGACCTGTAACGCCTTAATAAGCCTGACAAGTTGTTTAACTGTTAACAGATCGGGAGACAAACATGTCTACTGCAGCCGAAGTTCGTCCGCCATTGCCACCGTTCAACCGTGAATCAGCCATTGAAAAAGTTCGTCTGGCCGAGGATGGCTGGAACTCCCGCGACCCGGAGCGCGTGTCGCTGGCCTACACCCTGGACACCAAATGGCGCAACCGCGCCGAATTCGCTAACAACCGCGAAGAAGCCAAGGGTTTCCTGACCCGCAAATGGGCCAAGGAACTGGATTACCGCCTGATCAAGGAGCTCTGGGCCTACTCCGACACCCGCATCGCCGTGCGCTACGCCTACGAGTGGCACGACGACTCGGGCAACTGGTTCCGTTCCTACGGCAACGAGAACTGGGAATTTGACGAGCACGGCCTGATGTTCCAGCGCTACGCCTGCATCAACGACATGCCGATCAAGGAAAGCGAACGCAAGTTCCACTGGCCGCTGGGTCGCCGCCCGGATGATCATCCGGGGTTGTCCGAGTTGGGTCTGTAATTAAATAGCCGATCCCTCCTGCATAGTGTGCAGGAGGGATTTTCAAGCAACTTCAGCGGTCTGGATCGATTGCGCTTTGGCTTCCAGTTCCCGCACCAACGGCAACACCCGCTGGCCGAAATACTCCACCTCTTCCTGAAAGTGCAGGAATCCCGCCAATACCAGGTCCACCCCCACCGCTTTCAACGCCACGATCCGTTCGGCAATCTGCTGTGGCGTACCGATCAGGTTGGTCTTGAAACCGTCGTTGTACTGCACCAGATCTTCAAAGGTCGATTTGGCCCAGTTACCCTCACCTTCCGGCGACGCTCTGCCCGCCTGTTTCGCCGCATCGCCGAAGGCATTCACCGCTTCCGGGTCCGCCTGATCGATGATCTGCGCCAGCACTGCTTTGGCTTCTTCCTCGGTATCCCGGGCGATCACAAAAGCATTTACCCCGACTTTCACCGAATGCTGGTTCGCCGCCGCTTTGGCGCGAATATCGTCGACCTGCGCCTTGATGCCCTCGACGCTGTTGCCATTGGTGAAATACCAGTCCGACACCCGTGCCGCCATGTCCCGCGCGGCACGAGAACTGCCGCCCTGAAAGATTTCCGGCCGGCCCAGCGGTTTCGGCTTGAGGCTGTAGTTGTCGAAGCGATAGAAATCGCCACGGAAGGTGAAATTGTCCTGACTCCAGATCCCTCGCAGCGAACGGATAAACTCTTCCGAGCGACGGTAGCGCTCGTCGTGCTCCAGCCAATGCTCGCCAATCGCCTGGAACTCGCCCTTGAACCAGCCGCTGACGATGTTCACCGCGATCCGGCCATTGGTGAGTTGATCGATGGTCGCCAACTGTTTGGCCGCCAGCGCCGGTTGCCACGGCCCGGGCAGAATGGCGGCGATGACTTTGAGTTTGCTGGTGGCCGCGAGCAGCGCATGGCTGAAGGCAACCGATTCATGCTGGAACTCAGCGCCGTAGCCCGCAGTGAAGCGGATTTGCGTCAGGGCGTATTCGAAACCCGCCGCCTCGGCCAGTTGCGCCAGCTTGCGGTTGTAGTCGATGCCCCAATCGGTGCGTTGCTCGATCTTGCTGACCACCAGCCCACCGCTGACGTTCGGTACCCAGTAGGCAAATTTCACGGCTTGCTGACTCATTGGCGTGTCCTCGGGACAGTTGATGAAGGTGAGTAAGCCAGAGCAGCAAGCGTGCCAGCCCCTGAAGACCGGTTTTATTGGGGCTTCCGGCAATCGGCATGCACTGAGAGAGGTTGATTTGTTGTTAGCGTGTTGGGTGGGCAACAGTTGGGATTTGAAGTGGCTGGACCCAAGCTATCGCGAGCAGGCTCGCTCCCACAGTGGGAATGCATTCCAATGTGGGAGCGAGCCTGCTCGCGATAGGGCCATATGGGTCGCCGCAACACCTGGAAATGAGTAACATGACTGCCCTCCCCGCAGCCCTGCTCTGCGCCCTGCCGAATAAGCCGATTCCATGCCTTTCGAACTCAGCGTTGACCTCACCACCCTGGCCGTTCTGGCCCTTGTCGCTTTCATTGCCGGATTCATCGACGCCATCGCCGGTGGTGGCGGACTGTTGACCACGCCTGCGCTGCTCACCGCCGGCCTGCCTCCGCACCTGGTGCTGGGCACCAACAAGTTGAGTTCGACCTTCGGTTCGGCCACTGCCAGTTTCACCTTCTATCGGCGCAAGCTGTTTCATCCCCGGCAGTGGATGCATGCCATCGTCGGCACCCTGGTTGGCGCGCTGACCGGCGCCATCGTCGCCCACTATCTGCCGGCGGAATGGCTGAACAAAATGCTGCCGGTGATCGTCTTCGCCTGCGGCCTGTACCTGTTGTTTGGCGGCACGCCGAAAGCGCCGCTGGACAGCGACGCACCGATCAAGAAAAAGTGGCAATCGACCCAGGGCTTCAGCCTCGGTTTCTACGACGGCGTGGCCGGCCCCGGCACTGGCGCGTTCTGGACCGTCAGCAGCCTGCTGCTGTACCCGATCGATCTGGTCAAGGCCAGCGGCGTGGCGCGCAGCATGAACTTCGTCAGCAACATTGCCGCGCTGTCGGTGTTCGTGTTTTCCGGGCAGGTGGACTGGATCATCGGCCTGAGCATGGGCCTGTCGGTGATGGTCGGCGCATTCTTCGGGGCGCGCACCGCGATCAGCGGCGGCGCCAAGTTCATTCGTCCGGTGTTCATCACCGTGGTGTTGGGGTTGACCGTGCGCCTAGCCTGGCAGCACTGGTTCAGCGTGGCCTAAGCGCCGCGCCACGTAGACGTCGATCAGGTAACGGGCAATCGATTTGGACGCCGGCAACGGCGGCAGGTCGTGCACGTTGAACCACTGGGCGTCTTCGATCTCGTCTTCCTGGCAGACAATCTCGCCACCGGCGTATTCAGCATGGAAGCCGAGCATCATCGAGTGCGGGAACGGCCAGCACTGGCTGCCCATGTACTGAATGTTCTTCACCTCGATCTGCACTTCCTCGCGCACTTCGCGAATCAGGCAATCCTCGGCCGATTCCCCCGGTTCGGCAAACCCGGCCAGCGTACTGTAGACCCCGGTGACGAAACGCGGTGAGCGCGCCAGCAGCACTTCATCGCCCCGGGTCACCAGCACGATCATGCTCGGGGAAATCCGCGGATAACTGCGCAAGTCGCAGGGCTGGCAATACATCGCCCGCTCCCGTGGCACCTGGGTCATGGCCTGACCGCAATTGCCGCAGAACCGGTGCTCACGGGCCCAGGTCCCGATTTGCGCCGCGTAACCCAGCACTTTGTAGATCGTGTGATCGCCGTCGAGCATGAACGCCCGCAGGCCTTTCCAGTTGCACCCCGGCACCTCGCTGGTGCTGTGCAGTTCCAGCAGATACACCGGTTCGCCATCGAGATGACCGATACCGTGCTCGGCCAGGATCGATAAGTCCTGGCGCTTGAGCCATTCCCGGGGGAACAGCGCGCCGTTGTCATCGAACAGGAAACCCTCGGGGCTGCGCGCCACGGCCCAGCCGCCGGGTTGATCGGTGTCCAATACTGCAGTGGTCCAGCGAGATGTCATGGTTTCTCAATCCAGAAATTCGGGTTTCTGTTTGCTCATATGGGCGGCCATGGCCACGCGCAAGTCGGTGGATTGCAACATGGCGGCGTTCCAGGTGGCAACGTACTCGAGACCGTCGTCGATGCGATGGTCGCGCATGTAGCTGATCATTTCCTTGGTGCCGGTGATCGCGATCGGCGACTTGCCGGCGATGTCCCGGGCAATCTCCATCACGCCTTCGATCAGGCTGTCCTTGTCGCTGTAGACGCGATTGACCAGACCGATGCTGCGCGCTTCTTCGGCGCCAAAGGTGCGACCGGTGTAAGCCAGCTCACGCAGCATGCCGTCACCGATGATCCGTGGCAACCGTTGCAGGGTGCCGACGTCCGCCGCCATGCCGATGTCGATTTCCTTGATCGAGAATTGCGCGTCTTCGGCGGCGTAGCGCATGTCGCAGGCGGCGATCAGGTCGATGGCGCCGCCCAGGCAATAACCCTGGATCGCCGCGAGTACCGGCTTGCGGCAATTGTCGACCGCATTGAACGAGGCTTGCAGGGTCAGGATTTTTTTACGCAGCAGACGTGCATTGCGGCCGACATCCTTGCCCAGCTCATTGGCCACG
Organism: Pseudomonas sp. B16(2017); assembly: GCF_002113205.1. NCBI lineage: Bacteria > Pseudomonadati > Pseudomonadota > Gammaproteobacteria > Pseudomonadales > Pseudomonadaceae > Pseudomonas > Pseudomonas sp. B16(2017). Next base: position 265,954 of record NZ_NEKA01000004.1, read on the forward strand.
CCGGCCAGCATCATCAGGTCGATGCCCGAGGAAAAGTGCTTGCCGGCACCACTGAGCACCACCACCCGCACTTCGTCGGTGTCGTCGATCCACTGGAACACCTCGACGATTTCACTCCAGAACGCGGCGTTCATCGAGTTGATCTTTTCCGGACGATTGATCTGCACATGAGCGATGTTGTCGGCCAGTTCGACGCTGAAGGCGGTGTATTGAGTCATGGCAGAAATCCTTTACCGGGCTGAAAATGAGGCCCGAACTATAACAAGGCATCAGCACGGCGGTTCGGCCAAATGCGGGACTCTAGCCGTTCTTCACCGCGACGAAGGCGGCGGTCTCGTAAGGCACCGTCACTATCTCCCTGCCCCGCAGCTGCGGCTCGCCGGCAATCAGTTCAGCAATTTGCTCGTCGATCTTCGCGCGCTGCTGATCGCTCAGCGCGGCAATGAAACTGGTGGAGCGCACTCGGTTGAAAATCACATCTTCCGGCGCGCCGGTATGCCCGTGCTGGAAATGCTGCGCCTGCAACGGCCCGAACGCCGGATGGGGAAAGGCTTTGCGCCATTCGCCGGTGTAGAAGCGTGGCGTGTCGCCTTCCAGCGCGTTGACGATGGCATCCAGTCTGGGCACCCAGTCGATCCGGGTGTCGCGCAGGTTCCAGATCAGGCCCAGCTTGCCACCCGGCTTGAGGACCCGGGCGATTTCATCCAGGGCTTCGGTACGGGCAAACCAGTGAAAGGCTTGCGCGCACACCACGGCATCCACCGAGGCGTCGGGCAGCGGCAAATCCGTTGCTGTGCCGCTGACGGCCAGCACTTGCGGCCAGGCCACCGACAGTTTTTCCAGCATCTGCGCCACCGGCTCTACGGCAATCACCTGGGCGCCGGTCGCCACCAGCCGTCCGGTGAACTTGCCGGTGCCGGCGCCGAGGTCGATAACAGTCTTGTGGGCATCGAGGCCCAGAGTGCCGGTCAGCCATTCGCTGACGGCCGACGGGTAGTCGGGCCGGCCTTTGACGTAGGTGTCGGCGGCGGTTTTGTAACCGCTGGCGGCCGAGTGGTGAACCTGATCTTTCATGGCCAAACTCCCATGGTAGAACTGCAGATCGACGACGAACGCTGACCAGCATAGCGCCGGAAAAACGGCGTTCCTTTAACAAAGCCTGACAAACCAATGAATAAATGTTCACCCTGCGGTGTTCAAAGTGAAACATGACCCCTTGTGGAGCCTTGCCCATGACTATCCGTTCCGTTATGTTCGCCGCCCCGTTGCTGGTAGCCGCCGTTTTCGCGAGCCCCCTCGCCTTCGCCAATGGCGATGAAGAGGCACCGGTACAGAAACCCAACTGCCCCAAAGGCCAGGTGTTCGACACCAAAACGCAGAAGTGCGTGATGCAGACCAGCCATCTGGTGCCCGACGCCGACCGGACCGATTACGCCTACCGCCTGGCCAAGGCCGGCCGTTACGAAGAAGCCCTGGCCCTGCTCGATACGCTGGAACAACCGAACACCGCCAAGGCTCTCAACTATCGCGGTTACGCGACGCGCAAACTGGGGCGCACCGACGAAGGCATCGGTTATTACCTGCAATCGGTGAAGCTTGATCCGCAGTACGCGCAGGTCCGCGAATACCTGGGCGAGGCTTACGTCATCAAGGGCCGCGTCGATCTGGCGCAGGAACAGTTGCAGCACATCCAGACGATCTGCGGCACGACCTGCGAGGAATACCGGGACCTGGCCCAAGCCATCAACGATTCATCGAAAACCTGACACGACACGCGGAGGCGAACATTTTCAGCGATCAGGCCTTCAGAGCCGAACTCGGGCAACACCTGGCGCGCCTGTGGCGTTACGGCTTGCTGCTGTCGCGCAATCGGCACGTGGCCGAGGATCTGGTGCAAGCCACCTGCGCGCGCGCGCTCGAGCGTTCGAGCCAGTACGTGGCCGGCACGCGCATGGATCGCTGGCTGCTGAGCATTCTGCATTCGATCTGGCTCAACGAAGTGCGCGCCCGCCGGGTGCGCCAGGGCCAGGGTGTGGCGGATGCCGAAAGTCAGCTGACCTTCGATGGCGAATACGCCGCGCAGACTCATGTGATGGCCGCGCAGGTGATCCGCCGCGTCGATGCGCTGCCGGAAACCCAGCGCGAGACCGTCTATCTCGCCTACGTCGAAGGCCTGTCCTACCGCGAAGTCGCCGAGATCCTGCAAGTGCCGATCGGCACAGTCATGAGCCGCCTGGCCACCGCGCGCCTGAAGCTGGCCGAATACCCGCCGCTGCAAGCGGTACCGAACACCCCCGCAGGAGACCGGCAATGAAAATGAATACGCCTTCCGACGAGCAACTGGTGGCGTATCTGGACGATGAACTGGATCGCGAACAGCGCAGCCAGCTCGACGCCCTCATCGCCGACGACCCGCTGCTGAGTTTGCGGGTGCAATGGCTGAGCCGCAGCAACCTGCCGTTCAAGGCCGCCTACGACGAACTGGCGCAACAGGCGCCGCTTGACCGTTTGCAGGCCCGGCTCGATGCCGCGCCGTCACCGCAGAAGCCCGGTCTCAGCCGGCGCTGGTTCATCGGCGCAGCGGCAGCGGGCGTGGCGCTCGCGGCCGTTGCGGCGGACCGTTTGCTTCTGGCCTGGCAGACACAGCAATCGCACAACTGGCGCGAGCTGGTGGGCGATTACATGGCGCTGTATGTGCCGCAGACCCTCGAACATCTGCCCACTGATGAAGCCTCGCAACTGGCGCAGCTGCGAACCGTCGATGCGCGACTGGGCGTGAACCTGTCGCCGGCGAAACTGAGACTGCCCGGCGCGCAGTTCAAACGCGCGCAGCTGCTTGAATACGACGGCGTGCCCATCGCCCAGATGACCTGGCTCGACGCCGCCCACGGCCCGCTGGCGCTGTGCATCACCCGTACCAACAGCGGCAGCCAGCCACTGGCACATGAACGCCGGCACGGGATGAACGTGGTGTACTGGACCGAACGCGAACATGCCTGGATGCTGATCGGCCATCACCCGGCTTCCGAGCTGGAAGACATGGCGAAAATGTTTAAGAACCGGCTGAACGTTTAAAGAATTTTGTCACTATGCTGCCCGGGTGATTTTCCAAGAAGGACGTATTTATGCCGATTTCGCCACGCTCAGCCCTGCTGGTCATCGACGTGCAGAACGACTTCATTCCCGGCGGCCAGTTGGCCGTGCCGGAAGGTGATGTGATTGTTCCGCTGATCAACCGGCTCGCCGGGCAGTTCACGCAAGTGGTCATTGCCCAGGACTGGCACCCGGCCGGACATGCTTCGTTTGCGTCCAGCCATCCTGGCCGCCAGCCGTATGACGTGATTCAACTGCCATATGGCGAGCAGACTCTGTGGCCGGACCATTGCATTCAGGGCTCACGCGGTGCCGAGTTTCATTCGGGACTTGATCTGCCCCATGCGCAATTGATCATCCGCAAGGGCTGCAACCCGGACATCGACAGCTATTCGGCGTTTCTGGAAGCGGATCGCGTCACGACCACGGGTCTGGCCGGTTATCTGAAGGAACGCGGGATCGACACGGTGTACATGGTCGGCCTGGCGCTGGATTTCTGCGTGATGTTCTCCGCGCTGGATGCACGGGCGGCGGGGTTCAATGCGTTTGTGGTGCTGGATGCGTGCCGGGCGATTGATTTGAATGGATCACTGGCGGCGGCGATCGAGCGGATGCAGGTGGCCGGGGTCGGGCTGATCCAGTCGACTGAACTGCTCTGATGACGCCCGTTCCCGCCCAGCGCACTGATCGTTCCCACGCTCTGGACTGACCCCGGTCGCGGGGGATGAGGCTCTGTAACTGTTGCGCGAGGAAATTCGGTGGCGAAGCATTTCGCCCAGTTGCTGTACGTCGTCCATCTGATTGCCCTCGTAGAGTAGCGATACCGCGGAGGTCGATCATGGCCGGTTCAGCGTCGGGGCGTACGACAAACCCAGGACGTGTCAACCGGTCTGCAACGGGAAGATTACGACGAACGGCTGATTTTTTCGGGGTTTACCTGTCAGATCTGACAGTAGCCAGGCGCGGATGGGCGGTGTTTGATGACGGTACCCGCTGCAGCTCACGCAGCCACTATCTCGAATACCGGGGTGCAGAATATGAACAGTCCGTTTGTGGTTTATCCCGCCAAAGTTGTCGGGGGAGTTCAGAACCCCATTTACTACCCCGACCCCAACGTGAAACCACACTACGGCGTACCGCTTGCACTCTTCTCCGCGCCCGGCGATTTGCTGCGCCTTGAGATTATTCCCTGGGACAATCAGGCGGTGAACGATAGTGGATGGTTGATCATCAACAAGGGCGCTCCCCTATTCATGAAAACCATCCAAACGGGGGAAGACGGCAGGACTTTCTTCCATGACGTGCCTAAAGCCTTTTTCAATGATGGCATCAACACGCTGGTGGTGCGGGTCACTAACCAAGTCCAGCCCGGAGGAACGGATTCAACTGAACTGTTGACGCTCGTCCACATACCACGCCCGGGAGGAGAAGTGCCAGGTTCCGGGAACAATCCGAATCTGACTCTTTCAGTATCCCACTTGAGCGTAGGTCCAACAGAGGCTGCAAACGGCGTCGATGTCACACTGCGCTACGCCTACATGCGAGAAGGCGACGACATCAACCTTGACCTGGACGGTCGGCCCTATCCGCATAAAGTGACCGCAGCACAGGCGCTACTTGGCCAAGTGGTCATAAAGCTCTTCGCCAAGGATTTCTGGCAGGACAATAAACAGTTCGCCATTCGTTTCCGGGCGACTGACAGTCTCGGCAACACATCGGGCCCGCTGGCGATCTGGTCGGCAACCACCAACATCGATGTGCAGGTGAAACTGCCTGCCCTCGATCTTCTCCCCCCCAAAGTGCTGGAAGCGAAGGAAGCGAACGGTACGCTCTTGAATTTCGAGAAGGATTTTTATCAGAACACCCACGCCACCGTAGAAGTGCAATACACGGGTTCCAACGCAGGACAGAAAGTCAGAGTCTATTGCATCGGACGCGCGGAAACTTACGGCAGCGAGACTCAGACAGTTTCTTCAGCCGGGCAAAAATTGACGTTTTCAATCCCGCGTCGAGTGATAATCGACGCCATCGCCAACAAGATCCAATTCTCTTACACCGTCATTTTGCCGAACACAGTACCCGAGATTCCCTCCAAAGACCTCGACGTCAACATCACCCGACAGAAGCACCTCTGTGGCGTACCCACGATCAACGCTGCCAGAGAGAACCTCAGGCTTTACGCCCCAAATCCCCTCGAAGCGCAATACACGGCACGTATTTCATTAACCATCGATGGTCAGACACGTCTCGACAGCCAAGAGATCCCTTACGTCCAGGGTTCCTACATGGACTTCAGGGTTCCGCAAGGCTGGGTGAGCAGCAACCCAGGCAAAACCGGCTATTTCAACTATTCCATCAGGCGTACGGGTAGCACGGACCCCATCATTTTTTCGCCGTATTTGAAGGTCTTCCTCTAGGAAGACTCATCTTCAGCAACAACGCCAATCACTCACCGGCCCGTTTACACGGGCCGGTGATCCGGTCATGTACAAGATAATCAACTTACTACTGTTGGCTCTGCTGGTCGGTTGCGCAAAAGTGGCGACTCCGCCGGCCGATACGATCAATGTCAACGGCGCGCAAGTACTCAGCGGCCCGGCCATCGCGGCGCAATTCAACACCCTTTACAGTCGCACTTTTCTCAACTGCAACAAGTCCGACTCGCAGCCAGCATTCATGTGTTCGAGGGTAACGCTACGAGTCACGGTCAAGGACCCGGCCACGCCGGGGTTGGCAGCCATAGCCTGAACCGCGCCCCACCCAACGGCGAACCCTCCACCGTCAACGTCCCGCCCTGGGCCTCCAGCGCCCGACGGCTGATGGCCAGTCCCAGACCAAACCCGCCGGTCGCCCGGTCACGGCTGCGATCCAGTCGATAGAACGGCTCGAAAATCCGCTCCCGCTCGTCTTCCGGAATGCCGATCCCGTCATCATCCACCCAGATCTCACAGCCCTTCGGACAAACCTGCACGCCAATCTGAATGCGTTTTTCGCAGTAGCGCATGGCGTTGCGCAGCAAGTTTTGAATCGCACGGGCCGTCAGGCGTGGGTCGAGGGTGAAACGTTCCAGCTGATTGTGCAGCAGCACATCGATGACGATTTCCGGAGATTCCAGCTCTTCGTCGACGCTGCCCAGAATGCTGTCGATGAACTCGTCCAGCGACACTTCGACCTGCTCCGGCAACTTCGCCGGATTCTGCAGGCGACTGTAGGACAGCAACTCCAGCACCAGCTCATCCAGTTCGCGGATGTGCGCGACCAGCCCTTGCAGGCGTTCGCGGCTGGCTTGCGGCAAGTCATCGGACAGCGCCAGCGCCAGGCCGAAGTCCAGGCGGGTCAGCGGCGTGCGCAATTCGTGGGACACGGCGTTGAGCAGGTCCCGCTGCTGGTTGAGCAGGTTTTCGATGTCGCCGGCCATGGTGTCGAACACGTTGGCCAGGCTGCCGATGTTGGAGCTTGGGCCAATTTGCGTGCGCTCGCTCAAATGGCCCTTGCCGAAACGTTCGGCGGTTCCCTTGAGGCGTTCCAGGTCGCGCCAGTGCGGACGAAACCAGAGCAACAGGCACGCCAGCAGACTCGCGCCGATCAGCACGTTGATGCTCCAGTACAACAGGTTCACGTCCATCGGATCCGGCGGCACCACCATCTGCACCGCCATTTCGTCGTTAAGTGGCGTGACCGCCAGCGTGCGCCAGCCCCAGTCGCCCACCCGCACCATGTTCTCGCCACGCCGCAGACGCTCTTGCTCGATGGCGGTGAAGCCGGGGTCATCGATACGGGCGAGCACGATGTGCAGCGGCTGGAAATCCTTGTCCATCGACGCCGCCAGTGCCGGCCACTGATCCTGCGGCACCGCGCGAAACTGCTTGGTGATCAACGATTGCAGGCCACGGGAATAGTCGAGGTTGTAGGTGACGAATCGCTGCTTGAACGCCATCACCACCAGATCCGGCACCAGATAGATCGCCGCGCTGTAGGAAACGATCGTTACCAGATAGAGGCGAAACAGGATTCTGAACATCGAATCAGCATTCCCACTCGGAACGGCTGAACAGATAACCCTTGCCCCACACAGTCTTGATCTTCCGCGCCTCGCCGGCGTGGTCGTCGAACTTGCGTCGCAGTTTGGAAATCGCTACGTCTACCGAGCGGTCGGTGCCGTTGAATTCGATGCCGCGCAGACGTTGCAGAATCTGGTCGCGGCTCAGCACTTCACCGGCGTGACGGGCCAGCACCACCAGCAGGTTGTATTCGCCGCTGGACAGCTCGACCGGTTGTTCACGCCAGGTCACCGTGCGCTCCGATAAATCGATGCACAGATTGCCCATCAGGATGCGGTCGTTGGCGGTCATCGGCTCGCCGAGGCTGCTGCGCCGCAGCAATGTGCGCACCCGAGCCAGCAGGACGCGCGGCTCGCAGGGTTTGGTGACGTAATCGTCGGCGCCCATTTCCAGGCCCAGTACCTGATCGTGGCTGTCGTCGCGGGCGGTGAGCATCAGGATCGGCAGCGTTGCCGAGTCGGCGCGCAGCAGGCGACAGACCTGCAAACCGTCGAGGCCCGGCAGCATTAGGTCGAGAATCACCAGGTCCGGAGGACTCAGCCGCGCCCGTTCGCGCACATGGTCGCCACGGCCGATCACGCTGACGGAATAACCGTTGCGCTCCAGATAGCTGGAAATCAGTTCGGCGAGGGCGGTGTCGTCTTCGACCAGAAGAATGTTGGGCATTGATGATCCAGAAAGTGCTGTGGCGACTGGCAGAGCTTCTTCGACTTGCCCGCGAAGGCGGCTTATCTGTCGCAATAAATATCAAGGCGTAAAGGATATACGCCCTCACCCGTCCCTGAGCAAAACCCTTACACAATTTCACACAGCACCTACAAAGCTTCACCGCTACCCTCGCTGACTGTCCGTAGGATGCGCAGATCAATATTGGGGGTTGTACATGTCGAAGAATCTGCTGGCCGGTCTCGGCCTGATCGCATTGGCGCTGACGCTGAGTGCCTGTGATAAATCCTCGAACGCCGAGGAACAGGCGCCGCCGGCCACCGTGCGGATCGAAACCCTTGAGGCGCACCCCCTGTCGATCAGCAGCGAACTGAGCGGGCGGATTGCCGCGCCGCGCATTGCCGAAGTCCGCGCCCGGGTCGCCGGCGTGGTACTGCAACGTACCTACCGCGAAGGCAGCGACGTGAAAAAGGGCGACGTGCTGTTCCGCATTGATCCGGCGCCGTTCAAGGCCGACCTCGATAGCGCCGAAGCCGCGCTGCGCAAGGCCGAGGCCAACGCGTTCCAGGCAAAACTGCAGGAGCAGCGCTACGCCCAGTTGATCGAAGACAAGGCCATCAGCGCTCAGGACTATGACAACGCCCGCGCCAACGCCCGGCAGACCGCCGCCGACGTGGCCGCCAACAAGGCTGCCGTCGAGCGGGCGAAGCTGAATCTGGGCTACGCCACCGTCACCGCGCCGATTTCCGGGCGCGTCGGTCGTGCTCTGGTGACCGAAGGCGCGCTGGTCGGCCAGAACGAAACCACGCCCATGGCGCTGATCCAGCAACTGAACCCGATCCACGCCGACCTCACCCAGTCGACCCGCGAATTGAATGAACTGCGCCGGGCATTTCGTTCCGGCCAGTTGCAGCAGGTCGGTCAGGATCAGGTCAAGGCCACGCTGATTCAGGACGACGGCAGCCTCTATCCGTTGCCGGGCAAGTTGCTGTTCAGCGACATCACGGTCGATCCGGGCACCGGGCAGATCATCCTGCGCAGCGAGTTCCCCAACCCGGATCTCGATCTGTTGCCCGGCAGCTACGTTCGCGTGCGCCTGGAACAAGGCGTGATCCAGCACGGTCTCACCGTGCCGCAACGCGCGGTGCAGCGAGACAGCGCCGGTGTGGCGCAAGTCCTGACTGTCGACGATCAGATGCGTGTTGCCCAGCAGCCGGTGCAGCTTGGCGCTGTGCAGAACGACCGCTGGATCGTCACCGGTGGCCTGAAGGCCGGCGACCGCATTGTCATCGAAGGCCTGCAACACGCCCGTCCGGGCGAAGTGGTGCAGATCGACGACACCCCTCTTCCACTTGCCCAGACCTCTGGTCAGTAAGCAGGACGCTCTTCTATGCCGCAGTTCTTTATCGACCGCCCGGTGTTCGCCTGGGTCGTCGCGTTGTTCATCCTGTTGGCCGGTGCGCTGGCCATCCCGCAATTGCCGGTGGCGCAATACCCCGACGTCGCGCCGCCGCAGATCGAAATCTACGCCGTGTACCCGGGCGCCTCGGCGCAGACCGTCGACGAAAGCGTGGTCAGCCTGATCGAGGAAGAGCTCAACGGCGCTGATCACCTGCTGTATTTCGAATCCCAGAGCAGCCTCGGCAGCGCCACGATCAAGGCGACGTTCCAGCCGGGCACCAACCCGGAGCTGGCGCAGGTTGATGTGCAGAATCGCCTGAAGGTAGTCGAGTCACGCCTGCCGCAAGCGGTCAATCAGCAAGGTTTGCAGGTGGAGAAAGTCTCCGCCGGCTTCCTGTTGCTGATCACTTTGACCTCCAGCGACGGCAAGCTCGACGACGTGGCGCTCAGCGATTACCTGGCGCGCAACGTGATGAACGAGATCAAGCGCATCGACGGTGTCGGCAAGGCCCAGTTGTACGGCGCCGAGCGGGCGATGCGGATCTGGGTCGATCCGCAGAAGCTGATCGGTTTCAACCTGACACCCGCTGACGTCAACGCCGCCATCGTCGCGCAGAACGCCCAGGTGTCAGCCGGCAGCATCGGCGATCTGCCGAACCCGAGCACTCAGGAAATCACCGCGACGATTCTGGTCAAGGGTCAGCTTTCGACGCCGGAAGAGTTCGCCGACATCGTGCTCAAGGCCAACCCGGACGGCTCCACCGTGCGCATCAAGGATGTGGCGCGGGTCGAGATCGGCAGCCAGGAATACCAATTCGGCACCCGTCTTAACGGCAAGCCGTCCACCGCCGTCGGTGTGCAACTGTCGCCGGGCGCCAACGCTTTGAGCACCGCCACGCTGATCCGAGCAAAGATGGATGAACTGTCGCGCTACTTCCCGGCGGGCGTGGAATACAAGATTCCTTACGACACGTCGCCATTCGTGAAGGTCTCGATCACCAAAGTGGTCTACACCCTCGGCGAAGCCATGCTGCTGGTGTTTGCGGTGATGTTCCTGTTCCTGCAGAACATCCGCTACACCCTGATCCCGACGCTGGTGGTGCCGGTGGCGCTGATGGGTACCTTCGCCACCATGCTGGCGCTGGGGTTCTCGATCAACGTGCTGACCATGTTCGGCATGGTGCTGGCCATCGGCATTCTGGTGGACGACGCCATCGTGGTCGTGGAGAACGTCGAACGGATCATGGCCACCGAAGGCCTGTCACCGAAAGAGGCAACGCGCAAGGCGATGAGCCAGATCACCGGGGCGATCATCGGCATTACGCTGGTGCTGGTGGCGGTGTTCATTCCGATGGCGTTCATGCAGGGCTCGGTGGGCGTCATCTATCGCCAGTTCTCGTTGTCGATGGCCACCTCGATCCTGTTTTCGGCCTTCCTCGCCCTGACCTTGACCCCGGCGTTGTGCGCGACATTGCTCAAGCCGATTGCCAAGGGTGAACATCACGAGAAAACCGGGTTATTCGGCTGGTTCAACCGCCGTTTCGAGCAGTTGACTGATCGCTATCAGGGTTGGGTCGGTTACGCACTGAAACGCACCGGTCGTTATCTGCTGATCTACGGTGTGCTGCTGGTGGGTCTGGGCCTGTGCTTCGCGCGCCTGCCCTCCTCGTTCCTGCCGGTCGAGGACCAGGGTTACACCATCACCGACATTCAACTGCCGCCCGGTGCAAGCAAGAACCGCACGGTGCAGGTGGTCGAGCAGATCGAAGCGCACAACGCCGGCGAACCGGGCGTGGGCGACAGCACCGTGATTCTCGGTTTCAGCTTCTCCGGCAGCGGCCAGAATGCTGCGCTGGCGTTCACCACGCTCAAGGACTGGTCGCAACGCGGCAGCGACGACTCGGCCAGTTCGATTGCCGACCGTGCCAACATCGCCCTCAGCCAGATCAAGGACGCCGTGGCCTTCGCCGTGCTGCCGCCGCCGGTGGATGGTCTCGGCACTTCCAGCGGTTTCGAGTTCCGCCTGCAGGATCGCGGCGGCCTCGGTCATGCGACCTTGATGGAGGCTCGCACCCAGTTGCTCGCGGCCGCCGAGAAAAGCCCGATCCTGATGAACGTGCGTGAAAGTGCGCTGGCCGAAGCGCCGCAAGTGCAGCTGGAAGTGGATCGCAAGCAGGCCAATGCACTTGGGATTTCCTTCGCCGACGTCGGCAACGTGCTGTCCACCGCCATCGGCTCCTCGTACGTCAATGACTTCCCCAATCAGGGGCGGATGCAACGGGTTGTTGTCCAGGCTGAAGGTGATCGTCGCAGTCAGGTCGATGACTTGCTGAAAATGCACGTGCGCAATGACGCCGGGAAAATGGTGCCGCTGTCGGCATTCGTGCGAGCCACATGGACTCAAGGCCCGGCGCAACTGACCCGTTACAACGGCTACCCGGCAATCTCGATTTCCGGTGAGCCGAAACCCGGCCACAGTACCGGCGAAGCCATGGCGGAAATCGAACGGCTGGTGGCGCAAGGGCCGAAAGGTCTGGGTCAGGAATGGACCGGTCTGTCGCTGCAGGAACGTTTGTCCGGCAGCCAGGCGCCGATCCTGCTCGGGCTGTCGCTGCTGATCGTGTTCCTGTGTCTGGCGGCGTTGTACGAGAGCTGGTCGATTCCGACTTCCGTGCTGCTCGTTGTACCACTCGGCGTGCTCGGTGCGGTGCTGGCGGTGACTTTGCGCGGGATGCCCAACGATGTGTTCTTCAAAGTCGGGCTGATCACCATCATCGGCCTGTCGGCGAAGAACGCGATCCTGATCATCGAGTTTGCCAAGAGCCTGTATGACGAAGGTCACGATCTGATCGACGCTACGCTGCAAGCCGCGCGCCTGCGGTTGCGGCCGATTGTCATGACTTCGCTGGCGTTCATTCTGGGCGTGGTGCCGCTGGCGATTGCCACGGGCGCAAGTTCGGCGAGTCAGCAGGCGATTGGAACCGGGGTGATTGGCGGGATGATCACGGCGACGTTGGCGGTGATCTTTGTACCAGTGTTCTTTGTTGTCGTCATAAAGCTCGTACAACGATTCACCAAACCCCACTGATCTCAAATGTGGGAGCGAGCTTGCTCGCGAAAGCGTCGACACATTCAAAGTGGATGTTGGCTGACCGGACGCATTCGCGAGCAAGCTCGCTCCCACAGGGATTTGCAAACATCCGGCATTGTGGCCACACCTGTCAGCGCTGAGCTAAGGTGTCTGAACCACCCTGGCCCATCGAGCCCTCCATGCGCTTTCTCGCTCGCACCCACCCTCGCCTCTCTGCCGCTGCCCTCTTCGGCCTTGCCGTCGGCCTGCTAGTGCCTGCCGATTCTGTCATCAGCAAAATTCTCATCGGCTGGAATGCAGGGGTCTGGACCTATTTGGCCCTGATGCTCTGGCTCACCTCTCGGGCCAAGGCGCCGGACGTCAAGCAAATAGCCGTCGTCGAAGATGAAAACGCCGGGCTGGTGCTGTTCGTGGTGTGTATTGCGGCGCTGGCCAGCCTGGCGACCATCACCCTGGAACTGGCCGGCAGCAAGGATCTGGAAACCACCCGCAAACTCCTCCACTACGGATTTACCGCGCTGACGGTCATCGGCTCATGGCTGCTGATCGGGGTGATCTTCAGCGTCCACTACGCCCGCCTGTTTTACACCTGGGACGGCAAGGAGCCGGCACTGCGCTTTGCCGAAGGTCTGACGACGCCCAACTATTGGGACTTTCTGTACTTCTCGTTCACCATCGGAGTGGCGGTGCAGACGGCGGACGTTGGCGTGGCAACGCGGGAAATCCGCAAGATCGTGCTGGCACAGTCATTGATCGGTTTTGTGTTCAACACAGCGATTCTGGGGTTCTCGATCAATATTGCGGCAGGTTTGTTTGGCTGAGTTTGGCTGCGCTCTACATGCCGATAAACGAACGTTTATATTGAGAAAGGACATGCATCACAAATAGTTATTTATCCGATTTGTAATAACGAATACATTTCCTGCGTCTTTTAGACAGCGACGCCCCCTCAAACTTATTCCAACCACAAAAAATTCGATTTTCATAGCTGTAATATCCGACAGTAGACAAAGCGCGCGAGCAGGCCTTATATAGGTTATCCATGTCCGTTCAAGTGTTTCGGCGTGGAAACCCCTGACAGAACAATCGGAGACTTGACTCATGAGCAGCGCAGTCAGAAAAAACAACTACAGTAGTCAGTTAGCACCCAGGGAAGAATTCACAGCTAACCTGGAAAATGGATCAACATTCAAGGCCTTGTACACTGTGCTTGAAGAGTCCACAACTCCCGGTAGAGGGGACGTATACATGGTGATTGCATATGATCGCCAGAACACTTATGCACGAACATTTACGATCGTGTTCAAGAAAAGCACGCTCGAGGGTAGAATTTCAATAACCGACGACGATCTTGATTCGAACGTGATCTTTAACAACTACGAAGATCCGGAGAATCCGACACTGCAAAAAGCGACTGGCGGAATTCTGAGTTACAAGCTGGACATTGCCGAAAATCAGTTCAGCGGATCCTTCATAGCCGATGTCACCAAAGCCGATGGTAGTGGCACGTTTCCTTGCACTGCGAATTTTGATACCTGGCTCAGCTGAAGATGTGAAAAAAGGCCCTGGCTAATAAACCAGGGCCTTCCTTTTGTTACGTGAGCCTGCGCCAGTGCTCTACCATTTGTATTGAACCCCCACGGTTCCTCCCAAAGGCATCTCTATATTTTTACCACTCATGTATTCGAGTTCTACATGCGCCTGCCAGCGCTCCGACAAATTGTACGCTACACCGCCCCCCAACTCGCCACGAGACCCGGAAAGGTCGTTATTGAACACATTGTTGTTGACCTTGACCTCATTGTTTTTGGAGAACTCGTGAGCAAGCGCCAAGCGAACATAGGGCTGCACGGTTGCGCCGTTAATCAGTTTCACATCGCGTCCAGCCGTAACACCCACTTTGCCGCGCAATGAGCGGGTACGGTCACCCTTAACGCTCAAGCCATTATCCAGACCGTAATCCTTGCCCTTGATTACAGCAGCAGAACCCAGAATAAAGGGCTCCAAGAAGTATCCACGATCAAGCTTTATATGACGGCCGGCTTCGACCGATCCACTGATACCGTTGTTGTCATAATCGCCCTTTGACCGCGAGCCATCGGTCATGCCGACTTTAGCCTCGTTCTGGAAGTGGTTGAGCTTTACAACGCTATCGACATAGTAACCACTCGTTTCATCGATGAAGGTCAGGTACGAACCTATGTAACTGCTAGTGATCGTGCCACTGGTTCCTCGATGCAAGTCCAGATTCGAGGTACTGCGCCCGGCCATCACTCCGAGCAGCCACTGCCCGGCACCCAGGCGTAAAGGCGCATCGGCGCCCAGTGTGAAGCCTTGCTGGCTCTGCTGGTACCCATCACCAAAGGCGTCGGAGACGTTGATCTTGCTGCCATAAACTCTGCCCCAGGCACCGGACTTATCCTGGTTGAATCGGACCTCTCCCATGCGACTGCGGAGTGACATCGCCTCCCCATCCAACACCGTAATGGCGGTGTTGAACAGCGCTGTTACCGCTCGCGTGGATGGGCTGACATTTCGGGCAGTCGGGTCGAGAAACCAGTCGTGACCACTGTCGCTCTGTTTCAATCCGTAGACAAACGCACCGCGATCGACTTCGCCATTGACATTCGCCAGGGAGAAACTGGCGTCTCCTTGTGCAGTGCGTACCAATTGCACGGGTTGTCCGCTGGCCGGCTCTGCTCCGGAACTGTTTACCAGCAGTTGATGATTGCCAGTGGCTGTACCCGTGACGTTCAGGGTGTCGGCCTGGTTCGTCGCGAAATTGACATTCATTTCAAACACGCCGTTACCGGAGAGGTTCTGCACGTCCAATTGATGAAAAGCGCTATCGGTGCCGATCTTGACCGTGCCACCGTTCAGAATCAGGTTTCCGACCTGACTATTGTCCGTCATGTTCCAGCGCGATGAGGAATCAATGGTGGACGACGCCACCCCCGCCATGGCGCCGGTCAATTGCGAACCTTGCGCAAGAGCCACCGAGGCAGTCGCTCCGGTATCCGCTTTCACATCACCGGTCAGCGATCCCTGAGAAAAACTCAATGCGGCCACACTGCTATCTGATACCAGTACGTTACCCGTCAGGTCACTTCGGTCAACGTTCATGCTGACATTGCCGGCGCGCCTGACCTCAAGAACAGTTCCATTACCCCCCTTCAGTGTCGAACCGTTTGAAACATCGATCGATGAAGCAGGCGCGGAGAGGTCCGCGTAGTCAACGACGATGGCCGATCCGCTCTGGCCCTCCACGCTCGAACGATCCAGATGCAATTGGCTCGCCGGGAGTCCGGCCCCTTCAAGCCCCAGTGTTACACCGTTCTGTCCACCCGAAATTTGCGTGTTGTTGCTGGCAGATGCAGTCCCGCTCAGAAGGCTCACACCAGAACTGGCAGCGCCAGTACCTGTGATCGAGGAGTTGGAAAAAGTGAGATTGCTGAATGCCGTCGCGCGTGCGCCGCCCGTTACGCCAGTAATGATGCTATCGCTGACAGTCGCACTTGACCCGGTCGAGGTACTGGTGTTGCGGGCTGCCTGCAACCCGAGACGATTGCTCGAAATAATACTGTTGCCCGAAATGGTCGCGGTACTGTTGAGGAGTTCAAGCCCGGCACGTGCATTACCGCCGCTCACCGTAGTCCCTGCCAGACGCACATCCGAACCTGCGCCTGCGGAAATCTGCTGAGTCCGTGCACCGGTGGCATTCACTTGAGATTGCTGGGCGCTAATATCAAACGTCCGGGCTTGATTGATATTCAACGTTGCATTCTGTGAGAGCTGCCATGATTCCTCATTGTCACCGTTGTTGACGGTGTGAGGCGGGCCACCAACGAGCCCCCCGGCAGTAGCAGAACCGCTGGCTAACAATGAGAAACAGAATGATGAGCTCGTCAGCCAGATTGCCGTCCTTACGCTGGAAGCCACATGTGTGATTTGCCACATAGTAAAAGTACCCAAATTCAGTCCTCCCGAAGGAACGACGATGCTATTTGAACGGGTAAAGATCCTTCACCCACGGCGGCGTTAGCCTACAGGTCCACTTCGTGATGGTCTGTAGGAGAAGTCTGTGAATACCTGCGGAAAATTTTCCGGGCTGAATGAAAGGAGCCTGTCGGAAAACCTGGTTCCCGACAGGCGATTTTATTTCGTTATGGGTTAACCTCGTCACAGTATTTGAAATCACCGTTCAGCAAGGAAACCTCATTGAAAAACTCTTCTGAAGGATTTGGGTGACCGGCGATCAATATCGAATACCAGACTTTGATATAACCGTTGGGCAACCCGGAACCGTTCGGAGGTTGAATAGGCTTCAACCTGGTCAAATAAGGTTTTACATTCAACACAAACTCCGATGGATTCTCACTACCTGTAACCGTGTAAGTATCCTTAAAATCGGTATCTTTAACTGGCTTGGTGCCCAGTGCGTCTTCATACCCCTGTGAATAAACCGTAACGATGGTACCCTCCGGCATGAGCGTGGTATCGATATCTACAGTAACCGGCAATTCAAAATCTGGCCGCGTCAAATATCTGCAGGAGACGAAACCATTAAAGAGCCGAACTCTAGGCTCTGGCAGATCGACTGTTGCCAGATCTACCTGGACTTCAGTCTCTGATGACTCCATGACAGCCGAGCTGAGCGCAGGATTCTCAATCGTCCAGTAGGCATATTTTTTACCAGGCGCTCCAATCACGGCATCAAATTCAGCAGGTGTCATCGTATGGGTCAAGAGCGTCGTCGTCGGTGTCAAATCCAGATCGAAAACTTCAGCGCCATTGATCCAGAGTCGCGCAACGTCCCCCGTTACCGGCACCCAGGGATCGGCTACTTCCTTCATCGGCGTACTGATTGTCACATCCGCAAGTCGATCACTCGAGGTGATATGGTTCAGCTTGTCTGAGGCACCCCTAACCTCAACTTTGACCATCTTTGGATTTTTGATATCCGGAAAACCCGGATTTACCGGGCCAGGGTACAGGAGATTGAGTACAGAATTGACGTCGACGGAAGGCACTGCCGGCTCTATTCCGCGAAGGAAATTATATCTGCCCGTGATCGGTACGGGTGCTGTGGCGTTATTCCAAAGTGCCAGTAATCTGCTGAGTGATATCTGGAATTGCAATAGATTGGCATTATTCAGCGGTAAAGTACCCAAGCCGATTGAGAGAGAGCCATTGGATACAGTCGGAGAAATACGATCAGTATTTCGTGCATTGTCCGGGCGACGGACGTTCAGATAAACCGTTCCCTGCAAATCATTCAGATCAATCGGATCCGGTGAGATACCCTGCGGGAATTCGCAATCGTGAAGCGTGGGAGGTGGAATGCGAGAAACCGTAAAATCGTTCGCAATAGATGGCTCGCTTACATTCCCCGTCAAGTCTTTCAATGTGTACCAGAGGTAATTGAACCCATCCACTTTTGGCAGTTCGCTTGATGGAATATCGACTATATCCGCAATCAATGCTTGACTCAGGAGCAACGTGCCACCTGTGCCATAGTTTTCACCATAGTAAACATCGATCGTGTCATCGTCACTATAGAACTCATAGATTCGACTGACCTGAAGTTTTAAAGTCAAATTATTCGCCAGCCAATCCTCGTCAATTGTTTTGCTCGGGAGGTTTTGATAAATCGCTCTTTCCGGTTGAAATTTCGTACCGGACACCTTATCAACTTCGGGTGGATTCCTATCAACTTCTGCAATCAGCCAATTGGATTTATCTTCATTGCCATCGGTCCCTTTGAATTGCCTTAGCTGAAACTGCCAGGCTGTCGAAGACCGCACCATATCATCATCCAGAAGTGCTGCCGTAGGGATGTCAATAAGAACTTCCGCAGGACGACCCGCGACATTGCCCAGAGTGTCATTGTCGACCATTGTTTCTGTTCCGGTAGTGCCCTTTCTCTGCCACAACTCCCACTCATCACCGTCCTGCGGATCCTGAATCGTGTTCGTTAGAAATTGTACTTGCAAGGTTCCTGAATCCAGGATTGTCTTCGGGACCAGTCTACGCGCCAGCAACCCTACAATCGGGGGATCGGGTAGCCTTGCTCCGAGATTTGAACTGGCAGTACGCAATGCAAAACGCGACTGTTTGGCGAGTTCAACCGACGTCAGCGTCTGACCGCCAGTTGTTGTGGCTTTAACATTCATTTTGGTTTCTCCATGTAAGACAGACAATCCAAGACGTTCAGCAACAAACCCAGAACTGCACAATGGGAAACTTAAATTGCTGTAGCCCAGGGCACAACTTCTTCAGATACATCAATTTTCTATAGTGAAAAACTCAAGGAAACCCCCCGCATGGAATAGGTTCACCTGCAATCATCCGTTCAATTTTTACTACACTTCTGCGAGACCTATAAACTGGAACTCCATTTCGACATATCGTGTACTGGGCTGCTCCGGAATGACCACTTACCATTGGTTTAACATAGGGATCAAACGCAATATCGACAATAAATCCATTAGCAGGATCGCTTCCGGTGATCGTTTTTTTAAACTTATGAATCGGCGTGAGTGCGGGTGGTACGCCGGTTATAGATGCAAAACCTTGCCAATCAAGCTCAAACTCATCCTGATCGGCAAATACCGACTCAGGTAGTATCTTTACTCGAATTTTTTGCGAGACAGGCGTCAAGGAATAACAGTTCAACTCACCATGAATGTTTGCATCAGGAAATTCCGGCCCATGAAGCGACGGTACCAATGTGTGGTCGATGATCAGGGAACGCTTTGGCGAAGGATCCTCATTACCGTTACGCCCCTCCAGAATGTAATAAAGAAGTGCAGAGCCATCAACGCTCATATGCTCTGGTGTTATTGAAAATGTAAACTCGGGTTTATAGTCAAGGTACGTATAGGTCTCGGTAAAAATCTCTGTCTCGTTGCCATTTTGAAACCAGTAAACATGCAAAATGTAATAGTCCGCTGGCTGGCCCGGAGCCGGTTGCACAGGAAAAT
Organism: Pseudomonas sp. B16(2017); assembly: GCF_002113205.1. NCBI lineage: Bacteria > Pseudomonadati > Pseudomonadota > Gammaproteobacteria > Pseudomonadales > Pseudomonadaceae > Pseudomonas > Pseudomonas sp. B16(2017). The sequence continues at coordinate 285,249 of NZ_NEKA01000004.1, forward strand.
TTGGCCAAGCTGGCAGTCGTCCGACAGTCCCGCTTATTAAAACCTCGAACGGTATCTTCGCCGGATCGATATCACTTACACCGTCTATTTTTAGAGGTGCGGCAGTTATCTGCTGATCAGGCTTTGACATGGGTATTTTCTCTGGCGAAAGTGTTGTCAATGCACAAATCGTTCAATCGCGTCTTATGGTTGATTAAGCGCCGACTTCCTGCCGCTGCCTACTGTCAGATCTGACAGGTAAAACGACCACCCGTCGGAATAACCTCACTGCGAATCCAAAACACCCATCAAGCAAACTTGACGAGGGAGTAATTTTTCAGGCCAACTGAAACCGGTTTCAGCTTCTGTTTCAGTTGCTGCACAGACATAAAAACAAGGTCCATCACCGTGAACGATTTCTCCGCCGCCCAGCGCAGCCGCGTCACCATGCTCGACGTTGCCGAACACGCTGGCGTGTCCAAGGCCAGCGTCTCGCGCTTCATCGGCGATGATCGCGCCCTGCTCTCCGATGCCATTGCCCAGCGCATCGAGCAGGCGATTGCCGAACTCGGCTATCGCCCCAATCAGATGGCCCGTGGTTTGAAACGCGGCCGCACGCGCTTGATCGGCATGCTGGTGGCCGATATCCGCAACCCTTATTCGATTGCCGTGATGCACGGAGTGGAAACCGCCTGCCGCCAACACGGTTACAGCCTGGTGGTGTGCAACACCGACCGCGATGACGAACAGGAACGCCAGCACCTGGCGCTGTTGCGCTCGTACAACATCGAAGGGCTGATCGTGAACACCCTGGGCCATCACCGGGATGAGCTGGATGAGTTGAAGCGGGAAATGCCGCTGGTACTGGTGGATCGCAAAGTCGATGGGCTGGAAAGCGACATGGTCGGGCTGAACAACCCGCAAGCCATCGAGATGGCGCTCGAACATCTTCAGCAACGTGGCTATCGCGATGTACTGCTGGTGACCGAACCCTATGACGGCACCAGTTCGCGGATCGAGCGGGTCAGCAGTTTTCAGCAGCAGATTGGCCAGCGCAAAGACATGCGTGGCGCGGTACTGGAAACTGACTCGAGCCTTGTGAACGATCTTCAAACCTTTTTGAACACACCTGATAACGGCCCGAAAGCCCTGTTCTGCGCCAATGGCGTGGCGGCGCTGGCTTGCACCCTGGCGCTGCGCGAGATTGGCTGCCGATTGTTCGAGGATGTCGGGTTGATCGCCCTGGATGATCTGGATTGGTATCCGTTGGTGGGCAGCGGGATTACTGCCCTCGCCCAGCCGACCGAAGAGATTGGTGCGCGGGCGTTTGAGTGTTTACTCACGCGCCTGCGTGGGAATGATGAAGCGGCGCGAACTCTGGATTTTGCGCCGGTGCTTATTGAGCGCGGTTCGACCCGTGGGTTTTGTAGTGACTAATACGGCCTCTTCGCGGGCAAGCCCGCTCCCACAGGTATTGGGGTGTACCCGAGATTTGTGAGCGACCTGCTATCTGTGGGAGCTGGCTTGCCAGCGATGAGGCCAAAAAGAACAACACAGCCTTGGCTGATTTTTTTTGAACAAAAATGAAACCGGTTTCAGAGGTAAATAACAATGAATAAACCCGCTGTTTCCATCAGCCTGTCCAGCTACGGCGCTGACCTCGTTCGTCGTCGTGGCCAGGCTTCGTTCATCGAAGTGCTGGCCGCTGCAGGCGCCAATCGCATCGAATGGCGCGAAGAACTGCTGACCAACGAAGTCCCCGATCAACTCGCCGCCGCCACACACGCTCAAGGCCTGCAGAGCATTTACTCCTCACCCACCGAACTGTGGCTGGCCGGTCAGTCGCGGCCCAATCCCGAACTGATCACCGCGCTGCAAAATGCCGAAGCATTCGGTTCGAAGTGGCTGAAGGTTTCCCTGGGCTTCTTCACCGACAACAACGATTTGCAGACCCTCGCGCAAATTCTTGCGCAGAGCCCTGTGCAACTGCTGGTAGAGAACGACCAGACCCTGCACGGCGGGCGGATCGAACCGTTCCAGCGTTTCTTCGCTGTCGTCGAGCAACACAACCTGCCGATCAAGATGACCTTCGACATCGGCAACTGGCAGTGGCAAGACCAGTCCGCCACCAGCGCTGCACGACTGCTTGGCCGCCACGTCGGCTACGTGCATTGCAAAGCCGTGGCCCGCCGTGACGACGGCAAACTGGTGGCAGTACCGCCCGCCGCCACCGACCTGCATCTGTGGGAACAACTGCTGCGGCACATGGCCCAAGGGGTCATGCGCGCTGCCGAATACCCGTTGCAGGGCGATGACCTGATGCAGCTCACCACCGAACACGTCGCCGCCCTCGCCCGCCTCGGCCAATCCCGTCTGGAGCCTGCTCATGTCTGAGATCGATATTCTGTCGTTCGGCGAAACCATGGCCATGTTTGTCGCCGAACAGAGCGGTGATCTGGCCTCCGTCGAGCAGTTCCACAAACGGATTGCCGGGGCGGACAGCAACGTCGCCATCGGCTTGTCGCGGCTGGGCTTCAGGGTCGCGTGGCTGAGCCGGGTCGGTGCTGATTCGCTGGGACGATTTGTCGTCGAAACCCTGGCCCGTGAGGGACTGGATTGCAGCCATGTCGAAGTCGACAAGGCTCATCCGACCGGTTTCCAGCTCAAGTCGCGCAACGATGACGGCAGCGATCCGACGGTCGAGTACTTCCGTCGCGGCTCGGCGGCCAGTCATCTGTCGCCGCAGTCGATCACCCCGACGCTGTTGAGCGCCCGGCACCTGCACGCCACTGGTATTCCGCCGGCGCTGTCAGCATCGGCCCGGGAAATGTCCCGTGAGCTGATGACCCGCATGCGCAACGCCGGGCGCAGTGTGTCGTTCGACCCGAACCTGCGCCCGAGCCTGTGGGCCAGCGAACGGGAGATGATCAGCGAGATCAACCGTCTCGCCGCCCTCGCCCACTGGGTGCTGCCGGGGTTGAGCGAAGGTCGCTTGCTGACCGGATTTGAAGACCCGGCGGATATCGCGGCGTTTTATCTCGATCAAGGTGCCGAAGCCGTGGCGATCAAACTCGGGCCGCAGGGTGCGTATTACCGCACCCATCTGGATCAAGGGTTTGTCGCCGGCGTGCCGGTCCAGACCGTGGTCGATACGGTGGGTGCCGGGGACGGATTTGCGGTGGGGATGATCAGCGCCCTGCTGGAGCACCAGAGTTTTCCCGAGGCGGTCAGACGCGCCAACTGGATTGGCAGCCGTGCGGTGCAGAGCCGTGGCGACATGGAGGGACTGCCCACCCGATCCGAACTCACCGCTGAATTCGAGGCCGCCTTCGCGAGCAAGCTCGCTCCCACAGGTCTTGTGTACGCCACGGACATTGTGGGAGCGAGCTTGCTCGCGAAGGGGGCATAACAGACACAACATTTTTTGAACCTGCTGCGACAAAAACAACAAGCTCAGGAGCAAGACCATGAAAACCGCAACCCTCGCCACCCGCCGCTGGTGGTACATCATGCCGATCGTGTTCATCACCTACAGCCTGGCGTACCTGGACCGGGCCAATTACGGGTTCGCCGCCGCCTCCGGGATGGCCGCCGACCTGATGATCACCCCGGGCCTGTCCTCGCTGCTCGGCGCATTGTTCTTTCTCGGTTACTTTTTCTTCCAGGTGCCCGGCGCGATCTACGCGCAAAAGCACAGCGTGAAGAAGCTGATTTTCGTCAGCCTTATCCTCTGGGGCGGGCTCGCTACGCTGACCGGCGTGGTCTCCAACGCCTATTGGCTGATCGTCATCCGCTTCATGCTCGGCGTGGTCGAAGCGGCGGTGATGCCGGCGATGCTGGTGTACCTGTGCCACTGGTTCACCCGCGCCGAACGCTCGCGGGCCAACACCTTCCTGATCCTCGGCAACCCGGTAACCATGCTGTGGATGTCGGTGGTCTCGGGCTATCTGGTGCAGCATTTCAGCTGGCGCTGGATGTTCATCATCGAAGGTCTGCCGGCAGTCCTTTGGGCCTTTATCTGGTGGAAGCTGGCCGATGATCGTCCGGCCCAGGCCAAGTGGCTCAACGACCAGGAAAAGCACGATCTGGAAAGCGCGCTGGCGGCCGAACAGGTCGGGATCAAAGCGGTGAAGAACTACGCCGAAGCCTTCCGTTCGCCGAAGGTGATCATTCTGGCGCTGCAATTTTTCTGCTGGAGCATTGGCGTCTACGGCTTCGTGTTGTGGCTGCCGTCGATCCTCAAGGCCGGCGCGCAGATGGACATGATCGAGGCCGGCTGGCTGTCGGCGTTGCCGTATCTGGCAGCGGTGATCGGCATGCTGCTGGTGTCCTGGGGCTCGGACAAGCTGCAAAAGCGCAAACGCTTCGTCTGGCCGCCGCTGCTGATTGCCTCGGTGGCGTTCTACGGCTCCTACGCCTTGGGCGCGGAGCATTTCTGGTGGTCGTACACGCTGCTGGTGATCGCTGGCGCCTGCATGTACGCGCCTTACGGGCCGTTCTTCGCCATCGTCCCCGAGATCCTGCCGGCCAATGTCGCCGGCGGTGCGATGGCGCTGATCAACAGCATGGGCGCCCTCGGTTCGTTCGGCGGCTCGTATCTGGTCGGCTACCTGAACAGCTCCACCGGTTCGCCCGGCGCTTCGTACTTGTTGATGAGCGGCGCACTGATGCTCTCGGTGGTGCTGACGATTTTTCTCAAGCCCGGCGCCAGCGACCGGGTGACGGCCAAGCGCGTCGCACCGCGTCCGCAGCCGGCCCATTCCTGAATTGATAGAGAGATGACTGCGATGAAAAAGCAGGTTGTGTTGTACAAGAAACTATCGCCGGCGCTGATGGCGCGCCTTGAGGAACAGGTCAATGTGACGCTGATCGACAGCCTCGACGCCGACGGCCTGATGAAACTGCGCGACGCCCTGCCCGGTGCCCACGGCTTGCTCGGCGCGAGCCTGAAACTGGACGCGGCGCTGCTCGATCTGGCACCGCAGCTGGAAGCGATTTCCAGCGTCTCGGTGGGCGTCGACAACTACGACATCGACTACCTGACCCGGCGCAAAATCCTGCTGACCAATACCCCGGACGTGCTCACCGAAACCACTGCCGACACCGGTTTCGCGTTGATCCTGGCCACCGCCCGGCGCGTGGTGGAACTGGCGAACATGGTGCGCGGCGGTCACTGGCACCGCAGCATCGGCCCGGCGCATTTCGGCACCGATGTGCACGGCAAGACCCTGGGCATCATCGGTATGGGGCGAATCGGCGAGGCGCTGGCCCAGCGTGGGCATTTCGGGTTCGGGATGCCGGTGATCTATCACAGCCAGTCGCGTAAACCGGCGGTCGAGGCGCGCTTTGATGCGCAGTACCGCAGTCTGGAGGATCTGTTGCAGCAGGCGGATTTCATCTGCCTGACCTTGCCGCTGACAGCGCAGACTGAAGGTTTGATTGGCGCCGAACAGTTTGCGTTGATGCGGCCGGACAGCATCTTCATCAATATTTCCCGGGGCAAGGTGGTGGACGAGGCGGCGCTGATCGACACCTTGCGCCATAACCGGATTCGCGCGGCGGGGCTGGATGTGTTCGAGCGTGAGCCGCTGAATCATGACTCGCCGTTGTTGCAGCTGAACAACGTGGTGGCGACACCGCACATGGGCTCGGCGACCCATGAGACGCGCGAGGCGATGGCGCGGTGTGCGGTGGAGAATCTGTTGGCGGCGTTGGCTGGGAAGAAGCCGATGAATCTGGTGAACTCATCAGCTTGGCAGAGCTGAAGCTTTCAGCGCTTGTACCGGCCCGTCGAAGGGGCCGGTACTGTCGTTGCAAAAAATTCAGGCACTGCGCACTTGCAGAAGCTGCGCAGCACAAAAGGCAATCCGCGAACACGCATCCGCCAGTTTCACTCTATCCACCACCAGCCCGATGCGAATATGCCCCGCCGCACTGGGCCCGAACGCTTCCCCTGCCAGCACCGAAACCCCATACCCCTCCAGCAGGCGCTCGGCAAAGTCCTGCGCGCCGAGCCCGGTCTGGCGCACGTCGACCATTACAAACATCCCGCCATCCGGCTTGATCGGGTACAACCCAGGACACCCACGCAACCGCTCGCACACCAGATCCCGACGCAAGCGGTATTCCTCGCGCATCTGCGTCACTTCCGGCAGATCTTTCTCCAGCGCTATCTGCGCCGCTTTCTGCACAAAATCCGGCAACCCGAACAACATGCTCAGCGACAGATTCACCAGATGCTCGGCCAAGGGTTTCGGCCCGATCATCCAGCCGATCCGCCACCCGGTCATGGCATGGGATTTGGATAGGCTGTTAATGGTCGCCGTGCGCTCGGCCATGCCCGGCAGGCTCGCCGGGCTGACGTGCTCGCCTTCGTATAACAATTCGCTGTAGACCTCATCGCTGATCAGCCACAAGTCATGACGGATGCACAGCGCTGCCAGCTCTTGCCAGATCAGCAGCGACAGGCTCGCACCGGAAGGATTGTTGGGACTGTTGAGCAAAATGGCTCGTGTCCTGGGAGTGATCCGCGCCGCGACATCCGCCGGGTCGACGCGAAAACCATTCTCCGGACGAACCGGCACCGGCACCACGGTTGCGCCGCAGGCACCGAACACGCCTTCGTAGGTCACGTACATCGGTTCGGCGACGATCACTTCATCGCCCGGATCCAGCAGACATTGCGCCACCGAATACACCGCGCATTGCGCGCCGGGCAACACGATCACATGCTCGGCATCGACGTCCTGGCCGCTGTTGCGCCGATGGCGCTCGGCGATCTGCTTGCGCAGCTCCAGCCGGCCGCGCACGTCGGAATAATGGGTATCGCCCGCCAGCAGGCTGTCGATGGCGCCGTGGATGATCGGCAGCGGCGTATCGAAATCCGGATCACCCACGGACAGCAGCAACACATCAATCCCTTCGGCGCGCAGCTCCAGCGCTCGGTCGTGAATCCGCCAGGCCGCTGCTCCCTCCCCGGCGATTCGTTGGGTCAAGGCTGAATAGCGCATGTACGTCTCCTGATTGCGCGGTCTCCAGCCTTCACCCTAGGTCAAATCACAAAGCGCGCCACCATCGCATTCAAATCCACCGCCAGACGCGACAGTTCGTGGGTCGCGGCGCTGGTCTGGTTGGCGCCGGCGGCCGATTGGGTGGCCAGATCGCGGATGTTGACCAGATTGCGGTCGACCTCGCGGGACACCTGCGCCTGCTCTTCCGAGGCGCTGGCGATCACCAGGTTGCGCTCGTTGATCTGGTGAATCGATTGGGTGATCTGCTCCAGTGCAACACCGGCGGCGCGGGCCATTTCCAGGGTGGTCTGGGTACGCTGGTTGCTTTGCTGCATCGACTCGACCGCTTCACCGGTTCCGTTCTGGATGCCGGCGACCATTTTTTCGATTTCCTGGGTCGATTGCGCAGTGCGATGGGCCAGTGCGCGAACTTCGTCCGCTACCACCGCGAATCCGCGCCCGGCTTCACCGGCACGGGCCGCTTCGATGGCGGCGTTGAGCGCCAGCAGGTTGGTCTGTTCGGCGATGGCGCGGATCACGTCCAGCACCTTGCCGATGTCACGGCCCTGAGCGGCCAGGCCTTCGATCATTTGCGCGGTGTTCTGCACGTCGTGGGTCATGGTCTGGATCGCGTCGACGGTTTTCACCACCTGATCGCGACCTTCACGGGCGGCGTGGGTCGACTGGTTCGAAGCTTCGGAGGTCGATACTGCGTTGCGTGCCACCTCTTCCACCGCAGCGGTCATTTCGTTGACGGCGGTGGCGGCCTGTTCGATTTCGTCGTTCTGCTGTTGCAAGCCACGGGATGCTTCTTCGGTCACGGCGCTCAGTTCTTCGGCAGCAGCGCCCAGTTGCGTGGCGGAGCCGGCGATCTGTTCGATGGTTTTGCGCAGGTTGGTCTGCATCGCCGCCAGCGCTTCAAGCAGGCGCGCCGGTTCGTCCTTGCCGTCGATTTCGATGGATTTGGTCAGGTTGCCGCCAGCGATGGTTTGCGCGGCAGCGACGGCGCGGTTCAGCGGGGTGACGATGCTGCGGGTCAGCAGCCAGGCCAGCAATACGGTCAACAACGCGGCAATTACAGACACGGCGATGATGCCGGTAATGGCACTGTTGTAATACTCACCCGCCTGAGTGGAAGCGGTCTTCGCGTCGGCGGCGTTGATTGCGATCAGCTTGTTGAGTTGTTCGCCCATCTTGTCGGTGCCGTCCTTGATCTTCGTGTTGATCAGGGCGCGCATCTCGTCGAGCTTGTCCTGGCGCGACAGCTCCATCATCTGGTTCTGCGCCTGCACGTAGTTGTCGAGAGTCGTCGAAAACTCCTGATATAACGCGCGCTCCTCCGGGCCGGCCGGCAGTACCGCGTAACTGGCCTGGGCAGCGCGCACCTTGTCCACCAGCACACCGATGCGGGTCTGGGCTTCCTGCAAACCGGCCGGTTCGCGGTTGACCAGAATGCGGAACGAGAGAATCCGCAGGCGCAGCACGTTCTCCGTCACCACCGCGAGTTGGGTGACGCTTGGCAACTGCGTCGAGTCCATCTCCAGGGAAGCCTGACGGATGATCGACATGCGATTGACGGCGAACACGCCGAGCACGATCACCAACAAGGCAATGAAGGCAAAACCGAGGAAGGCACGGGGCGCGATATTCAGATTACGCAGGGACATAGGAGGACTCTCGGATAGTTGAAACTACGAGCGTCCATGCCGTTATCACGGGCCCGTGGGCGGGCTTCGTTCCGGCGTCACTGTTTTGGAAAATCTTGTGTGCGCCTGATTTCTGTATCGGCCAGGCTTGAGGAAGTTTGCGGGGAAAGATGAAATATTTTTCACGGCGCTGCGGGTGTTTCAGCGCTGAAACACCCGTTGTTTCAGATGATGACTGACAGGTCAGGCCGGAGTTGCAATACGCCAGACCCGGGCAATATCCGTGGCACGTTCACGCAACAGGCGCGGGGCTTCGGCGCAGGCTTGTTCAAGGGTCATCGGGCCGCTGGTGACCGCGAATGCAGCGTCGATGCCGTGATCGTAGAGCGCTTGATAGCCCTCGCCGAGGGTGCCGGCGATGACGATCACGGGGACGCCGTGTTGCTTGGCGATCCGCGCCACGCCAAACGGGGTTTTGCCGCGCAGGGTCTGGGCATCGAAGCGCCCTTCTCCGGTAATCACCAGATCCGCGCCCTTCACAGCTTCGGCCAGACCGACCAGCTCGGCGACCACTTCGACACCGGCCTGAAATCGCGCACCGAGAAACGCCTTGGCGGCAAAGCCCAATCCACCTGCGGCACCGCTGCCCGGTTCATCCCGTGCATCCTTGCCCAGCGCTTGCGCGCAGAGTTCGGCGAAGTGACCGAGGGCCTGATCCAGTTGTTGCACTTGCGCCGGGGATGCACCCTTCTGCGGGCCGAAAATCGCCGAGGCGCCGTGGGGGCCGCACAGCGGATTGTTGACATCGGCGGCGATGTCGAAACGCACTTGCGTCAGACGCGGGTCGAGCTCGCTCAGGTCCAGACGTGCGAGTTGCGCCAACGCCAGACCTCCCGGCACCAGCGATTGCCCTTGAGCATCCAGCAGTTTCACGCCCAACGCTTGCATGGCGCCGGCGCCACCGTCGTTGGTGGCACTGCCGCCGATGGCCAGAATGACTCGCTGCGCGCCGGCATCCAGCGCGGCGCGGATCAGCTCACCGGTGCCGAAGGTGCTGCTGATACAGGCATCGCGCTGCCCCGGCGGCACCAATTGCAGACCGCTGGCCTCGGCCATTTCGATGATTGCGGTGTGGTCGTGTGGCAACCAGCCCCACGCAGCTTCAACTGCCGCACCCAACGGGCCACGTACGCGAGTGCGGCGCAGTTCGCCTTCGCACGCGGCGAGAATCGACTCCACCGTGCCTTCGCCACCGTCGGCCATCGGGCACTTGACCAGCGTCGCCTGTGGCCAGACCTGCGCCAGGCCCAGCGCAATGGCCTCTGCAACGCCTTGGGCACTCAGGCTGTCCTTGAACGAATCGGGGGCGATGACGATTTTCATGCGATTTCTCCAGTTCCAATGCCCCTCATGCTGCCAGTCGCCCTGCCGGTTGACGCCTGTCCGCTGCACAAGTCGTGCAGGCGTTTATTGTTCATTTCGACAAATCGTCGGTCTGCGGCAGCAATTGCACACCCAGATACAACGCCAGCATCCCGTCGAGCTTCAACGGATCGACCCCGCTCAACTCGGCAATCCGCTCCATCCGGTAACGCAGGCTGTTGCGGTGGATACCCAAGGCATCGGCGCAAGCCTGGCTCTGCCCGTCGTGATCGCACCAACTGCGCAGGGTCGCGAGCAACTGGCCGTTGCTGTCCTTGGCGATCACTTTGCGCAACGGTTTGAGCAGTTCATCCAGCGCATCGTCGTTGCGATGGCGCCAGAGCATCACCGGCAAGCGATAGCGATTGAGAGTCAGGAGCCGTGAACGCGGCAGCACTTCGCGGCCGTAAGCGAGCAAGTCGCCGACCCGTCGATAGCAACGGCGCAACCCGGCCAGCCCATCGGCCTGCCCGCCAACCGCGATACGCAGAATGTTCCAGCCCAGACCATCGAGTTTTTCCAGCAGGCGATCATGCTCGACGTTCTGACTCGCCGGCCGGCACCACAACAGTGACGACTTGGCCGAACTCACGCACCAACTGTCGGGATAGCGCGACATCAGCCAGGCACTCAGCGCCTCGACGGTTTGCCCCGCTCCGTGTTCCAGACCCAGCTCGAACAGATACGGCACCCGCGTCAGTTGCGGTTTGAGCCCTAGCTGCTGGGCTTCATCCACCAAACGCGGCGAATCCCCTGCTTCACTCAACAGCAGTGCCAGCAAATCATCGCAACGCTGCCGCCGCCATTGCTGTTCGGATTGCTGGTTGCGCTGGCCGACCAGCATTTCAGCCGTCATGCGCACTAGCTCGGCGTAAGTGCGCAATTGCTCCGGCTCGCCGGTGATACCGAGCACGCCGATCAAACGCTGATCGAGCAGCAGCGGCAGATTGATCCCCGGCTGCACACCTTTCAAATGCACCGCCGTCTGCGCGTCAATCTCCACCACCCGACCGTTGGCCAGCACCAGTTGCGCGCCTTCGTGGCGGGTGTTGATCCGCTCCGGCTCGCCACTGCCGAGGATCAGCCCCTGGCTGTCCATGACGTTGACGTTGTACGGCAAAATGGCCATGGCCCGGTCGACGATGTCCTGGGCGAGGTCGTGATCGAGTTCGAACATAGGGGCTGGAATCCTTGAAAACAGGCGCGGACGGTTGTTCACCCGCACAGGGTCTGGCGGCAAACCCTGTGCTCAGGCACAAAGACAATCCGGCCAAAGGTGGCCGAGACTCTCAGGGCGATCAACGTTACCCTTTGCATCGCAAAAAATCATAATAAAGAGAGAGCCGCCATGTCGCAGAGCGCCGCTGCCGCCCAGACCATCGTTGACGATAAAAATGCCGTCTACAAACGCATCACCCTGCGTTTGATCCCCTTCATCTTCATCTGCTACCTGTTCAACTACCTCGACCGGGTCAACGTTGGATTCGCCAAACTGCAGATGCTCGACGCGCTGAAATTCAGCGAAACCGTGTACGGCCTCGGTGCCGGTATCTTCTTCATCGGCTACGTGCTGTGCGGCGTGCCGAGCAACCTGGCGCTGACCAAATTCGGCCCACGGCGCTGGATTGCGCTGATGATGATCACCTGGGGCACGCTGTCAACCTGCCTGCTTTTCGTCACCACGCCGACCGAGTTCTACACCCTGCGCCTGTTCACTGGCGCCGCTGAAGCCGGGTTCTTCCCTGGCGTTGTGCTCTACCTCTCACAGTGGTTCCCGACGTTCCGCCGTGGCCGGATCATGGCGCTGTTCATGTCGGCGATCCCGGTGTCCGGTCTGCTCGGCAGCCCGTTTTCCGGCTGGATCCTCAATCACTTCGCCGCCGGCCAGGGCGGTTTGGCCGGTTGGCAGTGGATGTTCCTGCTGCAAGGCATTCCGACCGTGGTACTGGGCGCCCTCGCCTATTTCCTGCTCAGCGACAACTTCGCCAACGCCAAATGGCTGACCTCGCACGAGCGTTCGGTGCTGGAAGCCGATCAGGCCGAAGACCTGGCGAACAAACCGAAAACCACTTCCGATTCGCTGATTGCCGTGTTCAAGAACCCGGCGATCTGGGCCTTCGGCCTGATCTACTTCTGCATCCAGAGCGGCGTATATGCGATCAACTTCTGGCTGCCGTCGATCATCAAGAACCTCGGTTTCAGCGATAACCTGGTGATTGGCTGGTTGAGTGCGATTCCGTATCTGTTGGCCGCCGTGTTCATGCTGGTGGTGGGTCGTTCGGCGGACTTGCGTAAAGAGCGTCGCTGGCACTTGGTGGTGCCGATGTTGATGGGTGCTGTCGGCCTGCTGATCGCGGTGAACTTCGCGGCGAATCCGGCGATTGCGATTCTCGGTCTGACCATTGCGACTATGGGTGCGTTGACTGGGTTGCCGATGTTCTGGCCGGTGCCGACTGCCATGCTGAGCGCGGGTGCTGCGGCGGGTGGGTTGGCGTTGATCAACTCCATGGGGCAGATGGCGGGGTTCTTGAGCCCTTACCTTGTGGGTTGGGTCAAAGACAGCACCGGGTCGACCGATGCGGCGTTGTATCTGCTGGCGGGAGTGATTGTTGGCGGGAGCCTGCTGGCGTTGCGGATGACGCGGACGTTGCGGGCCTGATTATTGGCAGACACACAAAAACGGCCCACTTCGGGCCGTTTTCGATTTCGGGTGTTCTGTTCCGCGCTCTTGGGGAATACAGTCAAGAACTCCCCGAATCCCCGCGGCCCTAGAATGTGAAATTATCTACAACAATCGCGTTGTTGCGCGGAGTAATAATGTCACATCGGGATATATCTCTAGCATTAAAAACCATTGGATGTGCTATTGGGGAGTCATACGGCCCTGTCACTTGAAGAGGTAGTGTTTGAATCATATTTTGCAAACGGTCATAGAAGACGACCGATCCGCCTGAAAACAAAACTCGCGAGTAATAGAAGGCGATTGTGTTCGTCGGGACTGATAAATCACATCTGAAAACGCCCGTTGCACCTCCGTTTGTCAGTAACACAGCCGCCCTCCCATCGATCTTGCCTGGAAGCAAAGGAACTTCATTGGCAGGCGCGGCATATACCCCCACGCCATGAGCCCCGGAAGTTACAGCTATCTTGAGTCCAGGCGTCGTAAGCAACTGTGGATAGATGGCAATGGGTACATTGTTAAAATCCTCATTTCTTACGGGTACGACGGGCGCAACAGTCAGAGTCCAGATGTCTGTCGCCGGCAAACTGGCATTTTCCCGCAGTTCAAAGCGATGAGGCCCTTGAGACAGGTTCATCAACTGCTGGAGAAGCGCACCGCTTTGATTGAACACTCCACTGGACACCATCACGCCGTTATCCGTAATCACAAATGGAACACCCGCCGGCCCGCTTCCGCCGAACTCTACTCCAGAAGAGGGGGTACTGGTGCCAGGCGGGATCGGGGATCCGCCGGGATACGTCGTGCAGTAAGTAAAGAACGGATTCTGGAATGGAACTCCCGCGGGCCCGCTTCCGCTGAACCCGACTTCAGTGGTGGGGGGAATGGTGCCAGGTGGGATCGGGAGTCCGTCGGAATACGGCGTGGAGTCCGTTGAGAACGGATTTTGGGTACTCATGGGGGCGCTCCTTCATGGGTCGGGTTCAGTCCGCGTGGGCTATGCCATCAAACGTCAATTGCCGAGCGCCCCGCTACTGTCAACTTTGACAGTAGCGACAAGCGGTCATGATTGATTCACCCTTTTTTCTACATAGAAAAACGGCCCGCAGGCCGTTTCTTTTTTAACGCATCAGACAGCCGAACCCGCCGCCACCTCCAGATTATCCAGCACCCGATTTACCGCCAGTTCCGCCAGCATGATCAGTTGCCCGATGCCCAGCAGCACATGCCGCTGCGGCGCGTCGAGCATCCCGGCGAAATCGCTGGCCATGGTTTTGGCGCAGGTCAGGGTTTCGCAGGCGTCGGCCAACAGTTCTTCGCTTGGGATGCCGGGGGCGATGAGGTAGCGGGTGTTAGGTTTGAGCAGCGGCTTTCTGGGGTGGAACGGATTGAGGTAGTGATCGAGCGCGCGTTCGGCGGCTTCGTGAAATTTCTTGGAGTCGAGGGTTTCGTAAGGCGAGGTGGTGTCGGTTTCGGGTGGGTTGGGTGTTGGTTTGATCATCGTGAAACTCCTAAGGCACTTATATAGAGCCACCACTCTCGCTACCAAACGATGGTGGTGGCCAGACGCAGGTTGGTAGACCGGGCCTTAGGAGAAACGGCGCACCCGAAGGTGCCCTGCGAATGACCACCATAAAACAGAGACAAAAGACTCTACAAAATGGAGCACTCTGCACTTAAAGACCCGGGCTACCAAACCCGATCGCTGTTCTTTTCAGCGACGGGACAACGATAAAACCCGGCCCTTGAGCGCACAAGCCGGCGGATTCTGGCGCAGTCGTAGGCAACGGCGCAAGGTTGTGTAGCCTGGGTGCGTGTCTGGAAGTGTCTTTTAAACGCATGGCTTAAACACTGCGGTGTACTTGAGAACCTACCCCCTCACCCCAGCCCTCTCCCCCAAGGGGGCGAGGGGGAAAGGGAGCCGATTTGTATGTTTTATCAAAATCGGAGTTCGACTCGGTATTTCACGTCGGCGTAACTTGTGAGAACACCTCCGTCGGCTCCCTCTCCCTCCGGGAGAGGGCTGGGGTGAGGGAGCCCTTGATTCTAAGCCCCCGATTTCGCATCCAACTCCAAAACCACCCCACCCGGCATCTGCACAAAAATCTGCCAGATCCCATCCTCCGGCACCTGCGCCACCTGATACGGCAACCCACTGCCCTGCACCCGCTTCAAAACCACCGCTGCGTCTTCATCGGTGCGAAACGCGATGTGGCTCAAAGCAGCGTCCTCAAACGAAGGCTGCTCAATCACATGCACCAACGCGTCCCCCTCCTGATACAACCACCGCCCCGGAAACGGAAACGGCGGCCGGCGCCCCGGCGTCAATCCCAACAACCCACCAAAAGCGTCCTGCAGCGCCTGCCCGTCACCAGTGTTGAAAGCAAGATGATCAAATGTCCACGTCATGTCTGTCTCCTGCGCTTATTCAGGACTCCAGTATCCGTGCTTGCCAATCCAGGAAAAATCCCGCAAAACGCCAAGGATCTTCAACGGATTTTTACTAATGAGCTCAATCCTCGATCTGGAAATCTTCGTCCGCACCGCCGACTCCGGCAGCATCTCCGCCGCTGCCCGGACTCTGGAACTGACCCCGGCCGCCGCCAGCATCGCATTGAAACGTCTGGAAACCCGCCTCGGCATTCGCCTGTTCGCCCGCTCGACCCGCAGCATGCGCCTGACCGAGGAAGGTCGGCGTTATCTGGAAAGCGTACGTCTGGCGCTGGCCACCCTGGCCGAGGGCGAACAGGCGCTCAAGCAGCAGACCGAAGGCTTGAGCGGCGTGCTGCAACTGGCGGCGCCGTCGGACTTCGGGCGCAATGTGTTGCTGCCGTGGCTGGACGATTTCAAGCGCGAGCACCCGCACATTCAACTGCAATTGCTACTCAACGACCGGCATGCGGATCTGTTTCGCGAGACGGTGGATGTGGCGCTGCGCATTGGCGTGCCGAGTGATTCGACGATGGTAGCGTTGCCGATTCTGCAGGAGCATCGCCGCGTGGCCTGCGCCAGCCCTGCATATCTGGAGCGTCACGGCACGCCGCAAAATCCCACCGAGTTGAGCGAGCACAGCGCCCTGCTCTATCTGCGCAATGGCCGGCCCTACAACACTTGGCGTTTCCATCGCGAGGACGAAACGGTCGAGGTCGAAGTACGCGGTGACTACCTCAGCGACGACGGCGAAGTCGCCCGCCGCTGGGCGCTCGCCGGGCATGGGATCGCCTACAAGGCCTGGCTCGACGTCGCCGAAGACGTGCGCGCCGGGCGGCTGCTGACACTGTTCGATGACTGGCATGGCGAGAGCGTGCCGTTCAATCTGTTGTGCCCACATCGCGTGCAAGTCTCGGAACGGGTCAAGGTGTTGCAGGCGTTTTTGCGCCAGCGCTGCGAGGCACTGCGTCGATAAATACACTTTGCCGCGCCGGGCGCTTCTGGTATTTGATGGAAGCTTTCCCACCGACAAAAGGATTTCGGCATGAGCTATCGCACACTGGGTCACTCGGGGTTGCAGGTGTCCACCCTCACCCTTGGCACGATGATGTTCGGCGAGCAGACCAGCGCAGAGGATTCGCTGCGCATCATCGACAAGGCCTGGGATCAGGGCATCAATTTCATCGACACCGCCGATGTTTACACCAATGGCCGCTCGGAAGAGATCGTCGGCGAGGCCATTGCCCGTCATCGGCATGAATGGGTGCTGGCGACAAAGGTCGGTTTCGGCCCGGTGGACGGCGTGCCGAACCGCAGCGGTCTGAGCCGCAAGCACATTTTCAATGGTCTGGAGGCCAGCCTGACCCGGCTCGGCACCGACTACCTCGACATCTATTACCTGCATCGCGAGGACCACAACACCCCGCTGGAAGTGACGATCTCGGCCATAGGCGATCTGATTCGCCAGGGCAAGATCCGTTATTGGGGCCTGTCGAACTATCGCGGTTGGCGGATTGCCGAGGTGATTCGCGTGGCAGACAAACTCGGCGTTGATCGCCCGATCATCAGCCAGCCGCTGTACAACATCGTCAACCGCCAGGCCGAAACCGAGCAGATTACCGCCGCCCAGAGCTACGGCCTCGGCGTAGTGCCTTACAGCCCGCTGGCCCGTGGCGTGCTCAGCGGCAAGTACGCACCGGACGTGACCCCGGATGCCAACAGCCGTGCCGGACGCCAGGACAAGCGGATTCTGGAAACCGAATGGCGCGTGGAGTCGTTGCGCATTGCCCAGCAGATTCAGCAATACACCCAGGAGCGTGGGGTCGGGATTGTTGAATTTGCGATTGCCTGGGTGCTGAACAACGGCGCGGTGACATCGGCGATCGTCGGGCCGCGCACTGAGGAGCAGTGGGATGCGTACACCAAGGCGCAGTCGGTGAAGATTACAGCCGAGGATGAGGCGTTTATCGACTCGCTGGTGACGCCGGGGCATGCGTCTACGCCGGGGTTTAATGATGTGAGCCATTTTGTTTCAGGCCGCAAACCCCATCAGGCTTAGGATTTCCCCTGAACCTTGAACAGCCGATACAATCGGCTGTTTTTTTTAATCAAGCGCGATCAAACGGAAGCTGATTGATCGTTCGGAATTTGCCAGGGATCAGCACATGTCCAATCGCTCCGCCGAGCGCTTCAGAAAGCCACTGCGCGGGCTGCTGTTCAAATTAACGGGCGATAAAGATCTGCGCCCCCTCACTTGCGCTATAGAGCCCGCAACTTTCGGCGATCGCCGCCCCTCACTTACGTACCGGGCCGACATTGACGGACTTCGCGCCATCGCTGTTCTACTGGTGTTGATCTTCCACGGCGGACTGGCGCTTTTCCCGTCCGGTTTCATCGGCGTCGATATCTTCTTCGTGATTTCGGGTTATTTGACCACCGCTATCATCATGAAGTCGCTGCACAACGGTACGTTCACTTTCTCGGGATTCTACACGCGCCGGATCTGGCGACTACAACCGGCCGTTATTGCATTATTGATCGTCACATTGATGCTCACGACGCTGCTGTACTTGCCCGATGATTACGTCGATTTTTTAAAAAGCGAAAAGTACACCTCGTTAATCATCTCCAACCAGTACTTTTCCAAAGTGACCACGGGTTACGCCACACCGGATGCAGCAAGCCTGCCGCTGTTGCACACCTGGTCTCTGGCCATCGAATGGCAGTGGTATCTGATACTCCCCCTGGGCATCTGGCTGCTCAACCGCTATCTGCCGAACGTTATTTTCAAAGCGGCGGTGCTCGGCCTGACCGTGGCAGCAATGGTGCTCGCGCTGTACCTGTCTTACGCCACTCCTGAGAAAAACTACTACTTCTTCGCTGCGCGGATTTTCGAATTGATGATCGGCTCTTGTGCGGTCATCTTCAGTACGGGCAAGTTCCGGCTCAATCGCCTGAGCGCCTCTGTGGTCTGTGCACTTTCGCTGGTCACGATCATCTATTGCGCCACCCGGGACGATATCTTGCCGGGATTCCCGCAATACCATGCCATTGCCGTGTGTCTTGCCACTGCAGCGTTGCTGTATCAGGGGATTGGTGATGCAAGCATTTTCGCCAAGCTGCTCGCGTTTAGACCCTTGGTGTTTATCGGCACGCTCTCGTACTCCTTGTATCTATGGCACTGGCCGATCCTGGCGGTGATGAATTACATGGGAATCGCGCTAACCCCGTCGATGACAATCATTTACTTCGTTTGCACTTTCGTCACGGCCTGGCTCTCGTATGTGCTGATCGAAAACAAGTTCCGCAAGGCACGATTTGGTTTTGCCAAAACGCTCGTGGTACTGATGATATTGCCCGCTATCGGCCTGTCGCTGCTGCACTCGGCCAGTGTCAGGCACGAGGGCTGGCCGGGCCGCTTCAATCAGGGCTACAGCAACATGCTCAACGATTTGAAAGCATCCGTGCCAGTTGCTCGGGAAGGATGTCTTGGTGTCAGCGATGGTGCCGATCCTGGCTGTATATCGGGCGCCGATCACGCGGCGCCACAAATATTTCTGATGGGCGATTCGTTTTCGAATCACTACTGGGGCTTTGTTGAAACGCTGGCCAGGGATGCCAATCTTGCTGTACTCGCACAGGCTTACCCGGCGTGCCTGGCCTTGCCCGGGATCTACCAGTACGACGCGAAAAAATACAAGAACGCGTTGTTTCAAAAATGCCACGACGCCGCTCAACGCTATTACGAGATGATTGCGAACAAGCACTTCAAGTATGTGATTGTGGGCCAGTTCTGGGAGGCTTATCTGAACGGTGACATCGTCACTAAACGCGATGATCCTCACAGCCTGGAACTGTCTCGACAACGCTTTGGCGTAGCAATCCGCCAAGCCCTGGATATTATCGTCGCATCAGGCGCTATCCCGGTGTTTCTGGAGAACACGCTGCCCATGCCATCTGGGATCAACGCGTGCCTGCTGCGCCAGGTCAAATTGCGTGGGTTGATGGGCAGTGTCGAGCAAGGCAATCTCTGCGCTACTACGCCATGGTCCGGCAGCAAAGAACCAGCGCTGGAAACACTCTTTAATGACCTGAAGACTGAGTACCCCGGGTTAATTGTCATTGACCCGAAAACCGTGCAATGCACAGATGATGCGTGCATGAACACGGTCGACGGTTTTCCGGTCTATCGTGACATAGGGCACATCACCGATTACGCCTCTTATAAGTTTGGCGAGATGTACCTCATGAACTTCGGCAATCCCTTGCAAGTTGCGCAGTGATGATTCGTGCCTCCGGACGGGCTCCGCAGCAAGGCTGAACGCTTCGCGAGCAGGCGAAGGTCTACAGGCTGTTTGATGTGTGGCAAATATTGAGCATCTGCCCAATATTCAGCACAAAAACCACGTATCCTTCGCTCCCCGTTTGACCATCACCCCCGCGAGGACAGTTTGTCTAAAGGTATCGCTCTCTCGGTAACAGCCTCGACGCTGTTTGCCGTCATGTATTACTACACCTCGCTGCTCACCCCGTTGAGCGGCGTGGAAATCTTCGGTTGGCGGATGCTGCTGACCGTGCCCTGCATGACCGTGTTCATGCTGGTTTCCGGCGAATGGCGGCGAGTGCTGGAACTGCTGCGCCGGGTTCCTGCGCTGCCCAAATTGATCGCAGGCCTGTTCCTCTCGTCCGCGTTGTTGGGTGTGCAGTTGTGGCTGTTCATGTGGGCGCCGCTCAATGGCTACAGCCTCGATGTGTCGCTGGGCTACTTCCTGTTGCCGCTGGCCATGGTGCTGACCGGGCGCATCGCTTATGGCGAAAGCCTGTCGTATTTGCAAAAGGTCGCGGTGTTCTTTGCCAGCCTCGGCGTGTTGAACGAGTTGTATCAGGTTGGCGGGTTTTCCTGGGCGACGCTGGTCGTGGTCGTCGGTTACCCGCTGTATTTTGTGCTGCGCAAATACCTGAAGTCGGACAACCTCGGCGGCTTGTGGCTCGACATGACCCTGATGCTGCCGGTGGCGTACTGGTTTATACGCGGCGGCGAACAGGGTTTCGGCGTGTTCGATCAGTACCCGGCGCTGACGTGGCTGATTCCGCTGCTCGGTCTGATCAGTGCGTCGGCGCTGGTGGTGTATATCATTGCCAGCCGCTTGCTGCCGTTCAGTCTGTTTGGTTTGTTGAGCTACGTTGAGCCGGTGTTGCTGCTCGGAGTGGCGCTGCTGCTCGGCGAGAGCATCAAGCCCGGTGAATGGCTGACCTACATCCCGATCTGGCTCGCGGTGGTGGTGCTGGTGTTTGAAGGGTTCAAGCACCTGATGCGCCAACGGCGCCCATAAGACGCGCAATAAAAAGCCCGGCCTGCATTTCTGCAGGCCGGGCTTTTTTACATCTGATGCGGATTACTCGGTGGCAAGCACGCCACGACGCACCTGGTCACGCTCGATCGATTCGAACAGTGCCTTGAAGTTGCCCTCACCAAAACCATCGTCGCCCTTGCGCTGGATGAATTCGAAGAACACCGGGCCCATCAGGGTTTCCGAGAAGATCTGCAGCAGCAGACGCTTGTCTTCCTTGTCCGACGCGCCGTCGAGCAGGATGCCGCGCGATTGCAGCTGATCGACAGGCTCGCCGTGGTTCGGCAGACGACCTTCGAGCATTTCGTAGTAGGTGTCCGGCGGCGCGGTCATGAAGCGCATGCCGATCTTCTTCAACTGATCCCAGGTCTTGACCAGGTCATCAGTGAGGAACGCCACGTGCTGGATGCCTTCGCCGTTGAACTGCATCAGGAACTCTTCGATCTGCCCGGCCCCCTTCGACGATTCTTCGTTGAGCGGGATGCGGATCATGCCGTCCGGCGCGGTCATCGCTTTCGAGGTCAGGCCGGTGTATTCGCCCTTGATGTCGAAGTAGCGGATCTCGCGGAAGTTGAACAGCTTCTCGTAGAAGTTCGCCCAGTAGGCCATGCGACCGCGATACACGTTGTGAGTCAGGTGATCGATGATCTTCAGGCCGGCACCGACCGGGTTGCGGTCGACGCCTTCAAGGAACACGAAGTCGATGTCATAGATCGAGCTGCCTTCGCCAAAACGGTCGATCAGGTACAGCGGCGCGCCGCCAATGCCTTTGATCGCCGGCAGGTTCAGTTCCATCGGGCCGGTTTCGATGTGGATCGGCTGGGCGCCGAGTTCCAGTGCGCGGTTGTAGGCCTTCTGCGAATCCTTGACCCGGAACGCCATGCCGCAAACCGACGGGCCGTGCTCGGCCGCGAAGTACGAAGCAACGCTGTGGGGTTCGTTGTTGAGGATCAGGTTGATCGCGCCCTGGCGATACAGGTGCACGTTCTTGGAGCGGTGGGTCGCGACCTTGGTGAAGCCCATGATCTCGAAGATCGGCTCCAGGGTGCCAGGTGTCGGCGATGCGAACTCGATGAACTCGAAGCCCATCAGGCCCATTGGGTTTTCGTATAAATCTGCCATGGTTGGCGCCTCATCATTCTTATCAATTAACCAGAGTTATTTGTCAGTAATGCTGAGACCGGTGGGTGGCGCACAGGAGATGCCACGCACACTGCGGGCGAGGAAGTCACCGTAGATCAGTTGAAACCCGAATATCTTCATTGTCGACCCAAGGCTCTTGCGGGCGAGGCTTCTGCTGCCAGAAGACGATTATTATTGTATGCGTAACCCGATTCTACACAGCGTAAATAGGGTTGTCTGCCCTCTCTATAAAATCCGCTTTTTTCGGCCCGGTGCAAGGGGTTTGTTGCACAGCCAGATGCCCGCCAGAATCAGCGCGCCGCCCAGGCACATGGACAGCGTCAGCTGTTCACCCAACAGGATTGCACCGGCGAGCACGGCGGTCAGCGGATTGAGCGCAATGAACACGCCGGTGCGCGTGGCGCCGATTTTACGGATGCCATCGTAGTAACCGATGTAGGCCAGCGCCGAACCGAGTACGCCCAGATAGGCCAGGCTCAGCCATTGGCGTGTGCCAAGAGCGGCCAGCGCTGCAACGTCAACTTCGCCCCGGCTCAGGGCGAGCATCCACAACATCAGAGTGCCCAGCATTATCGAAAGGGTCACGGTCTGCACCGGACCGATGCTCTGGTTGAGACTGCGGGAGAACAGCGAATAAACGCCCCAGCTCAAAACGCAGCCGAGAATCAGCAGATCGCCAATCCACGCGTCCGGCGTTGCGCTCAACAACTGCGGGGTGCGACTGACGATCACCACTCCTGCCCCGCCGATACAGATCGCGATGCCGATGACCTTCAGCCGGCTCAGCCGCTCCTTGAACAGCAGCCACGATGCCAGACCGATCACCGCCGGATTCAGAGCCACGATCAACGAAGCCCGGGAAGCGTTGATGTATTGCAACCCGTAAAAGAAGCACAGGTTGTAGAAGAAGATCCCGAAGAACCCCAGCAGCATCAGTTGCAGCCATTGCCGGGGCGTGGGCCGCACCATCGCAATCCGCGCCAGCCGCAGGAACCCGAGCAACGCCACGCTGGCCAGCAGAAACCGAAGGCTGGCGGCAAACACCGGGCTCAGGCTGCCGGCCAGAAATCGCCCGGCAACCCACGTTCCGCCCCAGATCATGGTGACCAGGGCCAGGTTCAGGTAGACGGGCATGTCCGAAGTGGCCGGACGATCAGGTTCATGACAACTCATAACGCTCCCAACGATGAGACTGACGGATGACGTATCATTCGATTGATTTCTCATCATCGTAAAATGAGTCTTTACTCATGACCCTGACCCAACTCGAAATCTTCTCGCTGGTGGCCGAGCTGCGCGGTTTCACCCTCGCCGCCCATCGTCTGGGAATTTCCCAATCAGCGGTGTCCCACGCCTTGAAATCGCTGGAACAGGAACTGGGCGTCGAACTGCTGCGCCGTCACCAGTCCCAAGTGGAACTGAGCGATATCGGCGAGCAACTGCTGTTGCGGGCCCGGGCGATGCTCGGGCTGGCCAACACCTTGCGTCAGGAGGCGGCGGATGCGCGTGGCATGAAACGCGGAACGTTGCGCATCGGCTCGTTCGGGCCGACGTCCTCGGTCAAGTTGTTGCCGCGGATTCTTCAGCAGTATCGCGAGGCGCATCCCGGGATCGAAGTGCACATCGATGAAGGCCCCGATCGGCAGATCATTCAGTGGCTGGAAGAGCGGCGGATCGATATTGGTTTTGTGGTGCTGCCCGAGGAACGCTTCGACACGTTCGCCTTGATTGAAGATCAGATGGTTGCCCTGCTCCCGCTCGGTCACCCGTTGGCGGCGCACGAATCAGTGACGCTGAAAGACTTATGCAACGATCCGTTCGTGCTGACCGAGGCCGGCTCATCGGAACTGGTTTCACGCCTGTTCAATGCCGCCCGGTTGAGCCCGAACATCCGCTTCCGCTGCTCGCAGCTGCTCAGCACCCTCGACACCGTTGGCCGGGGCGATGCGATGACCGTGGTGGCGGAAGGCTCGTTGCCTTTCGATCCCGACCCGCGCTATGTCAAGCGACCGCTGTCTCCCGCCGTCACCCGGCAAGTCGGTCTGGCGGTGCTGGATCAGCGCCAGGCATCGCCCGCCACGCTGGCATTCATTCAGCTGGCAACTCGGCTGGATTATCGTTGAGCGGCGCAGCTGTCATTGGCCATCTATCATGGGCTCAGACCTTGGGCTTTGCGCGCACGCTTCGCCTGCAATCAAGAGCCCCACTCCATCGCGACAGGATGCGCCCATGCCACTGACCGTCAGGCCTCGCCGCAAGCGCAGCACCCGGATTATCGTGACATTACTGTGTGGCCTGGTGCCGATCGTACTCGGGAGCGTCATTCTCTATATGCAGGCTGAACGCGCGCTCCAGCAGAGTTCGCAACACACTGCCGATGAAGCCCTGCGCCAGTTCGAACTGATGCTCGACAACACTGCCCAGGCCGCCCGCGAACTGTTGCCTTTGGCCGGCCAGACTTGCGAAACCGTCAAACTGGCCTTGCGCGAACAAGTCACCCGTCGCCCGTTCGTGCGCTCGACCAATCTGGTGTGGGACGACAATCTCTATTGCAGTTCGCTGTTCGGCGACTTCAAGGAAGCCGTGAATCCGGGCGATTACGCCGAAGGCAAGCTGTGGCTCATGAACGGCAACCCGGTGACACCCAATACCGCGCTGCTGGTGTATCGCCTGAGCGAAGGGCGCGGTGGCGCGCTGACCACGCTGGACGGCTACCACCTGAGCAACATCCTGCGCCTGATCGGCCGGCACACGTTGTTGTTGCTGCAAGTCGGCAACAACTGGCTCTCCGCCGACGGCAAAGTGCATCAAGGCGCCCTGCCGGCGTTGCCGGTGGCGCAAAGTACATTGCACTCGTCGCACTATGCATTTTCGGTCAGCGCCGCGTTTCCGGAAGGCGAAACCTGGCGCTACATGAAAGATGAATACCCGCCGCTGTTCAGTCTGCTGATGTTTTTCGGCGCGGTATCGGGAGCGATCGGCTACATCGTTCAAAAACGCTCCACGTCGCCCAGTCATGAAATGCAGCGAGCGCTGGAGGCAGGAGAATTCATTCCCTACTTTCAACCGGTGGTGCACGGCGACAGCAAACGGTGGTCGGGCACGGAAGTGCTGATGCGCTGGAATCATCCCAAGGAAGGACTGGTGCGTCCGGACCTGTTCATACCCTTTGCCGAACACTCCGGGCTGATCGTGCCAATGACCCGCGCCTTGATGCAGCAGACCGCTTTCATTCTGGGGCCGCTGTCACCGACCTTCGAAGCCCCTTTCCACATCGGCATCAACATCACCGCCAGCCACTGCCACGATCTGGAACTGGTAGAGGATTGCCGTGAATTTTTGTCAGCGTTCCAGCCTGGCAGCATCAGCCTGGTCCTGGAGCTGACCGAACGCGAGCTGATCGAACCGTCCGACATCACCCAACGACTGTTCGCAGAGTTGCGTGCGATGGGGGTGAAGATCGCGATTGACGACTTTGGCACCGGCCATTCAAGCCTTGGCTACTTGAGAACCTTCAATGTCGACTTCCTCAAGATCGACCAGACATTCGTGGCCATGATCGATAAAGATGCCCTTTCCCGGCACATTCTGGACACCATCATCGAGCTCTCCACCAAGCTGGATCTGGGCATCGTGGCCGAAGGAGTGGAAACGCAAGCCCAATGTGATTATCTGGCCGCCCACCATGTCAACTTTCTGCAGGGCTACCTTTTCGGCAAGCCCATGCCAGCGGCCGACTTCATCGAAGCATTAACTCATCATTAACTTGTCTGAATAAATCCTGCCACGCCGACAGCCCGCACCAAATTGATACAAAACAACGTTGTTGTTACATGAAGAAAAAGTCAGGATTTACTCTTGCCACATTAACTACTACAATTTTTCTTACCTGTTGCAAGATGGGCAGGTGAGCCATTATCACCGAGTCGCTTCAAGGCTCTTGGCTTATAGCTTTGTTTGCGGTTGGTATCAGCCAAACACACTATTGGAGTAAAGATATTGTCCAGACTCGCTGAATTTCGTGCAGCTGAAAAGGCCCTTCAGGAACAGCTCAAGCAGCTGGAATCGCTGAAGAACGATGCCGGGCTCAAGAAAGAAATCGAATTCGAAGAAAAGCTCCAGGGGCTGATGAAAACCTACGGCAAAGGCCTGAAAGACATCATCGCCATTCTCGATCCGAACCCGGCGAAATCCGGTCTGCAATCGACCGCCGCACCTAAAACCCGCCGAGCTCGCGTGGTCAAGGTCTATCAGAACCCGCACACCGGCGAGCTGATCGAGACCAAGGGTGGCAACCACCGTGGCCTGAAAGCCTGGAAGGAACAATACGGTGCAGCCACCGTTGATTCCTGGTTGCGCGGTTAATCTCTCGCAAACATGAAAGCCCTGCATATGCAGGGCTTTTTTTGGACAATATTTAACAAATGAAACGATTTTTCTGGCGGGGAAGTTGATTCTCAAACCGCTCCGGTACTGAAACTATGCTTCGGAATGTTGCCCCCAGTACCCAAGATTAACTTTATGTTTAATCAATTCAGGTATCTAACACCACGCTGGCCACGAACAGACGACTAAAATTTCAAGCTGTTTCGCGCAGCCACTATGTCGTCGCCGCTGGCCTTATAAACCTCCGCCTGCCCGGCATACGAAAGTACGTACGCTTTATCCGCCTCGACCGCTGCAACCAATGTTTGCGACAAAACATGACGGCCGTTTTCAGTCACCGTACAAGTGGTCTCAAGCGCTGTGAGCGAACCCAGCGTACTCGGATGAACCCTGTTGCAGACACTCTGATAACCGCTCTGGAAAAAGTCTTTTTGCACCGACTTGCGCATCTCCAGCAACACGCCCTGCAAGTTGACCTGATGACCACTTTCCACGCGGGTCATCGTCAACTCCATCACCATCACCTGATTGCCATCGGCGTCAGTCTTCACTGCCCGCTGACGGGAGACTTCAGGGGAGGTTTCGGGCAGCGCCTCGACCTCCCAGCCGGCGGGCCAGGTGATGCTCGGCGCCTCGGCAAAGGCCGGCAGAGCAAGCAGGGAAAAACCCAGGAAAACGAACAGCGATTTGAAAGGTCGGATCATTACCAGAGGCACTCGCGGATTGAGCCGTAAAGTCTGAGGCCCGCCCGCTCGCAGGGCAAGCCCGCGCTTTCGGTTTGGCGATGCTGCCTGGCATGCGTATCATTGCGCCCATTCACTCGCCCCAATTTGTTACGGAGGGCCCATGAGCCTGCAAGAACTGAACACCTTCCCCGGCGTCACCGCCACCCCGGACAGCGCAACCCGCAACTTCGTGTTCAACCACACCATGCTGCGCGTCAAAGACATCACCAAGTCGCTGGATTTCTACACCCGCGTACTGGGTTTCTCGCTGGTAGAGAAGCGTGATTTCCCGGAAGCGGAATTCAGCCTGTACTTCCTCGCCCTGGTCGACAAATCGCAGATCCCGGCCGACGCCGCTGCCCGCACCGAGTGGATGAAGTCGATTCCCGGCATTCTGGAATTGACCCACAACCATGGCACCGAGAACGACGCAGACTTCGCCTACCACAACGGCAACACCGACCCGCGCGGTTTCGGTCACATCTGCATTTCGGTACCGGACATCGTTGCAGCTTGCGCACGTTTTGAAGAGCTCGGCTGCGATTTCCAGAAGCGCCTGACCGATGGCCGCATGAAGAGCCTGGCGTTCATCAAGGATCCGGACGGCTACTGGGTCGAGATCATCCAGCCGGCACCGCTGTAACGCTGACACCGGGTAGAAAGCACCCCACAAAGAAAAAACCCCATCATCGCTGATGGGGTTTTTCTGTTTCAGGCCCGGGATTTACGCCGGAGCCGAAGTGCGGATCAAGTGATCGAAAGCACTGAGGGAAGCCTTGGCGCCCTCGCCCACCGCAATCACGATCTGCTTGTACGGCACGGTGGTCACGTCACCGGCGGCGAAAATGCCGGGGATCGAGGTTTCACCGCGATTGTCGACGATGATCTCGCCGCGCGGAGACAACTCGATGGTGCCTTTGAGCCAGTCGGTGTTGGGCAGCAGACCGATCTGCACGAAGATCCCTTCCAGCTCGACCGTGCGCAACTCGTCAGTATTGCGATCCTTGTAGCGCAGGCCGTTGACCTTCTGCCCGTCGCCAGTGACTTCAGTGGTCAATGCACTGGTGAGCACGGTGACGTTCGGCAAGCTGTGCAGCTTGCGTTGCAATACGGCGTCGGCGCGCAGCTGTACGTCGAACTCCAGCAAGGTGACGTGAGACACGATACCGGCCAGGTCAATGGCCGCTTCGACGCCGGAGTTACCGCCGCCAATCACCGCCACACGCTTGCCTTTGAACAGCGGACCGTCACAGTGCGGGCAGTACGCCACGCCTTTGTTGCGGTATTCCTGCTCGCCCGGCACGTTCATTTCACGCCACCGCGCACCGGTCGCCAGAATCACGCTCTTGGCCTTGAGGGTCGCGCCGCTGGCGAAGCGAACTTCATGCAGCTCGCCATTCTTGCCCGGGATCAGCTTGTCGGCGCGTTGCAGGTTCATGATGTCGACGTCGTATTGCTTGACGTGTTCTTCCAGCGCGGTCGCCAGTTTCGGGCCTTCGGTTTCCTGCACGGAAATGAAGTTCTCAATGGCCATGGTGTCCAGCACCTGACCGCCGAAGCGCTCGGCTGCAACACCGGTGCGAATGCCTTTACGCGCGGCGTAGATCGCCGCCGAAGCACCGGCCGGGCCACCGCCGACCACCAGCACATCAAAGGCTTGCTTGGCGCTGATTTTCTCGGCCTGACGCTCGATGGCGCCGGTGTCGAGTTTGGCGAGGATTTCTTCCAGGCCCATGCGGCCCTGGCCGAAGTTTTCGCCGTTCAGGTAGATGCTCGGCACAGCCATGATCTTGCGATCATTGACTTCATCCTGGAACAGCGCGCCGTCGATGGCGACGTGGCGGATGTTCGGGTTCAGCACGGCCATCAGGTTCAGCGCCTGAACGACGTCCGGGCAGTTCTGGCAGGACAGCGAGAAGTAAGTCTCGAAGTTGAACTCGCCCTTGAGCGAGCGGATCTGTTCGATCACTTCGACACTGGCCTTCGAAGGGTGGCCGCCGACTTGCAGCAGGGCCAGCACCAGCGAAGTGAATTCATGGCCCATCGGGATGCCGGCGAAACGCAGGCTGATGTCAGCACCGGGGCGGTTGATCGAGAACGACGGTTTGCGTGCATCGTCGCCGCTGTCGATCAAGGTAATCTGGTGCGAAAGACTGGCAACATCTTTCAGCAGGTCGAGCATTTCACGGGATTTCGCACCGTCGTCGAGTGATGCAACGATCTCGATCGGCTGGGTGACCCGTTCCAGGTACGATTTCAACTGGGCTTTAAGATTGGCGTCCAACATACGGGCGATCTCCTGACTTTATTTGAGGCGAAAAAAAGCCCGAGCGAATCTCGCCCGGGCTTTTCTATTGGGCGGTGCAGCTTACTTAAGTAGGTGCGGAGTCCCGCCCTGCATTGCGCTTGTCACAGACTTAGATCTTGCCGACCAGGTCCAGGGACGGAGCCAGAGTGGCCTCGCCTTCTTTCCACTTGGCTGGGCAAACTTCGCCTGGGTGAGCAGCAACGTACTGAGCAGCCTTGATTTTGCGCAGCAGCTCGGAAGCGTCACGGCCAACGCCGCCATCGTTCAGTTCAACGATTTTGATCTGGCCTTCAGGGTTGATCACGAAGGTGCCACGATCCGCCAGGCCAGCTTCTTCGATCAGCACGTCGAAGTTGCGGGAGATGACCTGAGTCGGGTCGCCGATCATGGTGTACTGGATTTTGCCGATGGCTGGCGAAGTGTTGTGCCAGGCAGCGTGAGCAAAGTGGGTGTCGGTCGAAACGCTGTAGATCTCTACGCCCAGTTTCTGGAAGGCGGCATAGTTGTCAGCCAGGTCTTCGAGCTCGGTTGGGCAAACGAAAGTGAAGTCGGCCGGGTAGAAGAACACTACGGACCATTTGCCTTTCAGGTCAGCGTCCGAGACTTGTACGAAGTCGCCGTTTTTGAACGCGGTAGCTTTGAACGGTTTTACTTGGCTGTTGATGATAGGCATTGATGACTCTCCGTCAGGGTTGTGAATTCGATGGGTGAATCCTACCCAGTCACTCGACGGATGGCTCATTGGCAAACCTGATGCTGCTGATTTGTTTTCGCTATTAGCTGAGGATATTAATAGAAGAAAACGATATCTACGGCGACAGCGGCTTATCCGTAATCCGGGCCATCCCGTGAAAGGGGCTCGCTTCAACATAGCGCATGGCGGACTTCATATCCTTCCATCCCACGTAACTCATCAACGATTTGAGGTCCCAGCCGCTTTGATGGGCCCACGTTGCGAAGCCGCGACGCAGGGAATGGCTGGTGTAGCGCTCGGCAGAGATCCCGGCGCGCTCCAGGGCCTGACGCAGCAACGGAATCACGCTGTTGGCGTGCAAGCCCTCTTCGCTCAGATTGCCCCAGCGATCGACGCCGCGAAACACCGGGCCCCGCACCAGCGCCGCTTCGGTGATCCATTCGATATAAGCCTGCACTGGGCACAGCTTCAACAGCGCCGGGGCCTGATAGGTCTGCCCGAGGTTTTCCCGATCGCCCTTGCTACGCGGCAGGTACAGGGTGATGCCGCTGCCGGCGTGCGCCTGCACGTGCTCGATCTGCACCCGACACAGCTCATCGCTGCGAAAGCCACGCCAGAAGCCCAGCAGGATCAAAGCGCGGTCGCGGCAGGCTCGTAGCAGCAGCGGCCGGTCCTGTTTTTCCCGAGCGTCTTTCATTTCCTGCTCTAGCCAGGTGACGGTCTGCTCAAGATCTCGCAGCTGGAGTGGCTCGGCCTGTTTTTCCTGCGCGGGATGCAGGGCGCGAATGCCCTTGAACACTTTGCGTACCACCGGCGACTTGGTGGGATCGGCGAAGCCCTGACTGTTGTGCCACTGCGCCAGCGCCGACAGGCGCAACTTCAGCGTGTTGACCGACAGCACGCCCGCATGCGCCACCAGATACCGCGCGATGCTGTCCGCTGTCGCCGGCAGAAAACCTCCCCACGCAGATTCGAAGTGTTCGATGGCCGCGCGATAACTGCGGCGAGTGTTGTCACGGGTGGCGGCTTGCAGATAGCGATCGATATCGCTCATGGGCTGATTTTCTCGTGGCGTACTGAGGGTTCGTGCGAAACCGATTTTATGGGTTTCACATGGGGTAATACCAGTATATCCCGCCCGTTTATCGGTGCTTCTTTTACTTTATTTTCAACATGGTACACTACATACTTTAGTGGCATGTACCACAGTACGAAATGGTAGGAGCAGATATGGCCCGTGGCGGCGTTAACAAAGCAGTGGTCCAGATCGCGCGCGCAGCGATCCTCGCCCGTGGCGAACACCCCAGCATCGACGCAGTACGTATTGAATTGGGCAATACGGGTTCAAAAACCACGATTCATCGCTATCTGAAAGAGCTGGATGACGGCAGCGAACCGGCCGATCCTTCGGCAGAACCCATCGATGACGAGCTGCTGGCACTCGTTACGCGCCTTGCCCAACGCCTGAAAGAACAGGCGCAGGAACCGATTGACCAGGCGCGCGAGCAGTACGAGCAACAGCGTCAGGCACTGGAGGACGAGCTGAATCAGCTTCGTCAGGATTATGTGCAACTGGAGAAGAAGCACGACATTCAGGCTGCCGCGCTGGCCAAGGAATCCGAAGCGCTGAGCGATACCCGCTCGATGTTGCAGACCGAGCAGACCCGCAACGCCGGGCTGAATCAGGCACTGTCAGACTTTGAATTGCGCCTGCAGGACAAGGACGAGCAGATCCGCTCCCTGGAAGAGAAGCACCTGCATGCCCGCGATGCGCTTGAGCACTACCGCAACGCCATCAAGGAACAGCGCGAGCAGGAGCAAAGCCGTCACGAAACTCAGGTTCAGCAGTTGCAGATGGAGTTGCGCCAGGCGCAGCAAAGCGCACTGGTACGTCAGGACGAGATCACTCAGTTGCACCGCGACAACGAACGTCTGCTGACCGAGAATCGCGGCACCGTGCGCGAATTGAGCCTGATGCAGGATCAACTCAAACAAAGCAATCAGCGCCAGGATCAACTGCTGGAGCAAGCGTCTCGCGTCGACAGCGAACGCACCCTCCTCCAGGAACGTTTGCGTGTGGCACTGCTGGAAAGCCAGACGCTCAAGCAGAACGTCGACGAGCAGTCGCAGCTCAATCAGTCACTGGAAAAGGAATTGGCCACGGCACAAGCCAGCCTGCGCCTGGCCACCACCGTTGCGGCAGCACCAGACGCAGTAGAACCGAAAAAGACTTAAGCGCCGACCGGCGTACGCATGGTGACAAACTCTTCGGCCGCCGTCGGGTGCACCCCGATGGTGTCGTCGAAGTCACGCTTGGTGGCGCCAGCCTTCAATGCGATTGCCAAACCCTGCACAATCTCGCCGGCATCCGGCCCTACCATGTGACAGCCCAGCACCTTGTCAGATTTGCCATCGACCACCAGCTTCATCAGCGTGCGCTCCTGGCAATCCGTCAGAGTCAGCTTCATCGGCCGGAAGCGGCTTTCGTAAACCACGACTTCGTGCCCCGCTTCCCGGGCCTCTTCTTCGGTCAGGCCGACGGTGCCGATATTCGGCAGGCTGAACACCGCCGTCGGGATCATCTTGTAATCCACCGGACGGTATTGCTCAGGCTTGAACAGGCGTCGCGCCACTGCCATGCCTTCGGCCAGCGCCACCGGCGTCAACTGCACGCGACCGATGACATCACCCAGTGCCAGAATTGACGGCTCGGTGGTCTGGTATTGCTCATCGACCTTGATGAAGCCCTTGTCGTCGAGCTGCACATCAGTGTTTTCCAGCCCCAGATTGTCCAGCATCGGACGCCGACCGGTGGCGTAGAACACACAATCCGCTTCCAGTACGCGACCATCCTTGAGAGTCGCTTTCAGGCTGCCATCCGACTGCTTGTCGATGCGCGCAATATCGGCATTGAATTGCAGATCCATACCGCGCTTGATCAGTTCTTCCTTCAAATGGTTACGCACCGAACCGTCGAAACCGCGCAAGAACAGATCCCCGCGATACAGCAACGTCGTGTTGGCGCCCAGCCCATGGAAAATCCCAGCAAATTCGACGGCGATGTAACCGCCACCGACCACCAGCACACGCTTGGGCAGTTCTTTGAGGAAGAACGCCTGGTTCGAGCTGATCGCATGCTCATGCCCCGGTATCTCCGGGATCTGCGGCCAGCCACCAGTGGCGATCAGAATATTCTTCGCAGTGTATCGCTCACCGTTGACCTCGACTTCGTGCGGACCAACGATTTTCGCGTGCGCTTCATGCAGGGTCACGCCACTGTTGACCAGCAGATTGCGATAAATGCCGTTCAGGCGATTGATCTCGCGATCCTTGTTGGCAATCAGAGTGGCCCAATCGAAATTCGCCTCGCCCAGGCTCCAGCCAAAACCCGAGGACTGTTCGAAGTCTTCGGCGAAATGCGCGCCATACACCAACAGTTTTTTCGGTACGCAACCGACGTTGACGCAGGTGCCGCCCAGATAACGGCTCTCGGCCACCGCCACTTTCGCACCGAACCCGGCAGCAAAACGCGCAGCCCGCACACCGCCGGAACCGGCGCCAATCACATAAAGGTCAAAATCGTAGGCCATTTCTATCTCCTCGGCAGGCGATCAGCATACCCGCCGTCGTCCATTGGGCAAGCACTCCTGCCGATATAGGGGCGGAAAATGAAAAAGCCACCCGAAGGTGGCTTTTTCGTACAGGCAGATCAGGCTTTATCAGTAAGCCTTGCCAGTCTTGTAGAAGTTCTCGAAGCAGAAGTTGGTTGCTTCGATGTAGCCTTCTGCACCACCGCAGTCGAAACGCTTGCCCTTGAACTTGTAGGCCATCACACAGCCGTTCTGGGCTTGTTTCATCAGAGCGTCGGTGATCTGGATTTCACCGCCCTTGCCTGGTTCGGTCTGTTCGATCAGGTCGAAGATGTCCGGAGTCAGGATGTAACGACCGATGATCGCCAGGTTCGACGGCGCGTCTTCCGGCTTTGGCTTCTCGACCATGCTGTGTACGCGGTAGATGTCGTCGCGGATCATTTCGCCAGCGATCACGCCGTACTTGCTGGTTTCCTGCGGATCGACTTCCTGAATGGCAATGATCGAGCAGCGGAACTGCTTGTACAGCTTGACCATCTGGGTCAGTACGCCGTCACCGTCGAGGTTGACGCACAGGTCGTCCGCCAGTACCACGGCGAACGGTTCGTCGCCGATCAATGGGCGACCGGTCAGGATCGCGTGACCCAGGCCTTTCATTTCGGTCTGGCGGGTGTAGGAGAACGAGCACTCGTCCAGCAGCTTGCGGATACCGACCAGGTATTTTTCCTTGTCAGTGCCCTTGATCTGGTTTTCCAGCTCGTAGCTGATGTCGAAGTGGTCTTCCAGGGCGCGCTTGCCACGGCCGGTCACGATGGAAATTTCGTTCAGGCCAGCATCCAGAGCTTCTTCGACGCCGTACTGGATCAGTGGCTTGTTTACCACCGGCAGCATTTCTTTGGGCATGGCCTTCGTCGCTGGGAGGAAGCGAGTACCGTAACCGGCTGCTGGGAACAAGCATTTCTTGATCATATAAGTCCTTGAAAGGGCTGTGTGTACGAGTTTCGGCGCAGTCTAATCAGGCGGCGTGCACCTTACAATGCCCCGCACTGGCTAACCGATGTCAACATAGAGAAATAATCTGGCGGATAGTTCAATCCGCTCACAGAGGCTGCGCATTCAGCTTAGCCCAAAGATCTCGGAACGCCGCATCGACCTGCGCCCGCTCGCCCATTTACCGTTATCATGGCGCCTTTGAACCAGCCAACGAGGCCGCTAGATGTCCGCAGCAAAAATCATCAACGGGTACACCGTCGCCAAGGCGAAAGATGGCCAGTGGCATATCACTGCCGCCAACGGCGAAGACGTGTCCGGCCCGTTGCCCACAGAGGCGATGGCGATTGAAGTCGCCGCGGTGCTCGATTACACGCCCGCAGCTCCGAAACGTCGCGGCAAGGAACAAGACTGATCGGTAATGATGAAGGCCGGCCCTGCCATTGTGCAGGGCTTTTTTTGGCTGCGCGAAAAGAAGTGGCCAATCGCTATAACCTTTTCCTGCCGGCGCTGTCATAGCGTCTAGCCCCCTCCTCCTCGAAGATGACATTGCCATGACCAACCGTTCCCTCATCAGTTTCCTGCCGCTGATTGCACTCGCCGCCCTGACCGGCTGTGCCACTTCGCAGACCACTTACCTGAACAATGGCGAACAAGGGTTGAGCATCGATTGCTCCGGCGAGGCCAATTCCTGGGCCACCTGCTATGAAAAGGCTGACGCGTCCTGCGCCGGCACCGGTTATCGCATCGTCGGGACTGACGGCACACCGGCGCCCAAGGAAGACGACAAGACGCTGGGCGTCGACGTCGGCAACTACAAAAACCGCAGCGTGGTAGTGGTCTGCAAATAGCTTTACATGTGAATTTCGGCGAACTTGATCCCCAGCCCGCGCACGACCTCAATCAGGTCGTCGAGCCGGTTGAATGATTCGACTTCGTCGTTATCGTCGACCAGGAAGTAACTGCGCCCGGCGCTTTTCTTGAAAAACACGATCCACTCCCCCGGATTCGCCGGGTTCTGGATCACATGGGTAGCCGCAATAAGCCCTTCCTTGTGTCGCTCCCGCACCTGCTCTCTCTTCATTCACCGCTCCGGAAATGAAAATGCCGCCACAGCAACGCTGTGACGGCATCAATGTTGACTGATGACAGTCTATCAGCCGGAAATGCAGGCGGTGGCGGCTTTGCGCACATCCCCTGGACGCAGCGGCACATTGGACATCCGCTCATGCAGCTTGATGCTACTGCCACCGGAACGATCCTCGATATCGAACACCGCTGCCGGGCCCGACCCCAGCTTGCCCGGCACAATGACCCGAACCTCGTCCTTGTGCCGCTCTACCTGCAAGGCACCCCGGCTGTCGGCCAGCTTCTCTGACAGGCACTCAGCATATTCATGGGGCTTCTTGCCGGAAATGACGTTCATGGTCGGCAGTGTTTCATTGATTTCCGAAACGCTTGCGCAACCACCCATTGCCAATGCCAACGGCAGAATCACCACACCCCACTTCATACAAAACCTCCAATAAAGACCCTCCGACAGCATGAATGCCGTTTTTCTCCGAGGCTCACTGCATTTAACCCACATCGAATCGTGAATTCTGTTTTTAATTGTCAAAGCGCTGCCCGACGGCCGGATAATAACCTGTCCGGGCTGATAAACTGCGCCGATCGACAATGCTATCGTTTTGATTTTGTAGAAAAAGCCCTTCTGGAGGCGCCCATGAAATTCATTCACCAGCGCGAGCACCTCAACGAAGACGACATCGTCGTCATTCAATGCTCGCAAACCTGCAACATCCGCTTGATGAACGACGCCAACTTCCGAAGCTTCAAAAATGGCGGGCGCCACACCTATCACGGCGGCGCCTTTGACACGTTTCCAGCCCGCATCACCGCACCCAGCACCGGTTTCTGGAACATCACCATCGACACCGTCAACCGCCGCGCGATCAGCGTGACCCGCAAGCCAACCCTGACGCACTCGATCAAGATCATTCGCCGCTCGAGCTCCAAACTCAGCTGAGCGGTTCCGCCAACGCAGACAGGTAAGCATCAACGTGGCCCAAACAACCAAATACGTGATCAAGTACAAACTCAACGGTGAACGCCGCTTCGAGTTCGCCCAGCTGGAAAACGGCACGACGGAAGAAGCCAAGGCCGCACTGGATGCCCTGCACGGCCAGAGCGCTGATGAGATCAGCGACATCAGCGTCAGCAAGGCCCTGTAAGACCCGGGTGACAATTCGACCGCAAGCGGCGGAGTGTTGCGGCCGGGTGGACGACCCAGACTGATACCTGAATGCAAGCCAAGGAATCAGCATGTCACCCTCACCCGCCTCCCCGCTCGATGAGCTCGACTGGATCGCCCTGGAGCAGCAACTGGATCAGGACGGTTACGCCGTCATCCGCACGCTGCTGCGCCCGGAGACCTGCGATCGATTGAGTGCGCTTTACCCACAAAGCGAACCGTTCCGGTCCCAGGTGATCATGGCCCGCCATGGTTTCGGACGCGGGGAATACAAATACCTGCGCTATCCGCTTCCATCCGTGGTGGAACGCCTGCGCAGCGCGCTTTACTCGCGACTCGTGCCTCTGGCCAACCGCTGGCATGAACGAATGGGGCTGCTGGAGCGTTTTCCAGCGCAACACAGCGAATTTCTCGAGCGCTGCCACGCCGCCGGTCAACTGCGGCCTACCCCGCTCTTGCTGCAATACGGCCCGCAGGACTACAACTGTCTGCATCAGGATCTGTACGGCGAACATGCGTTTCCGCTGCAAGTGGCGATTCTTCTGTCAGAACCTGGCGAAGATTTCACCGGTGGCGAGTTCGTCATGACCGAACAACGTCCGAGAATGCAGTCGCGCCCGCTGGTGATGGACCTGAGAAAAGGCGACGCGCTGATCTTTGCTGTCAATCAGCGGCCAGTCAGAGGCGTGCGCGGTGATTATCGGATGACCATGCGCCACGGCGTCAGCCGACTGCACAGCGGAAAACGGCATACTCTGGGCATCATCTTCCACGACGCGACCTGACGATCATGCAAACCACCTTCGATCTGTTCGCCGACACAGAATCCGAGCAGCCCCGGCGCGCCGAACAGATCGGCGAGCAATCCTGGGTGCTGCGCGGTTTTGCTCTGCCGCGAATCGAGCAGTTGTTGCCGGCCCTGGAATCGATCATAGCCTGCGCTCCGTTGCGCCACATGATGACGCCCGGGGGCTTCAGCATGTCGGTGGCCACCAGCAGTTGCGGTGCACTGGGCTGGATCACTGATCGCAGCGGTTACCGCTATTCATCCGAAGATCCAGTGAGCCATCGACCCTGGCCGGCGATGCCCGAGGTGTTTCGTGAACTGGCCCAGGCGGCGGCGAAAGGCGTCGGATTTGCCGACTTCACGCCGGATTCCTGCCTGATCAATCGTTATATTCCGGGCGCGAAGATGTCGTTGCATCAGGACAAAGACGAAAACGCCTACGAAGCGCCGATCGTTTCGCTGTCATTGGGCCTGCCCGCGACGTTCCTGTTCGGCGGTTTCACGCGTGGTGACAGGAGCCAGAAAATCTCGCTACTGCACGGCGATATGGTGATCTGGGGCGGCGTCGACCGGCTGCGCTTTCACGGCATCCTGCCAATCAAGCCTGGCCGACACCCGCGCCTGGGCGAACAACGCTTCAACCTCACGTTTCGCGTCGCCGGATAATCCTGCAAAGTTTGACCGCAAGGGTCGGAGTGTTCCGGCCGGTGGCACTGGTTAACCTGAAATTCAACAGGTCAACGGACTCTCCATCATGAAAACGCTTACCACCTCGCTGATCACTGAAGACGATCCACGCTGGGCCGCTGTCGTGGCGCGCGACCCTCGGGCGGACGGCCAGTTTGTCTATGCCGTGAAAACCACCGGCATCTATTGCCGCCCCAGCAGCCTGGCTCGCTTGCCGAAACCGCAGAACGTCGAGTTTTTCGACACCGCCAAGGACGCCGAGGCAGCGGGCTATCGTCCCAGCAAACGGGCGAGCAAGGATCAGACCGAAGTCGCCGCGCAACATGCTGCGACCGTCGCGGCAGCCTGTCGCCAAATCGAAGCGTCAGAAAATCTGCCGGCGCTCAATGATCTCGCCGAGACCGCTGGCCTGAGCGCCTTTCATTTTCATCGCGTGTTCAAAGCAGCGACGGGCCTGACGCCCAAAGGCTATGCAGCCGCGCATCGCTCGCGCCGGGTTCGTCAGCGTCTGGCAGACGGCGGCTCGGTGACCGAAGCGCTGTATGACGCCGGCTTCAATTCCAACAGCCGTTTTTACGAGTCGGCCGATCAGTTACTGGGTATGAAACCCGGCGACTTCCGGGCCGCCGGCCAGAACAACGACATCCGCTTCGCCGTCGGCCAGTGCTCGCTCGGCGCCATTCTGGTGGCACAGAGCGAGCGCGGGATCTGCGCGATTCTGCTGGGCGACGATCCACACCAATTGGTGTGCGACCTGCAGGACCAGTTTCGCCGGGGCAACCTGATTGGCGCCGATGCCGAGTTCGAACAACTGATCGCCCACGTCGTAGGCTTCATCGAAGCGCCTGCCATCGGACTGGATTTGCCGCTGGATGTGCGCGGCACAGCATTTCAGGAGCGGGTGTGGCAGGCGCTGCGCGAAATACCGGTCGGCAGCACCGCCAGCTACGCGGACATCGCCTTGCGTATCGGCTCACCAAAAGCCGTGCGCGCAGTGGCCCAGGCTTGCGGCGCCAACAGTCTGGCGGTAGCGATCCCCTGTCATCGCGTTGTGCGCAGTGACGGCAATCTGTCGGGCTACCGCTGGGGCGTGGAGCGCAAGCGCGAATTGCTCGAGCGTGAAGGCAAACCCCGACTGTAATCAGCGATTCACATCAACTACAACTCGCCCCCGGAGTTGCCCCGCCAGCAACTTCGGTGCCGCGTCGATAGCTTCGCCGAGGCCGATTTCATGACTGATCAGTGGCAACAGGGCAAAATCCAGATCCTTCGCCAGACGATCCCAAGCCTCGATGCGCCGCGCCTTGGGCTGAGTCACGCTGTTGATCCCGGCCAGCGTCACGCCACGCAGAATGAACGGCGCCACGGACGCCGGAAAATCCATGCCCTGAGCCAGACCGCACGCAGCCACTGTACCTTCGGCCCGAGTGCTGGCACAGGCATTGGCGAGCGTGTGGCTGCCGACCGAATCGATGACGCCCGCCCAACGCTCCTTGGCCAGCGGCTTGCCGGGTTCGGACAGGGTGGCGCGATCAATGATTTCGCTGG
Organism: Pseudomonas sp. B16(2017); assembly: GCF_002113205.1. Classification (NCBI taxonomy): domain Bacteria; kingdom Pseudomonadati; phylum Pseudomonadota; class Gammaproteobacteria; order Pseudomonadales; family Pseudomonadaceae; genus Pseudomonas; species Pseudomonas sp. B16(2017). The sequence goes on from NZ_NEKA01000004.1 coordinate 324,876, forward strand.
CACCCAGTTGTGTCAGGTATTCGTGTTCCGACACCCGACCGGTCGAAGCGACCACGCGGTAGCCAAGCTTGCTCAACAACGCAATGGCAAAACTGCCGACGCCGCCGTTGGCGCCGGTCACCAGCACTTCGCCCTGTTGCGCTGTCACGCCGTTACGTTCCAGCGCCATGATACACAGCATCGCCGTATAGCCCGCTGTGCCGATGGCCATGGCTTGCGCAGCGGTGAATGCCTTGGGCAGCGGAATCAGCCAGTCACCGTTCAGTCGCGCCTTCTGCGCCAGGCCACCCCAGTGGCTTTCGCCGACGCCCCAGCCATTGAGCAGCACCGCGTCGCCAACCTTGTAGTCCGGGTGTGAGCTGACTTCGACGGTGCCCGCCAGATCGATCCCCGGCACCATCGGAAACTTGCGCACCACCGGGCTGCTGCCGGTGATCGCCAGGCCGTCCTTGAAGTTCAGCGTGCTGTAAGCGACATCCACTGTCACATCGCCCTCCGGCAACTGCTCGTCGCTGATTTCCTGCAGGTTGGCGCGATAACCGCTGTCGTCTTTATCGATCAGAATGCCTTTGAACATGACTGCCTCTTATCGGTGAAATTAAGGATGTCGAGGCATTGGAATAGCACATTGCAACATTTTGCCCCAGTCGACTTTTAGCCAATCGGGCGTGAACACCGAGCCAGCGCCCGCTGCTCAAGCTACAAATCTGTGCTGGTCATGGGGGTGGCTTTGCGTTAAAAAACCGGCTGCTACCGTCCCTGCCTGTTTTGTCGTCGGAGAAGCTATTCCATGAGCCAATGGCCTGATACCCGCATTCTTGACCTGTTCGGCATCGAACTGCCGATCATCCAGGGCCCCATGGCCGGAGCCACTAATTCATCCATGGTCATCGCAACTTGCAACGCCGGTGGCCTCGGTTCGATGCCGGCGGCGATGCTGACCATCGAGCAACTGCGCGAAGAACTGAAGACCATTCGCCAAGGCACGAGCAAGCCATTCAACGTCAATTTTTTCTGCCATCAAGCTCCGGGCGCGGATGAGCAAAAAGCCCGTGAATGGAAAAACCTGCTGGAACCCTACTATCGCGAACTGGGTGTCGATTTCGATGCGCCGACGCCGGTGTCAAACCGTGCGCCCTTCGATGCGACCGCCTGTGAAGTGCTGGAAGAATTTCGCCCTGAAGTGGTGAGCTTTCACTTTGGCCTGCCGGAAAAATCCTTGCTGGATCGGGTCAAGGCCACTGGTGCGAAAATCATCTCGTCGGCAACCACCGTCGACGAAGCGATCTGGCTCGAGCAGAACGGTTGCGACGCGATCATCGCCATGGGTTACGAGGCCGGCGGCCATCGCGGGATGTTCCTCAGCGCTGACCTGAGCAGTCAGGTCGGTACGTTTGCCCTGGTGCCGCAAGTGGTCGACGCGGTGAGCGTCCCGGTGATTGCGGCCGGTGCGATTGCCGATGCGCGCGGCGTCGCGGCAGCGTTCATGCTCGGCGCTTCGGCGGTTCAAGTCGGGACGGCGTATCTGTTTACCCCGGAAGCGAAAGTCAGTGCGTCGCATCACAAGGCCTTACGCACCGCCAAGGAAAGCGAGACGGCGGTGACCAACCTGTTTACCGGACGCCCGGCGCGGGGGATTCTCAATCGGGTGATGCGCGAACTGGGCCCGATGTCGGACAAGGCCCCCGCTTTTCCGCTGGCTGGCGGTGCCTTGATGCCGCTGCGTGCAAAAGGCGAAGCAGATTTCAGCAACCTCTGGGCCGGCCAGGCCTTCACACTCGGCAAAGACCTCGGCAGCGCTGAACTGACCCGGCAACTGGCTGAGGGCGCACTGGCAAGACTGACGCGGTGATGAACCCGAACGGGTGAGGAGCGTGGCGCCTTCGCCCGGTTTAAAAGCAGTGCTTCCTGTTTGGCGGCATTTCGCTATATATTTCGCTATATAGCGTTTCACCCCTTCGCATCGGCGCAGTCTACCTTCCAATAACAACTGCCCACTGCACTTGCCACCCACGGAGCCGTTTCATGATCAATCGTGCCTCACGCTTTGCCCCTGCCCTGCTCGCGGTATTCGCCATCGGCGCGGCGCAGGCCGACGAAGTGCAAGTCGCGGTCGCGGCCAATTTCACCGCGCCGATCCAGGCGATTGCCGCTGACTTTGAAAAAGACACCGGGCACAAACTGGTCGCAGCCTATGGCGCCACCGGCCAGTTCTACACCCAGATCAAAAACGGCGCGCCGTTCGAAGTTTTCCTGTCGGCCGATGACACCACCCCGGAAAAACTCGAAAAAGAAGGCGACACCGTCAAGGGGTCGCGCTTCACCTATGCCATCGGCACCCTGGCGCTGTGGTCGGCCAAGGAAGGTTACGTCGACGCCAACGGCGATGTCCTGAAGAAAAACCAATACCAGCACCTGTCCATCGCCAACCCGAAAGCAGCGCCTTACGGTCTGGCCGCCACTCAGGTGCTGGAAAAACTGAAACTGACGAACGCCACCAAAGCCAAGATCGTTGAAGGCCAGAACATCACCCAGGCCTACCAGTTCGTGTCCACCGGCAACGCCGAGCTGGGCTTTGTCGCCCTGTCGCAGATCTACAAGGACGGCAAGGTCAGCAGCGGCTCCGCGTGGATCGTTCCGGCGAACATGCACGACCCGATCAAGCAAGACGCCGTGATCCTCAACAAAGGCAAGGACAACGCCGCTGCCAAGGCGCTGGTTGATTACCTTAAAGGCCCGAAAGCCGCTGCGGTCATCAAGTCCTACGGTTATCAACTGTAAATGTCGCTGACGAGTGCCGATTTCGCGGCGATCTGGCTGACCCTGAAACTGGCGTCCCTGACCACCGCGATCCTGCTGATCATCGGTACGCCGATTGCCCTGTGGTTGTCGCGCAGCCGTTCCTGGCTGCGCGGTCCCATCGGCGCGATTGTCGCGCTGCCGCTGGTGCTGCCACCGACGGTCATCGGTTTTTATCTGCTGCTGGCCCTTGGCCCCAATGGCTTCATCGGGCATTTCACTCAGTGGCTGGGGCTTGGCACCTTGACCTTCAGCTTCACCGGCCTTGTCATCGGTTCGGTGCTCTATTCCATGCCATTCGTGGTGCAGCCGTTGCAAAACGCCTTCTCCGCAATCGGTATTCGTCCTCTGGAAGTGGCGGCGACCTTGCGCGCCAATCCCTGGGACACTTTTTTCAGCGTGATTCTGCCCATGGCTCGCCCTGGCTTCATCACCGCGGCAATCCTCGGCTTCGCCCACACCGTCGGCGAATTCGGCGTAGTGCTGATGATCGGCGGGAATATTCCCGACAAGACCCGGGTGGTTTCCGTACAAATTTACGACCACGTCGAAGCCATGGAGTACGCACAGGCGCACTGGCTGGCCGGGGCGATGCTGGTGTTCTCGTTTCTGGTATTGCTGGCGCTGTATTCCAGCCGCAAGACCCGCACGGGCTGGAGCTGATCGATGATTGATGCACGCCTGAAACTGGCCTGGTCGGGCTTCAGCCTCGACGTTGATCTGCAGCTGCCCGGTCGCGGCGTGACGGCGCTGTTCGGTCAGTCCGGCTCGGGCAAGACCACGTGCCTGCGCTGCATTGCCGGGCTTGAGCGCGCGCCGCAAGCCTTTATCCGCATCAATGACCAGGTCTGGCAGGACAGCGAAAAAGGCATCTTCGTGCCGCCACACAAACGTGCGGTCGGCTATGTGTTACAAGAAGCCAGCCTGTTTGCGCATCTGTCGGTGCTGGCCAATCTGCAGTTCGGCCTCAAACGCATTCCCAAGGCGCAGCGCCGGGTCGACATGGCCCAAGCCACCGAACTGCTGGGCATCGGCCATTTGCTGGATCGTCACCCACAGCATCTGTCCGGCGGCGAGCGCCAGCGTGTCGGCATCGCCAGGGCGCTGCTGACCAGCCCTGAATTGCTGCTGATGGATGAGCCTTTGGCAGCCCTGGACAGTCAGCGCAAAAGCGAAATCCTGCCCTACCTGCAACGCCTGCATGACGAACTGGAAATCCCGGTGTTGTATGTCAGCCACGCCCAGGACGAAGTGGCCAGGCTCGCCGACCACCTGGTGCTGCTCAGCGACGGCAAAGCGCTGGCCAGCGGCCCGATTGGTGAAACCCTGGCGCGGCTCGATCTGCCGCTGGCCATGGACAATGACGCCGGGGTGATCATCGAAGGCCAGGTCAGCGGCTACGATGCCGACTATCAATTGCTCACCCTGCAACTGCCGGACTCGCCACTGAGCATTCGCGTGACCCACGCGCCGATGACGACGGGCCAAAGTCTTCGCTGCAAGGTACACGCGCGAGACATCAGCCTGACTCTGCAAAACAGTGAGTTCAGCAGCATCCTCAATCGACTGCCGGTTACGGTCGTCAGCGAGCAGCCGGCGGATAACGCCGCGCATGTGCTTATCCGCCTCGATGTTGGGGGCACACCACTGCTGGCGCGCATCACTCGCTACTCGCGGGACCAACTCGGCGTGCATCCGGGCCAGTCATTGTGGGCCCAGATCAAGGCCGTCGCGGTGCTGGCGTAAACCCGCGGGCACGTCCGTCATGGCGTGCGGTCAATGGTTTTAACAGCCTGATTGCCGCGAAGGAAAATCCGCCATGCCCGATACTGCGCTCACCGAGGTATTGCCTTCGGATCTGCATTACGTCGATGACACCCAGCCGGGTATTAGCCGAAGAAAACTGCGCGGAAAATTCGCCTATTTCAATCCCGAAGGCCAGCGCATCACCGACCCTGACGAGATCAAGCGCATCAACTCGCTGGCCGTTCCGCCGGCCTACACCAACGTGTGGATCTGCGCCGACCCGTGCGGCCATCTGCAAGCCACCGGTCGCGATGCCCGTGGACGCAAGCAATATCGCTATCACGCTCGCTGGCGCGAAGTGCGCGACGCGGACAAGTATTCGCGCCTGCGCGAATTCGGGCTGGCGCTGCCCAAGTTGCGCAAACAGCTGGAAGCGCTGCTGGCATCGCCCGGGTTCAGCCGCGACAAAGTCATGGCCACGGTCATCACGTTGCTCGACGCCACCCTGATTCGCGTCGGCAATACGCAATACGCGCGGGACAATCGCTCCTACGGCCTGACCACCCTGCGCAGCCGGCATGTCGAGGTCAACGGCAGCGCGATCCTGTTCCAGTTTCGCGGCAAGAGCGGCATCGAGCATCAGATCACAGTGAAGGACCGGCGATTGGCGCGGATCATCAAGCGCTGCCTGGAAATACCAGGGCAGAACCTGTTTCAGTATCTGGATGAAAACGGCGAGCGACACACCGTCAGCTCTTCCGACGTCAATACCTACCTGCAAACCCTGACCGGCGCGGATTTCACCGCCAAGGATTACCGGACCTGGGCCGGCAGCGCATTGGCGTTGGCGGTCCTGCGAGAGCTGCAATGGGAGTCCGAGAGCGAGGCCAAGCGGCATGTGGTCGAGATGGTGAAAGGTGTCGCCCGCCAACTGGGCAACACGCCGGCGGTCTGTCGCAAATGCTACATCCACCCGGCGGTGGTCGAGCACTTCATGCTCGGCGCCTTGGCCGAATTGCCGAAGCCGCGCGTCCGCAAGGGGCTGCGCAAGGAAGAAGTCGCGCTGGCCCTGTTTCTCGAACGCATGGTAGAGAAGGCAACAGCGCCTTGAAGCCTTCGCCCATCTCGAATAGGCTACGCCCTCCTACCTCCTCAGGACGACCGCAGAAGTGAACAACTAAGCCTTCAAAAATGTAATCGCGACACGCCGCTCAAGGCGCCTGTCAGTGCTCACAACATTTTTTGGAGGTGCCGATGACTCACGTCTCGCGTACGCCTGCTCTCGTCTCCCTGAACCAGCTGGGTTTTCAGTTCGCCAATGGCGAGACGATTTTCACTGCACTCAACCTGAAATTCGATCACACCCCGACCGCCATCGTCGGGCGCAATGGCGTTGGCAAAAGCGTACTGGCGCGCCTGATCGTCGGACAGTGGCAACCCACCACCGGTAGCGTGACGCGTTCCGTAACGACGACCTACGTGGCGCAAACCTTTATTGGCGCACCCGGCGAAACGGTCGCCGAGACCACCGGCAGCGCCGCCATTCTTGAGGCGCTCGAGCGCATGAAGAATGGCGGCGGATCGGCCGAGGATTTCGATCTCATAGGTGAACAATGGGACCTGGCAGAGCGCCTGCGGCGTATGCTCGATGACGCCGGGCTGACCGAGGTTGCCCTCTCCGACGAGACCGGCAAACTCAGTGGCGGCCAGCAAGCACGAGTCGCGCTGATTGGCGCGTTTATCAGCCAGGCTGAATTGCTGATCCTCGATGAGCCGACGAACCATCTGGATGCATCGGGACGGCAATGGCTGATGAACTCGCTTGAGCGCTGGCACACCGGGTTGATCGTCGTCAGCCATGATCGGCAATTGCTCGACCGGATGCAGCGTATCGTTGAGTTGAGCGCGTCGGGGGCTATCGAATTCGGTGGCAATTACTCGGCATTCCGCGAGCACCAGCGAATCTATCAAGCGGCGGCGCAGGCACGTCTGGATCAGGCCAGAAGCGAGCGTCAGCGCGAGCGGATTCGACTTCGCCGCGAGCACGACACGATACAACGCCATGCTGCCAACTCCCGACGCAATGCCGAAACCGCCAATATTGCCAGTTTCGAATACGTCGCGATCAAGGGCGCCGCACGGGAAATCATGGGGCATGTCCGTCAGGGACATCAGGCCCGCAAGTCCGAGCTCGATGCCCAGGTACGCGAGGCTTATGCCAAGGTACAGCCCGAGGACAGCGTGCTGATCAACCTGCCCGGGAGCGCCGTGCCCAACAACCGTCAGATCTGCACGCTGAGTGAAGCCCGATTGCCGTGGCTGCCGGGCGATGCACTGAATCTCACGATCCATGGCCCGATGCGGATCGCTGTCAGCGGTCCCAACGGCTGCGGCAAATCAACCTTGCTGAAGGTGCTCGCCGGGGAACTCGCACCCATCAACGGAACCGCCACAACACACGTGCCCTTAGCATTCCTGGATCAGCAGTTGGCCCAACTGGACGATCAGCGCTCCATCACCGAACAGCTGATGATGCAGGGAACTGCGCTGACCGAGGGCACTCTGCGCAGCTATCTCGCTCACTTGCAACTGGATGCAAGCCGCGCCACGAGCCCCTGCGCGTCATTGAGCGGTGGCGAACGCCTGAAAGCGGCGTTGGCACTGGCCTTGTGGCGATCGGATCCTGCGCAGCTGTTGTTGCTGGATGAGCCGACCAATCACCTGGATCTGCCTTCCGTGGAAGCATTCGAGCGGGCATTGCAGACATTTCCGGGCGCCATTGTCGCCGTTTCCCACGATCAGGATTTCCTTGAGGCGTTGAATCCGACCCACCACCTGCGCTGGCGGCAGTCAGGCTGGCAACTGCAACCGACGAACTGACTTGCCTATTTTTTGCACGATTGGTCAGGGCTTCTATAGTTGATCTGGTAGGAATCAGCTGCGGTGACGCCATGGAAGACATATTTGTCGTGAAGCGCTGCAACAAGATTGTCATCCACGGCCGGCGCGCCGGAGAAACGCTCCATGAGCCCGCCGAAGCCTTGGGCTGGTATCGCATCTGCGACACACGAACCGGTGGTTTCATCGGCGATGGTTACGACCGGGAAGAAGACACCCGCAAGGAATGTCATTGGCTCAACACCGCCAGCTCGCAAGTGACCGCTCCCGAGTCGTCGGGCTGATAGCTGTCATTTACGGGTCTATACTCAAACCAGCTGAAGGAGCAGCGCCCCAACGGCAGAGAGCTCGCGCTTGGCGGGCTTTTTGCTGCTACCGAGCGGATTAATGAACGGAGGTGCTCCATGTCCGAAAAAGAGTCCATCACCACTCTGCTGACCTTGCTCGAGGCTCGGGAGGCGCGTCTCGCGGCAGCTTGCAAAGAGATCGCCGACTGGGTCGATCATCAAGGCGGACACCCGACCGCTCTGCGCATCCGCGACCGGCTGAACGATATCGACAAGGACACTCCCCTCATTCGCAGTACCTTGTCGTCGCTCAAACCCATTGATCGGCCACTACCACGCTTCAGATAGCTCGTCGATTCGCCTGGGGCATGAGAGAACGCCCTTGGTCGTGAGAGGTCAAAACCTTTACACGTCACCAAGGAGACGTCCCATGGTCATTCATTTCAAAGTCGACGGGCATCTGGCCTGTGGGCACAAGGGCAACAACCTCTCCTCCAGCAGCGAACTCAATCGAGTGAAGTGCCGTAGTTGCCGCAATACCGATGCGTACAAGGATGCGCGCAAAAATCAGCGCAATGAGGCGCGGCGCGCGGCTCGCCAATCCTGGGCCGCACACACGGCGTCCGACTGGCGTTCCGAGTGGATCGAGCGGTTGACGGCTATGGCCGGGCTTCAGCGTTTGCCTAGAGGATTTAGCGGGCAGGCGTTTGTTTGAGCACGAAAAAGGGCTTGCATGAGGTATGTCATGCAAGCCCTTGATATTCATGGTGCCCGAAGCCGGAATCGAACCGGCCAGCAGCATCAGCGTTCGTACTGGGCAACCTATCCAGTAGATCAGCGCTAACGGCTGCTTTCCAACACCTTTCCTGATGCTATTTCCGATCGGATTGGCACTAGGAAAATTTTTTGTAGCGGCCTTTCTAAAAACCTATAACTCAGCCAAGAGACTAACAAAGTTAACGAAAGAAAAAAAACAAAGTTAACCGCGTAACTACTTACTGGGGGCACCCACTCAAGAAAAGGCAAAAGAACGAAGTAATGAATCAGATACAGCGAGTAAGAAACCTTTCCGACCCACCTTAAAGGGCGACACGAAAGTATTGCTGACAAATAATATCTATCCGAAACAGCAATAATAAACAGAAACAAGAACTGCACCATAACGATATAGCTTCGCCACGAATCAACTTCAAGCCCAAGAAAAATCTTAGAAAACTTAGGAAACATGACCGGAACACTAATCAGAAGCAAAACTCCAACAACTGACTTTAACCTTGTTGAATTAGAAACTGGCTTACTGTTTGCAAAAATAGCAATGACCACACCAAATACAAAATAGTGGCACCTATTGAAAAAGTCATAACCATAGCTAAGGCCGCCAGCTACCAGCAGGCAGGTGATTGCTAAAAGAGAAGCTGCGATTACAGCACTCCCAGCTTTTGATGCTGCGAACCATATAGCAACGAAAGCTATGTAGAAAATAAATTCGATCTGAATCGTCCAAAGCACACCGTAGCCACGATCAATTAATGTGATTTGACCTAAGTACGCACTAAACGAGTCAATGTCTGACATTGCTATTTTTCCGGGAAATCCGGACCAAGACAAAAAAGAAGGAAGCGCGGCAATTATTATAAATAGTGGATAAACTCTTGCAACGCGCTTAAACGCATATTCCAACAGATTAGATCTAGTGAATTCCTGACCAAGATGAAGCTTGGCAATTAGAAATCCTGTGAGCATAAAGAACAGCATTACCCCAGCCTGCCCTCCACCCTCTCCTAAAACCCCTCCTAGCACGCCAGTCAAGTTACTATAATGACTAACGACCACTAAGAGGGCAGCGAAGCCTCTAAACCCATCAAGATTATTAATATGCTGCTGCTGCATCAAATTCACGCCAAAACAATTTTTCTCATTCTATCTGCAAAACCATCGAACACGAAGCTTTGGATAATTATTCAAAATGTGCAGGCGCCAGCGCTCTGATATAGGCCTGACAGGCCTGCAGGGCAATCAGCCCGCGATCGCCTTCGCCGGTGGTGGCGACAATTCGTTGAGCATGCGCTGGGTCAAGTTGGGCGCGTACGGCTGCATGATCCACGCCGCCGGTGACGACGGTTGCAGACACTGAACAGCCACCGGCTGAACCCGCATCGATGAGGACTGACAGCCGCTTGTCCTGCTCGGCCTGCTGCGCGGTGGTGGCGGCCATGGTCAGCTGATTGAGGGTTTCGGCGTGCAACCGGGCCTGCTCGGCCAACTGTTTGCCGTAGCGCCAGTCCCGGGACAGCCAAGCGCTGCCGGCGCCGATCAGCACCAGCACCACCGCGCATACGGTTTTCCACGGCGCCACCATCACGGAACGTCCTTGAAGAAGACGTGCCCGCCCAGCTTGAGGGTCTGTCGCGCCTTCACGGCCCAAGCCGGCGGCGTCTTCATGGCGAGCGCGTAGTAGTGCGTGGCACCGTTGGTGGGGTCCTGCACTTTCCCGTCGATCACCTGGTCGGCGGCAATCCGCGCCTGGGCCAATTCGCGGAAAGGGATCTGTCGCGCACCGCTAAGGAACAGAAAGTTCGGATCGTTCTTGTTCCAGCAGCTGAACCGGTACGGCTTCTGGCACACACCGGCGTAGCCCTCCCCCCACCACGAATTGTTTTTCCATCGAATACCCGATTACGGATCGTCCAAGCCACAGCCACCTGCCCGGCCGTTGATTCACCACGGGCTTCCCCCCACGGCGTGCGCGCGAGGACGTCTCGATCTTTTTCAGTTACAGGCATCATTTTCTCCAAGCGAAAAAAAGCCGCCGGACTGACGGTTGCTAAGCGCAAAAACACGCGATTTTTCATTCGAAATTAATTAATGTAGCGGGCCACACATTTCCCATATACAATTTCGCGCTTTATTAAACATACAATCTTATCTAAACGTATCCATGCGCTCGCCGAGTAAATACCCAAGAGAAGCTTACGGATCAACCTGGCATAAAATGACCATGAGTAGAACGGACTCGCCCACTTCGGAATACTTCCCTAACTTTGATATCCTACGATTACTTTTGGCACTAGAAGTGGTTGTAGCGCATCTATACTTATACTCAACTCCAAACACCGCTTGGACTGGCGTACTGATTATGGCGGTACCTGCTTTTCTTGCCATCAGTGGCGTTGTTGTGCTGAAAAGCTACAGCGATAGAGTATCGCTTAAGGATTTTGCAAAAAGGCGAGCACTAAGAATACTTCCAGCGCTAATAGCATCTTTGCTACTGACATTTGTCTTATTTGATTCGCAGGTCGCTTTAAACTCTATAACCACTTGGCTTTCAGGTGGGATTTATATTCCAGAAAAGGGCTACACGAACCAAGCTCTTTGGTCTCTCGCCTGGGAAGAGCTTGCGTATCTAACATTAGCAGGGCTATGGGCAATTGGTGCATACCAGAAGCCTAGATTTATTTGGCTAACGCTTGTTGCATCTGCTTTAACCGTACTGATATTGTCATCTACTGGATTTGGTTCGTTCCCCGTAACGCTCACCCTGCTAGCGCAGGCTTTTTTTGTAGGAAATCTGGCGTTTATATACAGAAAAAAACTACATATTGCTGGACGATTTGCGCCTTGGGCGTTCCTTGCGCTTACTCTTTTAATACCGCCCTTCCCATTGCGCCATTTACTTCATGCAGTGGCTGTGGTTTGGGTGGGGATCGCAGGTTTAAGAATTATCGCCTTTCGCATTCCAGACATAAGTTACGGTGTCTACATCTATCACGTACCGATATTATTATTTATTACTGAAAAATGCCGAATCACGGACATCCAAAGCGTAAGCTGGATATTAATGACTGTTCTTCTACCAACTTGCATAGCAAGCTGGTATCTCATTGAAAGACCTTTTATTCGCTACAAACGCAACAAAAAAGCTATTAGAACCGTCAATCCAGGTGCTTGAGATTTTGATGGTTAACTTAGCCTGTGACCGAATCCGCCAAGAGCGGATTCGGTCATGGTTGTTGCGTTGAGTCAGTCCGGCTTACACCCGGGCGATAGTGGTCTCGCCGTTGTAGGGTTCTGGCTGCTCCGGCCACGCTGGCGCTGATGGCCAGATCGGCTGACCGGTCACGCGGCCGAGAAAAACCCGGTACTTTTTCCATTCGGCCAACATCGCCACGCGAAGGGCTTTCTTCGACCTCCTCCGGCAAGGCGCAATCGCCGTCGATGGCGCCGTTGATTGCATCGACCCGACCTTGCAGTGCAGTTACCTGGGCAGTTGCCAGCCGGGTTCGCGCATAGAGGTCCGCCGTCATTTCTCGAAGCAGCCCCTGCTCAGCGATTGCATCGATTAGTGACTGCGGAATTCATCGACAAGGCTTTCGCCTTCGGCCAGATCGGCCTCGGTAAAGTCGTCGCCTACAGCCCGCCAGCCGTAGCTCGTGATTGCATATGGCATCATCGGTCCACCCCATAGCCAGAAATATCGATTGAAAGCGAACCACCTGAAGCCGAATTGAAGTACCAGAGGTTCCCGGAGTCATCCAACGTCGTGCCACAGGACATTTTCCCGCCTGGTTCTGACCCGATCGTGGTTACGTTGAAATTGCCGGGGGGCGAGGCTTGCCACAGGGGTGCCGTTGTTGTTCATGTTCAAGCGAACGGTTTCCGTCACGTTGATCGGCACGATTGCCGAAGTGACGATAGTGGTCGGGGTAGTAGCCGTTCCGTTTGAAAGAACCCGGTATGGTGCTGCGATCAGGTTGTCTCGGTAGTTGAGAATTCCGTCGCTGCCCATGGCGAAGCCCAAACGCCGCCGTTTTTACCAGACCGGAATGCGCCGATGAATCGCCGCGACCAACTTGGGCATACTACTGTCGTGATGAGCGAGCAGTACATTCGGAATCGCAAGGGCAAAAGGGTCATGCCCACGAAGTTAATTGCGGACCACTGTCAAAATTGCGGACCGGAAACAAACAAGGGTTTGCATCAGCTTTCGCTCGCAAACCCTTGATTTTAGATGGTGCCCGAAGCCGGAATCGAACCGGCACGCCCTTACGAGCGGGGGATTTTAAGTCCCATGCGTCTACCAGTTTCGCCATTCGGGCGGCAGCGCGGTGTAGCTTTACTCTTATGACGATTCACAGTCCTGACAGGAACTGCACGTCGCCGGCAGAGGGGGAAATATATACATCACTTCCCGGTGAAGCAAGTTTGCAGTTGCCGTTTCAAAGACTAAATCTTTCCGTGCAATGCAAATAAAAAAGCTCCGTAAATCATGGATCTACGGAGCTTGTTTATAGTGGAGGCCGAGGTCGGAATCGAACCGGCGTAGGCGGATTTGCAATCCGCTGCATAACCATTTTGCTACTCGGCCTCAAAACATTTGCTGTCAGTAGCGCAACAACAAACGTTGTACAAATTGGAGCGGGAAACGAGACTCGAACTCGCGACCCCGACCTTGGCAAGGTCGTGCTCTACCAACTGAGCTATTCCCGCTTGGTGTGGCGCATTCTATAGATTCCAGATGCCCCGTCAACCCTTTGATTCAAAAAAGTTTTATTTCTTTTCTACATCAGTCTTCAGATGTGGCCAGGCTGCGCGAAGGTATTGAACCATCGACCACAGGGTCAGACCTGCAGAGATCATCAGCAACGCATAACCCATGAGAACCCAGAAACTGAAAGCCTTGGGGTTGGCCAGGAGAATCACCAGTGCCAGCATCTGCGCAGCAGTTTTCCATTTACCCAGATTGGATACGGCCACATGAGCCCGGGCACCGAGTTCGGCCATCCATTCACGCAACGCCGAGACCACGATCTCGCGACCGATAATGACAGCTGCCGGCAGCGTGAGCCAAAGGTTGCCATGCTCTTGCACCAGCAAGACCAGTGCGACGGCGACCATGAGCTTATCGGCTACCGGATCGAGAAACGCACCAAAAGGCGTGCTTTGTTCCAGGCGTCGCGCGAGGTAGCCGTCCAGCCAGTCCGTCGCTGCCGCAAAGGCGAATACCGAACTTGAGGCCAGATAGCTCCATTGGTAGGGCAGATAGAACAGCAGAATGAAGATCGGAATGAGCAGGACGCGGAGAACGGTAATCAGATTAGGGATATTCATCGGCACAACTGGCTACGAGGTGAATGGGCATTCTACTCACTATGCAGGTTTGCATAAATCGACTCTGCTAGCTTTTTGCTGATCCCCGGTGCTTTGGCGATCTCTTCGATGCTTGCACGAGACAGCTCCTGCAATCCACCAAAATGTTTCAACAAGTCCCGCCGCCGGGTCGGCCCTACGCCAGCAACGCCTTCCAACGTTGACGTGCGGCGGGTCTTGCCGCGCCGTGCACGGTGGCCGGTGATCGCAAAGCGGTGGGCCTCGTCACGGATTTGCTGGATCAGGTGCAGCGCCGGCGAATCGCCACGCAAGGTGAATTCGTTTGCCGCATCATTCAGATACAAAGTCTCGAAGCCCGCCTTGCGCGTGGCACCCTTCGCGACCCCCAGCAAGATCAGATCCGGAACAGCCAGTTCGTTGAGCACGTCACGCGCCATCGACAACTGCCCCTTGCCGCCGTCCACCAACAGGATGTCCGGTAACTTGCCCTCGCCTTCCTTCAGCTTGCTGAAGCGTCGGGTCAGGGCCTGATGCATGGCGGCGTAATCGTCGCCAGCGGTCACACCTTCGATGTTGTAGCGGCGATAATCCGACTTGATCGCCCCTTCCGGCCCGAACACCACGCAGGAAGCGACCGTGGCTTCACCGCTGGAGTGGCTGATGTCATAGCATTCCAGCCGTTGCGGCGGCTCGTCGAGGTTCAACACTTCTGCCAACGCTTCGAAACGTGCGGCAACGTGCTGACGATTGGCCAGCCGCGCACCCAGTGCCTGTTCGGCATTGGTCACGGCCAGTTGCTGCCAGCGCGCCCGCGTTCCCCGCACCCGATGACTGATGGTCAATTCACGTCCGCGGAGCGTGTGAATAGCCTCGATCAACGCAGGAAAGTCTTCGTGAACGACATTGACGATCAACTCGCTCGGCAAGTCGCGCTCCGGGCTGCTGATGAAGTATTGCCCCAGAAACGCAGCCATGACTTCGGCTACGTCTTCTTCGATCCCGACCTGGGGGAAGAAATTCTTGCTGCCAAGCACCCGCCCTCCCCGCACGCTGATCAGGTGGACACAAGCACCGCCCGGATTGACGAACGCGGCGATCACATCGATATCACCCGTTCCGCCTTCCATGCTCTGCTGATCCTGCACTCGACGCAGCAAGGCAATCTGGTCGCGCAGTTCGGCGGCGCGCTCAAATTCGAGGTTAACCGCAGCCTCTTCCATCGCCGTCGACAGCTCATTGGTCAACGCATGGCTTCGCCCTTCGAGGAACATCACCGAGTGACGTACGTCCTCGGCGTAAACCTCAGGCTCGACCAGCCCGACGCAGGGTGCCTTGCAACGTTTGATCTGATATTGCAGGCACGGTCGGGTCCGGTTCTTGTAATAGCTGTCCTCGCACTGACGCACGAAGAACGTCTTCTGCAGAAGGCTGAGACTTTCGCGAATCGCGCCGGCGCTCGGGTAGGGACCAAAATATTTACCCTTCGCCTTTTTCGCCCCGCGATGAATGCTCAGGCGTGGGAATTGCCCGTCAGACAAAAAGACATAGGGATAGGATTTGTCATCGCGCAACAGGATGTTGTACGGCGGCCTCCACTCCTTGATCAGAGTCTGCTCAAGCAGCAACGCCTCTGTCTCGTTGGAAGTAATGGTGGTTTCGACTTGGGCGATACGCCCGACCAGTGCCGCCGTTTTCGGCGCCAGGCCCGTCTTGCGAAAGTAACTGGCCAGGCGTTTCTTCAGGTTCTTGGCTTTGCCTACGTACAACAGACGCGCGTCGCTGTCGAACATGCGATACACGCCGGGGCGCCCGCTGACGGTCGATAAAAAAGCGCCCGAATCGAATGTCTCAGTCATGGTCAGAGGCTGGCATCAACCATGCCGTGACGAACCGCCAACAGCGTCAGTTCGACATCGCTGCTGATCGAGAGCTTTTCGAAAATGCGGTAGCGATAGGTATTCACGGTTTTCGGCGACAAACACAATTTGTCGGAAATGATCTGAACCTTCTGGCAGCCGACAATCATCAGCGCAATCTGGATTTCCCGTTCCGACAACGCATCGAACGGTGAATCATTGGTCGGCTGAAAGGATTTGATTGCCAGTTGCTGGGCAATCTGCGGGCTGATATAGCGCTGGCCGGCGAACACCAGGCGAATGGCCTGAACCATTTCCGGCAATCCGGCGCCCTTGGTCAGATACCCCGCCGCACCGGCCTGCAACAAACGTGTAGGAAACGGATCTTCCTCACACACGGTGACTGCAACCACTTTGATGTCGGGATGGCTGCGCAACAGTTTGCGCGTAGCTTCGAGGCCGCCGATGCCCGGCATCTTGACGTCCATCAGCACCACGTCGGGCTTCAACTCACGAGCCTTGATGAGGGATTCTTCCCCGGACTCGGCCTGGCCCACCACCTGCAGGCCATCGATGTCGGCCAGCATACGTGTAATGCCTGTACGAACGAGATCATGGTCGTCGACCACTAGCACCCTAATCAAGCAGACACCTCGCGATATGGTCTTATTGGGATGCCGGACACCTTAGCAAAAAGTGCGGGGCAGACCTAGCAGCAAGCGACATATAAAAAGTTTCAATTCTTCATCGAGGGCTTGCCGGACGTGCGTTTCAGAGCACAGGTGTACTCACGTCAAGCTGCATTCGCAGGAAACACTCATCCTCACCCTGCACCAACATTCCTTTTTTTCGATACAGGTTTTGCGCCGGATTGTTTTTGAACACCGTCAGGCGCAACGCCGGGCGACACTCCAGCCGCGCCATCGCAACAACCTGATCGATCGCCCAGGATCCTGCGCCCTGGCCTTGAGCGCTCTCGACGATCTGCAATTCGCGGATGTACAGGGCCCGAGCATCACGGCTCAGACTGAAATACCCTGTCAACTCGCCTTCCTGAAGGATCAACCAGTTGTCGCGCCCGGCCCAGGCGACATCGAACGCCTCGTCCTGCCACAGCAAGTCATAGTGAATGTAGTAGCGGAGCATGTTTCGGCAAGTCAGCTCTCGCACAAACGACAGGTCGGCGGCCGTTGCCTGGCGCAATTCAAAACTCATTCCTGCCTCGATACGCGTCAAAAGCAGAGTGTGGCACACCCAGGCGAGCGCTCAACCCATAAAGTCCTTCTTGCTACTCCAATAGCATTTTCTGATTGCTGACGCGCAGCAGCCTCTAGTAAGCTCGGCGCATTCATCGGAGACAGCTCATGTTCAACGCCCTTTCACAGCTTCATACCACCAGCGCCTCGCGCTCGGTTGCGGCTGCCCGGGTGAACGGTGCCTCGGCTCCAGAAAGCTTTTATTTTGGGTATTGGTTTAGCCACTGGCGCGCCTGATACCCAACCGGCGCCCATTTGAACGGGTCGCCTACCAGAGATTTCTCAACCCCCGGTCGGCCTCCCGACCGGGGGTTTTGTTTTTTCAGGCCCGAACTTTTTTCAGCAACACACCAGACACTTTGAGGATTCAACCAATGAACTACGCCACTTATTACCGTTACGACAGTTTTTCCGCCTGGCGATTTACCAGCCTCCGCTCGGGACAACCTGCCGCCTCCGATCGGTCACCCACAGGTGGCAAGCCAACACACGTAGCCAATCCGGCCAATTGTCGAACACCCCAGTAGGGCCGATTAAGCGGGAAGCCCCCGCCGTCCGCCCAGGAATTACCGAATATGAACTCGTCCGTTTCTGCTCTGCCACTGTCCACGCTGAACTCTGCCAACGAAGCACTGACCCTGCGTCTGCCAAGTTCGCTGCAACTCAAGCAGCAATTGCCGCTCAGCAATGCCCTGAACAATCAAGTCGTTGCCCACCGCCAGGCGGTCCGAGCGATTCTCAATGGTGAAGACCAACGCCTTTTGGTGATCGTTGGCCCTTGCTCGATACACGACCCCGAATCCGCACTTGAATACGCCGAAAAGCTCGCACAACTGGCCAGCGAAGTCCGTCAGGACATGTTGCTTGTCATGCGCGCCTACGTTGAAAAGCCTCGCACCACCGTTGGCTGGAAAGGCCTGGCATACGATCCTCATCTCGACGGTAGCGACGACATGGCTGCGGGCCTGACGCTATCGCGCGAACTGATGCTGGAAATGATCCGCCTAGGACTGCCGGTCGCCACTGAACTGCTACAACCCATGGCCGCCGGATACTTCGACGACTTGCTGAGCTGGGTCGCCATCGGCGCCCGCACCACTGAATCACAGATCCATCGTGAAATGGCCAGCGGGCTTGGCATGCCGGTCGGCTTCAAGAATGGAACCGATGGTGGTGTCGCCATTGCCGTCGATGCGATGCGTTCGGCAGCTCATCCCCACCGCCATTTCGGCGTGGACAGCCAGGGCCATCCGGCAATCATCCCGACTTTGGGCAACCCGGATACGCATCTGGTGTTGCGGGGTGGACATCAGGGGCCGAACTACGACCGTGAAAGCGTTTCCAGGATCAACAGCGAATTGAGCCGACTGAAAATTCCGAGCCGGATAATGGTCGACTGTAGCCACGCAAACAGCGGCAAGGACCCGCTTCGTCAGCCTGAAGTGTTCAATCATGTAGTGGAACAGCGTTTGCAGGGCGACCGCTCGCTGATCGGCATGATGCTTGAATCGCACCTGTTCGAAGGATGCCAGCCCTTGAGCGAGTCGCTTCGCTACGGGGTTTCGGTAACCGATGGCTGCCTCGGGTTCGATGCTACGAGGCAATTGCTGCTGGACGCCGCCCACCGTATGCGCAAACAGACTTCGGTCTGATGATGAGCACCGCCCTCCGCCGAATTTCAAGCGGAGGGCGGGCTACGTTCGCAACGCTAGATCAAGCCTGTACGCGAACCAGAGTCACCGCAGACTCCTGACTGACATCATCCAGCCGTTCGACCGAGTAGGACAGTCGCACAACAGTGTTCACATGCTCTCGCCAGAACCGGTAAGGCACGATGAAAACCAACGGCTGCATGGCCATCCCCCCGATGATTTCGCGGTCGTCCCGGTGGAAGAACGACTCGCCGTCACACTTGAGATAAACCAGCTCACCCTCCTCTACCTGCGCATCACTTATCATCACGCTGACGCCATCGGTGGCGTCATGCATATCAAGCACGCCGTCTTCCGCTTCAAGCACTCGGGGTGCCGGTAGCTCATCTCGTGCCAATGGGCCAATGCTGATCCGCGTAGCGCCTGACTCGCGAATGGCTCCGCTTTTCTGCTCTACACGGTAGTGAACCAACACCTCGCCGCCCAAATGCGGAGCGATGAATTCGGGCGCGACTCCGAACACCAAGGGCTGACCGACAGCAAAGAACTCAACTATAAGAATGTCTCGAAATGATGCCTCCGGCGAGGGCCCCTGCCAGATCAACTCTACCCGGTCGCCTGCACTCATTCCGGCATAGGGTTGAAGGATGGCAGTCGTTCCGTCGGGTACGCGAGCCGGATCGAGACTGCCCCCGACGGCATCCTCCACGAGGACCGGTAGCAGACTGTAGCGGACGTCTCCGACGTCCAGCAGCGTACGCATTGAAGAACCAGGCGCCGATCTCGTGACGCTGTTCAATGTCCAGAACACCTCCAGCGTGCCCCCGTCCAATGCTGCGATGTGAACGTCCCGCACGATCAGAACGACATCCTTGCCCAGCTGACTTTCACTGACGGATCTCGCAATGTCGTGCCGATACGGCAGGCCTTCTGTATCGAAACCATGCCAGCTCAACACGACCCTGTCACCGCATGCCATTCCAGACCAGGGCGCAATCCGCACGACAACCTTGCTCAATGACGGATCAACGACAGCGCCGACAATCGAATCCAGTGTGGGCGCTGGCAACGGCAAAGCCCCTGCGCCCTCCCGACAGGGTCCGAACGACTGAACGCTGCCACCCTCCATCCCTTTGTCCTTTTCTTGCAAGACCGCTCCTTGTAAATCATTCATCAGTTGCCTCTCCATTCCCTGGAAATGACACGTCGCCTGAGCTCTGCGTCGAAGAGCCTCCATTTAAACCGCTTCACCACCGATCGGATGTCAGCTCCTTACTGTTCGAGCCATGACCAAACGCACTAAAGGAAGTAGGCAAAAAAGGGAAAAGTACTTTCGATGAGGCGGGAGCTGTCTGAATGTTCCGAAGCGGAGTTCATGCAGCAGTGAAAATTCATACACGCATTGATCCAGTTTCCAACGCATGACGGCGATTCTTCAGGCATCCCCAGCCTCACGACTGTTTTAGAGTGGCAAGCAGAAAACATCGACGATCATCTGCGATCAAGGACGAAAAATGCTACTAAATGCGACAACCAATCATCCTATTCTTTTGGTGCATGGCCTGTTCGGATTCGAGCGCATTGGCCCGTTCGAACTTTTCCACGACGTAAAACAGGCGCTCAAGGCTGCTGGCGCGCAGGTGTTTGTGCCCCATCTGTCGGTCATCCATGACAATGAAATACGTGGGGAGCAACTGCTCTCGCAAATCAACGCAGTGTTAAGGGGCACAGGCGCGGCCAAAGTCAACCTGATCGGCCACAGTCAAGGCGCACTCACGGCACGCTATGCTGCAGCGCTAGCCCCACACAACGTTGCGTCTGTTACGTCAGTCAGCGGGCCAAACCATGGCTCGGAACTGGCGGACTTCCTGCGCAAGGCGTTGATACCTGGAAGACTTCCGGAGGTCGTGGCACAGAATGTAGCGACCCGGTTTGCCGATTTTCTGTCACTGCTCAGCGGGCAAAAGGCATTGCCGCACAGCGCACTGGCTGCGCTGGGTGCCTTGACAACGGAGGGGGTCGGCAACTTCAACGACAAATACCCGCAGGGTCTGCCCGAGGTCTGGGGCGGTCACGGTGCAGAATGGGTGAATGGCGTTCGCTATTTTTCATGGAGCGGCGTCGTACCCGAAGAGCCGTCGCTCGACCCTGTCCAGGGCATCTGCTGCGCCCTCTCGGAATACTTCATTACAGAACTCGCCCAGAACGACGGACTTGTCGGTCGCTTCAGCTCTCACCTGGGCACCGTGATCCGCTCCGACTACTCCCTCGATCACCTGCATACTCTGCGGCGGGCAAGCGGACACCACGCCATGGCTAACGACTCGATACGTCTCTATGTCGAGCACGCCTTGCGCCTTCAAGCCGCTGATCTATAGATGTCTCATCAGACCAGCGAACGGAACTTTGCCGAGAAATCGGCCACTGAATCCGGTAGGCTCCACCCTTTATCGATTTGATTGGAGAATTTCCCCATGGCTAAAGCCACTGCCCGCCACATCCTGGTTTCCAGCGAAGCCAAGTGCAACGAACTCAAGGCCCAGATCGAAGGTGGCGCTGATTTCGCCGAAGTGGCCAAGGCCAACTCCACCTGCCCGTCCAGCCGTCAGGGCGGCGACCTGGGTTCGTTCGGTCCTGGCCAGATGGTCAAGGAATTCGACACCGTGGTATTCAGCGCACCGAT
This sequence comes from Pseudomonas sp. B16(2017), assembly GCF_002113205.1. Classification (NCBI taxonomy): domain Bacteria; kingdom Pseudomonadati; phylum Pseudomonadota; class Gammaproteobacteria; order Pseudomonadales; family Pseudomonadaceae; genus Pseudomonas; species Pseudomonas sp. B16(2017). The sequence goes on from NZ_NEKA01000004.1 coordinate 346,161, forward strand.
CAACGTCGTGCAAGGCCCGGTGAAGACCCAGTTTGGCTATCACCTGCTGGAAGTCACCAGCCGTCAGGACTGATTTCAGCCCGACCTGCTGTGCAACGGCCCGCCTGATGGCGGGCCGTTTTGTTTTGGTTACACCGCACCGCTGGCGAACGGCGCGCCGCTCGCGTACAAATTGCGCTTATCGATTACCCGGCTTTAAGGCTGACAATGCGACTGGCTTTCCCGACATTGATGTTCACTGCCCTAACCCTGCTGCTTGGGATCACTGGTGTGGACGCCGCACCGCAGCATGCGATGACCGTCTATGGCGAACCGGCAAAGTACCCGCCCGGCTTCAGTCACTTCGATTACACCAACGCCCAGGCGCCAAAAGGCGGGACGATGCGCCGCTCGGCCATCGAGATCGGCCACTTCGATCATGTGCTGCCGTATATCGACAAAGGCATCGGCGTCAGCCAGATCGACGGCCTGCTGTATTCCCCGCTGGCCCAGCGCTCGCTCGACGAGCCCTACACCGTATACGGCCTCGTGGCGCAGAAAATGGAGCGCTCGGATGACGGCCTGTCCCTGCGCTTCTTTATCAATCCCAAAGCCCGCTTCGCCGATGGCAAGTCGATCACCGCCGAAGACGTGCGCTACACGTATGATTTGCTGATGACCCAGGGCAGCCTGCGTTATCGCACCCAGTTCGCCGACGTCAAAGGCGTGGAAGTGGAAGCCCCGTTGACCGTGCGTTTCGATTTCAAGAGCAACGAAAACCGTACCCTGCCGCTGGACATCGCGACCCTGCCGGTATTTCCCGAACATTGGTGGAAGACCCGTGATTTCGCTGACGGTGGCGGCTATGAACCGCCGCTGGGCAGCGGTCCGTATCGGGTCGGCAAAGTCGACTCCGGGCGCAGCATTACCTTCGAACGCAATCCCGACTGGTGGGGCAAGGACCTGCCGGTCAGCCGTGGCCTGTACAACTTCGATCACTTCAGCATCGAGTACTTCGGCGACACCGACGTTGCCCGCCAGGTCTTGCGCGGTGGCGCCTATGACTACAACCGTGAATTCTCCGCCACCGGCTACTCCATCGGTTACGACAGTCCGGCCCTGAGCGACGGGCGCCTGCAAAAGGCTCATCTGGCCACCGAGGCACCGCAGTCGGCCCAGGGTTTCGTGTTCAACCTGCAAAAGCCGATGTTCCAGGATCGCCGCGTTCGACAGGCCCTGGCCATGCTCTGGGATTTCGAATGGAGCAACCGGCAGATGATGCGCAACATGTACATTCGCCAGCAGAGTTACTTCTCCAACACCGACCTGGCCGCGCGCCAGCTGCCGGATGCCGCCGAGCTGAAGATTCTGGAACCCTTGCGCGGACAGATTCCCGACGAGGTGTTCACCCAGGTCTTCGAAGCGCCGAAAACCGACGGCAGCGGCCTTATCCGCGACAAACAACTGCAAGCGTTGGAGCTGCTGGAACAGGCCGGCTGGAAACCCGATGGCGACCAGTTGGTCAACGACCGTGGCGAGCCGTTGAGCTTCACTTTCCTGGTCAGCCAGAACGGCATGGACCGTCTGCTGCTGCCGTACAAGCGCACACTTAAACAGATCGGCATCAACCTCGACATCCGTCGCATCGACTCCTCGCAATACGTCAACCGTCTGATGAGCCGCGACTACGACATGATTGTCACTGGTTACCCGGTCACCACCTCCCCCGGGGGCGAACTGTTGAACTACTTCGGTTCGGCATCGGCCAACGACCCCGGTGCCAACAATTACATGGTGCTGAAGAACCCGGCGGTCGACACCTTGATCAACGGCCTGATCCGCGCTTCGACCCAGGCCGATATGCTGCGTTACGCCCATGCACTGGATCGGGTTCTGCAATGGAACTACTACTGGATTCCCAACTACTACCCGCCGGGCACGTCCACCGTGTGGTGGAACCGTTTCGGCATTCCCACCGTGCAGGCGAGCAATGACGAAGCGATCGAGAGCTGGTGGGAAATCAGCAGCACGCCGCTGACCAACCAGCAGATGACGGCCGAGAAAATCAGCCGTGGCAGACCCGGAGGGCCGCACTGATGTGGGCTTACATACTGCGGCGCCTGCTGCTGATCATCCCGACGCTGGTGATCATTCTGCTGGTCAACTTCGTGATCATCCAGGCCGCGCCGGGTGGTCCGGTTGAACAAGCCATCGCCCACTTGCAAGGCATTGGCGGCGCCAGTGTCGGCGGCGGTGCGAGCGAGACCATGAGCGGCACGTCCCGCGCCAGCCGCGGCCTCGATCCGCAACTGATCAAGGACATCGAAAAACAGTACGGCTTCGACAAACCGGCCCATGAACGCCTGTGGCTGATGCTCAAGAACTACGCGCAGCTGGATTTCGGCAAAAGCTTCTTCCGCGGCGCCACGGTCACCGACCTGATCCTGCAGAAAATGCCGGTGACCATTTCCCTCGGCCTGTGGGCGACGCTGATCACCTATCTGGTGTCGATCCCGCTGGGCATCCGCAAAGCCGTGCACCACGGCAGCCATTTCGATATCTGGAGCAGCACGGCGATCATCATCGGCTACGCCATGCCGGCATTCCTGTTCGCGATGTTCCTGATCGTGGTGTTCGCCGGCGGCACCTCGCTGAACTGGTTTCCGGTGCGCGGGCTGGTGTCCGACAACTTCGAATCCCTGTCGACGCTGGGCAAAATCACCGACTACTTCTGGCACCTGGTGTTGCCGGTCACGGCGCTGGTGATCGGCGGTTTCGCCACCCTGACCATTCTCACCAAGAACTCGTTCCTCAATGAAATCACCCGGCAATACGTGGTCACCGCGCGCGCCAAAGGCCTGAGCGAAAACCGGGTGCTCTATGGGCATGTCTTCCGCAACGCGATGCTGCTGGTGGTGTCGGGTATTCCCCAGGCGTTCATCAGCGTGTTCTTCGCCGGTTCGTTGCTGATCGAAGTGATCTTCTCCCTCGACGGCTTGGGGCGCATGAGTTACGAAGCGGCGGTGTCCCGTGATTATCCGGTGGTGTTCGGCTCGCTGTTCATCTTCACCCTGTTCGGCCTGCTGATAAAACTGATCGGCGACCTGTGCTACACGCTGGTCGACCCGCGCATCGACTTCGCCGCGAGGAATGCCTGATGTTCAAGCTCTCGCCTCTGGGCCGTCGCCGTTTCGAACGCTTCAAGAAAAATCGCCGGGGCTGGTGGTCGCTGTGGTTGTTCATCGGGCTGTTCCTGCTCAGTCTCGGCGGCGAACTGATCGCCAACGACAAGCCGCTGATCGTCAGTTATCAAGGGCAATGGTATTTCCCGGTATTCAAGCGCCACACCGAGCAGGAGTTCGGCGGACAACTGCCGTTCCAGGCCGATTACCGCAGCGATTACGTGCAGAAGCTGATCCGCAAGGACGGTGGCTGGCTGCTGTTTCCGCCGATTCCGTTCAGTGACGACACCCCGAACTACGACCTCAACAAACCGGCACCGAGCCCGCCGACTTCGGTCAACTGGCTGGGTACCGACGATCAGGCGCGCGACGTCCTGGCTCGGGTGATCTTCGGCGCGCGGGTGTCGATCCTGTTCGCCCTGATGCTGACCTTCGTCAGCGCCCTGATCGGCATCGCAGCCGGCGCCCTGCAGGGTTATTACGGGGGCTGGGTCGATCTGCTCGGCCAGCGATTGCTGGAGGTCTGGTCGGGATTGCCGGTGCTCTACCTGCTGATCATCCTTTCGGGATTCGTCGAGCCGAATTTCTGGTGGCTGCTGGGGATCATGGCGCTGTTTTCCTGGCTGGCGCTGGTGGACGTGGTCCGCGCGGAGTTTCTGCGCGGGCGCAACCTCGAGTACGTCAAGGCTGCCCGGGCCCTGGGTTTGAGCGATCGCAAAGTGATTGTCCGGCACATCCTGCCCAACGCAATGAACGCGACCCTGAGCTACCTGCCGTTCATTCTGACCGGGGCGATTTCGACCCTGACCGCGCTGGACTTCCTCGGCTTCGGCATGCCTGCCGGCAGCGCGTCTCTGGGTGAGTTGATCGGTCAGGGCAAGCAGAACCTGCAGGCGCCGTGGCTCGGGTTGACCGCGTTTTTCACCCTGGCGCTGATTCTTTCCCTGTTGGTATTCATCGGCGAAGCGTTGCGCGATGCCTTTGACCCGCGCTCATGAACGGACCCTTGATATGACTGACAACCTGATCGAAATCCGTGATCTCAGCGTCGCCTTCCATGGCCAGACCGTGGTGCGCAACCTGTGCCTGGACATCCGCCCCGGCGAGTGCCTGGCACTGGTCGGCGAGTCGGGCTCGGGCAAGTCTGTGACGGCTCATTCGATCCTGCAATTGCTCCCTGAATGCGATGCCCGGACTACCGGCAGCATCCGTTATCGTGGGCAGGAACTGGTCGGCGCCGACCCAAAGACCCTGCGCGACCTGCGGGGCAACCGCATCGCCATGATTTTCCAGGAGCCGATGACCTCGCTCAATCCGTTGCACACGATTGAAAAGCAGATTGGCGAGACCCTGTTGCTGCACCGTGGCCTCGGCGGCAAAGAGGCTCAGGCACGGATCCTCGAACTGCTGGAACTGGTGGGCATCCAGAAACCGAAAGAAAGGCTGAAGGCTTATCCGCATCAGCTGTCCGGCGGCCAGCGCCAACGGGTGATGATCGCGATGGCCCTGGCCTGCGAACCTGAACTGCTGATCGCCGACGAACCGACCACAGCCCTCGATGTGACCGTGCAACGCAAGATCCTGGTGCTGCTCAAGTCCCTGCAACGGCGCCTTGGCATGTCGCTGCTGCTGATCAGCCACGACCTCAATCTGGTGCGCAGCATCGCCCAACGGGTGTGCGTGATGAAGGCCGGGGAAATCGTCGAGCAGGCGCCGTGCGAAACCCTGTTCACCGAACCGAAACACCCTTACAGCTGCGTGTTGCTCAACGCCGAACCGGAAGGCGAAGCGCTCCCGCGGGACGAACGCGAAAACGTGCTCGAAGTCGATGACCTGCAGGTGGATTTCACGGTCGGCGGCGGGTTGTTCCAGCGCAAGCAATACCTGCGCGCGGTGGACGGCATCAGCCTGAACATCCAGCGTGGCAAGACGCTGGGCATCGTCGGCGAGTCCGGTTCGGGCAAGTCGACCCTCGGTCAGGCGATCCTGCGGCTGCTGGACTCCAAGGGCAGCATTCGCTTCCAGGGCACGGCACTCGACGGTCTCGACCAGAAGCAGATGCGACCGTGGCGCCGGCAGATGCAGGTGGTGTTTCAGGATCCGTTCGGCAGCCTCAGCCCGCGCATGTCGGTGGCACAGATCATCAGCGAAGGGCTGGAAGTGCATTGCCAGTCCACCGCCGACGAGTGCGACGATCAGGTGATCCGCGTGCTCAAGGAAGTGGGCCTCGACCCCGAAAGCCGCCATCGCTATCCCCATGAGTTCTCCGGTGGCCAGCGTCAGCGCATTGCCATCGCCCGGGCGCTGGTGCTCAAACCAGCGCTGATCCTGCTCGACGAGCCGACGTCGGCACTGGATCGTACCGTGCAGAAACAGGTGGTCGCCCTGCTCCGCCAGCTTCAGGAAAAACACGGCCTGACCTATTTGTTCATCAGTCATGACCTGGCTGTGGTGCGGGCGCTGGCCCACGACATGATCGTGATCAAGGACGGCAAAGTGGTCGAAAGCGGCGCCAGCCATGACGTGTTCGACTCACCGCAGCATCCCTATACCAAAGAGCTGTTGGCGGCGGCGCATCCGGGATAGGCATAATCGCGCCACCTGACTTCCGCCAATGGACGCCGCCATGAACACCACCGAAAGCCTCAAGGATTACCAACGGGTCCGCACGCTGGCGATCCGTTCGTTGTTCGAGATCATCGAGCAATCCAGTGAAGGCACGGTGATTGTCGACCGCGATGCGAACATCGTCTGGATGAACGAGCGCTACGCCCGGCGCTTCGGTCTCGACTCCGCCGCCGGGGCCATCGGTAAACCCTGCGAAAGCGTGATCCCCGGCAGCCTGCTGCGCGAGGTGGTACGCACCGGGCGGCCGATTCTGCTGGACATGCAGGACACCCCGAAAGAACCGCTGGTAGTGATGCGCCTGCCGATCCATGACGACGCCGGCGCGGTGATCGGCGCCATCGGTTTTGCCCTGTTCGACGAACTGCGCACGCTGTCGCCGATGCTCAAGCGCTACCTGAGCATGCAGGAAGAACTGGCCTCGACCCGCTCGCTGCTGCGCGCCCGGCAGACCAAATACAACTTCGCCCACTTCATCGGCACCAGCGCTGCCAGCCTTGAAGTCAAACGTCGTGCCCGTCGCAGCGCCAGTGCTGAGTCACCGGTTCTGTTGCTGGGCGAAACCGGCAGCGGCAAGGAGTTGCTGGCACAGGCCATCCACGGTGCTTCGCCACGGGCGCACAAGGCCTTCGTCAGCATCAACAGCGCGGCGATTCCCGAAGCGTTGCTTGAAGCTGAGTTCTTCGGCACAGCACCGGGCGCCTTCACCGGCGCCGACCGCAAGGGCCGCACCGGCAAGTTGCAGATTGCCCAGGGCGGGACGCTGTTTCTCGACGAAATCGGCGACATGCCGCTGCCGCTGCAAAGCAAATTGCTAAGGGTGTTGCAGGAAAAGGAATTCGAGCCTGTAGGCTCCAACGACGTGATTCAGAGCGATGTTCGGGTGATCGCCGCGACCTCAACGGATCTGGAAGCGGCGATCAAGCGCGGCGAATTCCGCGCGGATTTGTATTACCGGCTCAACGTGCTTCCGATTCAGGTGCCGCCGCTGAGGGAGCGGCTGGATGATCTGCCGGCGCTCAGTGAGGCGATTCTTGAAGAGCTGCGCAGTCAGCACGAACTCAACCGTGAAGCGCTTGAGCTACTGGGTCAGCACGCCTGGCCGGGGAATATCCGCGAATTGCGCAACGTGCTGGAGCGAGCGGCGCTGCTCAGTGATGACCTGATGCTGACGGCGGATGACATTCGGGCGGCGATTGGCACGTTTACACCGGTTGAGCGAACACTGGCGCCTGTGTCAGAGCCAACAATAAACGAGACCTTTAGTCAGGCCCGCGAGCGGTTTGACCGGCAGTTGATTCAATCCACCCTCGCGCAATGCGGGGGCAAGGTGATTGAGGCGGCTGAGCGGTTGGGACTGGGCCGTTCGACGCTTTACAAGAAAATGATTGCGCTGGGGATCGCCGAGTCTCAGTAAAGAGACTTAAATCCCAATAAAGAGACAAAATCAAAAGCTTCGCGGGCAAGCCCGCTCCCACAGGGGAATGCGTTCAACTGTGGGAGCGAGCTTGCCCGCGAAAGCGTCCTCTCAGTCATAGAAGTCTCCAAACCGAGACAAAACCCCAAAGACCGCCACCAAAAATCAAACTAATTCCTTTTATTTCAACAACTTAATCATCTGGCACAAATCTCGCTAAAGCCTTCCCCGCACCCGTTCCACCCACAAAAATAACAATCGAAGGAGCACACCATGAGTGTGATCATCGCCTTGGCAGCCCTCGCGCTGCTGATGCTCGCGGCCTACCGTGGCTACAGCGTTATCCTTTTTGCCCCGATCGCCGCCCTCGGCGCCGTCCTGCTCACCGACCCGTCTGCCGTCGCCCCTGCGTTCACCGGTGTGTTCATGGAGAAGATGGTCGGTTTCATCAAACTCTACTTTCCCGTGTTCCTGCTCGGCGCGGTGTTCGGCAAGCTGATCGAACTGTCGGGGTTTTCCCGCTCGATTGTTGCTGCAGCGATTCGTCTGCTCGGCACACGCCAGGCAATGCTGGTGATCGTGCTGGTCTGCGCCCTGCTCACCTACGGCGGCGTTTCGCTGTTCGTCGTGGTGTTCGCGGTCTACCCGTTCGCAGCGGAAATGTTCCGCCAGAGCAACATCCCCAAGCGCCTGATCCCGGCGACCATCGCCCTCGGCGCGTTTTCCTTCACCATGGACGCCCTGCCCGGTACGCCGCAGATCCAGAACATCATTCCCAGCACCTTCTTCAACACCACCGCGTGGGCGGCGCCGTGGCTGGGTGTGATCGGCACGATTTTCGTGTTCTGCGCCGGCATGCTGTTCTTGCAGCGACAGCGCAACAAGGCTCAGCGCGCCGGTGAGGGCTACGGCACCGAACTGCGCAACGAACCGGAAACCGCCGAAGACCTGAAACTACCTAACCCGTGGATTGCCCTGTCGCCGCTGCTGGCGGTGGGGATCATGAACCTGCTGTTCACCCAATGGATTCCGCAGTGGTACGGCAAGACCCACAGCCTCGCGCTGCCTGGCATGACCGCGCCGGTCACCACCGAGATCGCCAAACTCACGGCGATCTGGGCGGTGCAGGCAGCCCTGTTGGTCGGCATCCTGATGGTGCTGGCGTTCGGCTTTCAGGCGATTCGCAGCAAACTCGCCGAAGGCAGCAAAAGTGCAGTCAGCGGTGCGTTGCTGGCGGCGATGAACACCGCGTCGGAATACGGTTTCGGCGCCGTCATCGCCTCGTTGCCGGGTTTTCTGGTGCTGGCCGACTGGCTCAAGAGCATTCCCAATCCGCTGGTCAACGAAGCGATCACCGTGACCCTGCTGGCCGGTATCACCGGTTCCGCTTCGGGCGGCATGAGCATCGCGCTGGCAGCGATGTCCGAACAATTCATCAGCGCCGCCCATGCCGCCAACATTCCGCTGGAGGTGCTGCATCGGGTGGCCGCGATGGCCAGCGGCGGCATGGACACTCTGCCGCACAACGGCGCGGTGATTACCCTGCTCGCCGTCACTGGCCTGACTCACCGTGAGGCCTACAAGGACATTTTCTGTATTACGCTGATCAAGACCCTGGCGGTTTTCGTGGTGATCGGCACTTTCTACGCCACTGGCATTGTGTGAGGTATTGATGACGACTCTTTCTGGCAAGACCGCACTGGTTACCGGTTCCACCAGCGGCATCGGGCTGGGCATCGCCCTGACGCTGGCCAAGGCTGGCGCCAACCTGATCCTCAACGGTTTTGGCGACGCGTCGAAGGTGATCGCCGAAGTCGAACAGTTCGGCGGCAAGGTCGGCCATCACCCGGCAGACGTCAGCGACCCTGCGCAGATCGCCGACATGGTCGCCTACGCCGAGCGCGAGTTCGGCGGCGTGGACATTCTGGTCAACAACGCCGGTATCCAGCACGTCGCGGCAGTTGAAGAATTTCCGGTAGAGCGCTGGGACTCGATCATTGCGATCAACCTGTCATCGGTGTTTCACAGCACTCGCCTGAGCCTGCCGGGCATGCGCGCCAAGGGTTGGGGACGGATCGTCAACATCGCTTCGGTGCACGGTCTGGTCGGATCCACCGGCAAGGCCGCATATGTGGCGGCCAAGCATGGCGTGATCGGCCTGACCAAGGTGGTCGGCCTGGAAACCGCCGCCAGCAATGTCACCTGCAACGCCATCTGCCCGGGCTGGGTACTGACGCCGTTGGTGCAGAAGCAGATCGACGATCGCGCGGCCAAAGGTGTCGACCCGCAGCAGGCGCAACACGACCTGCTGGCAGAGAAACAGCCGTCGCTGGAGTTCGTCACCCCGGCACATCTGGGTGAGCTGGTGCTGTTTCTGTGCAGCGAGGCCGGCAGCCAGGTGCGTGGCGCAGCGTGGAACATCGATGGCGGGTGGCTGGCGCAGTAAGCTTGCAACTGATCGCTCCCACATTGCAGTGGGAGCTTTCTGACCAACAATAAGAGGCAAACCATGTCCGACATTCTCTGGCAGCCCGATGCCAAACGCATTGCCCGGTCCCGCATGGACGGCTTTCGGCGCTTCATCAATCAGCGCCACCACCTGAAGCTCGACGATTACCCGGCCCTGCATCAATGGTCCATCGACCAGCGCGAAGCGTTCTGGCAGGCGATCGTGGATTTCTTCGACATCAGTTTTCACACCCAGCCGGACGCCGTGCTGCGTGGAGGCCTGAAAATGCCGGGCGCCGAATGGTTTCCCGGCGCCACCCTGAATTTCGCCGAACACTTGCTGAGTCGCCGCGACGATGCCATCGCTGTGATCGCTATCGGGGAAAACGGCCAGCGTGAACTGCTGACCTGGGCCGAACTGGCCCAGCAAGTCGCCGGGTTCCAGGCCAGCCTGCAAGCGGCCGGTGTTGTGCTCGGCGACCGGGTTGCAGCCTGCATGCCCAACACCTGGCAAACCCTGGTGGCGATGCTCGCGACCACCAGCCTGGGGGCGATCTGGTCTTGCTCGTCACCGGACTTTGGCACCCACGGCGTGATCGACCGTTTCGGCCAGATCGAACCGAAAGTACTCATCACCTGCGCCGGTTACCGCTATGCCGGCAAAGAGATTGATCAGACCGTCAAGATCAACGAAATCCTCGAACAGCTGCCCTCCCTGCAACAGCTGATCATCGTGCCCTACGCACGAACTCATGCCCAGGCCACGGATTACCGCACCCCCGCCAATGTCACGCTGTGGGACGACTTCTATGAACCCGACGATGAGCCGCACTTCGTCCCGGTGCCATTCGACCATCCGCTGTACGTGCTGTATTCCAGCGGCACCACTGGCGTGCCGAAATGCATCGTGCACAGCACCGGCGGCGTGCTGCTGCAACACGTCAAGGAACACGGGCTGCATGTCGACCTCGGCCCCGGCGACCGCTTGTTCTACTACACCACTTGCGGCTGGATGATGTGGAACTGGCTGGTCTCGGCGCTGGCGGTGGGCAGCGCGGTGGTGCTGTATGACGGCTCACCGTTTTACCCGGACAACGAGCGGTTGCTGGAACTGCTGGACGACGAACAGGTCAGCGTGTTCGGCACCAGCCCGAAATTCCTCGCGACCCTGGAAAGCAGCGGCATCAAACCGCGCGAAAGCTACGACTTGACCCACCTGAAAATCCTGCTTTGCACCGGCTCCGCGCTGTCGCCGCAAAGTTATGACTTCGTCTATCGCGACTTCAAACCAGATGTGTGCCTGTCATCGATGTCCGGTGGCACGGACATCGTGTCCTGCTTCGTCAACGGCAACCCGATGTCGCCGGTTCGCCGGGGCGAGATCATGGGCAAGAGTCTGGCCATGGCGGTGGAAGTGTGGAACGACGCCGGGCAACCGGTGGTTGGCGAAAAAGGTGAGCTGGTGTGTACCCGACCGTTTCCGGCGATGCCGATCGGACTCTGGAACGATCCCGACGGCGAAAAGCTGCGCAAATCCTATTTCAGCCAGTTCCCCGGGGTCTGGGCTCAGGGTGACTACGCCGAACAACTGCCCCACGGCGGGATGCTGATTCACGGCCGCTCCGACGCCGTGCTCAACCCTGGTGGCGTGCGTATCGGCACGGCGGAAATCTACCGCCAGGTGGAGAAAGTCCCGCAAGTGCTGGACAGCGTCGCCATCGGCCAGCAGTGGCAGGACGACGTGCGCGTGGTGCTGTTCGTACGCCTCAAGGAAGGCGTAGCGCTGGATGAGGCGCTGCAACAGCAGATCCGCCAGGTGATCCGCGCCAACAACACGCCGCGGCATGTGCCGGCAAAGATCGTTGCAGTCACCGACATTCCACGCACGATCAGCGGCAAAGTGGTTGAACTGGCGGTTCGCAATGTCGTGCACGGTGAGCCCGTGAAAAACACGGATGCCTTGGCCAACCCCGAAGCATTGGAGCAGTTTCGGGATCGACCAGAACTGACTGGTCAGTGAAATGGGGCATCCTCTGAGTGGATGCCCCAGCGATCAAAGGTCGAACGCCAGCAGGACTTCTCCTTCAATCTGCTCGCCGTTGCTGGCCGTCACGGCGCTCTGCAGGGTTTCAAGGTTGCGACGGAATCGCCAGTTGTACTCACCCGACGCCTGATCCAACAACAGGGTCATCACGGCGTAGGTATCGGCATTCTCCAAGGCGCGACTCTTGTCGTATTTTCCCGACGCGCCTTCGCCGCTCGATGCTTTGAAACTGCCCCGGCTCGCATCCACACCGGCATCGGCCTGGATACTCGTCGGGACGCGCGCGTGACCCCGCGCCAGATTAATCAACGGTGCGACGTCCAACTTATAATGCTCGGCCTCGATTGCCGGCTTCATGGGGGCAATTGCAAGCTGTCGGAATTTCGGATCGATTTTAATGACTTCATGAATCAGGTCATCGGCAATGACGTTGGGACTCATATGTGCATTGTGGAAATGATCCTGCAGATTCTCTCCGTACACCTTCATAAACCGATGAGTCTCGGAGGCAGGCATGCCCGCCCGCTTCCACGCGAGGTAAAGCGCGGAGTCGACAAGCATCGTTCGGCCATCCTCCTGAACCGCTTGCAGAAAGCAGTTGCCGACTGAAAAGCCGTCAAAATCGGTCTTGATTAACTTGAGATACGTCAGCATGTTGTCTCGCCCCCTGGCACTGGTGCCGAACAGCAAACCGGCTACCAGGTCGGTCTTGAGCTGATCGACATTATTGATCAGAGCCCTCAAGGCTCCATCGACCTTGCTGGAGGCCCTGGGCAAGGCTCTGCCGATGATATGGCCGGTATAGGCATCCGGCAATCTTCGGAAGGACTGATGGGGTCGCAACGCATGGGCAAAAGTGAAATGACTCAGCTTCGGCCCCCAGGCCCGCCCTGATCGGTTGATTGCGAACCAGTGAGTACCTTGCTTGAGCGCCCGGACATTCAGTACTTGAGCCGACGTAGCCGATGGCCGCCAGCTACCCTGGCACAGTCTTGCGTAATCACTCGCCTGCCACAGATCGACAGACGCTGCATGGCCCACAATTCGACGCAACTGGAACCTGGCGGACGTGAGGGTCTTCACACCATTTCGAACAAGCCGCGCACCGCCTCGTCCCAGTAGTTTGCCGCCGGTTCTGGCCATCGCGCCAAAGCCATCGAGTGGATTGAAGACCGAAATCGTCGTGCTCAAGGCGAACCTGGCCAGACTGGCAACCTTAGCCGTAGTCGACACCGAACGCGCGATCACGCTCATCACTTTGCTGGCGACGCCAACAGCGGTTCCGAGCAGTCCGATAGCATCCATGACGCAACCAAACACACCGCTGGCGATACGGTCCTTGTCACCGGAGGTCAGATCGGCGATACAGCTTCTGAAAGGCACTACCAGATTCAGAACGTACTCCCCGAGTTTCTCCAGACGTTGCCTTTCTTCTTCCAGCGGCGTCGGCAGCAATGCGACGGATTCGACATCCTTGTAGGTCGCTGGCGGATGATGATCGACGATAAAGGCTGCCAGCGCCGTTAATTGAACGTCGTCAAAACTTTGATAGGCAGTACCGTTGTATTCGGCCGAACGATTTATTTTGCGCAGCGTTCCCAGTTTGTCGATGACACCGCGACTGTCGTTGGCACTGGCGCTTCTGCGACCTTCGGTGAAACACCCCAGGTCCGTCGGCAACGTCAGTACCGCTGCTGCCGGCACGTACGCTTTCAGATTCCCGTCATAGTCCAGACGCGAAGCCTTGTTCATGGCACCGCAAAGGCGGACCAGTTCAGCCAGTCGTTCATTTTTGCGACACACACCCTGCAAGGTGAATACTTCATAGCAGAGCAGTTCATTGCCACCCTTCAAGGCACACATGACAAAGCCATAACGGCCGGTCGCTTCATCTCGAGCCTGCTGAGTCTCCGACAGCACCGTCCTGGAAACTGACGCGGCGCCCGTCAAGCCATTCTGTGTGGACACCGGCGGCGTGTGATAAACACCTACGGACGGTCGCAGGGTGAAGAAACTGACATCACCGTTCAGAAATACCCGACGATCCGCCGAAGGCATTCTGGAAATGGCCAGCTTCAACGTGGTGGTCATTGCACCTTTCAGGTTGTCATACCACCGCGAAACCTCCTTGATGACAAAGGGCTTGATCGGCGCCAACGCGTATATCGGCGCGCCGAACTGTCTGAAGATGCTGGGTTGATTCATCAGGTCCCACTGCCGGCTCGTAAGTTCTCCCGAAGCATGGATTTCAACCATTGATCTGGCTTTCGGATCGGGTTTGGTCACTTTATCCAGTACAGGCCGTATGTCCAACGCGAACGATGGTGCAGGCACCTCGCCCGCCTCACGCACTCGCCGTTCAAAAAGAACGTCCTTCTCCAGGAAATCGCATCCCGGAAGGGCTCTTTTCAACTCTTGCAATGCGCAGGTCATTTTGTCAGGCAATGGTCTGGCCAGCACCTCGGCTGTCCGGGCTAACAGTTTCATGTGCGTTTCATAATGGCCAAACACCACATTCGATGCGCTCTGAGGGTCCGCAGCCAAGGCGTCATGAGTGATGATGCCGTTGATAAGCCCCCAATCGAGCACCGGGTCAATGACCGCAATGGCTCGTAGATCACGCAAGGCTTTGCTCGGCGGTTCCATATTTCCAAACACTTGGATTTTGCTGGCATCCATTACACGGGCCAGCCCTTTGGTTTTCAGCTCGAGGGTCGCCACCGCACTGCAAAAGCTGATCCAGCCGACAGAGCCGACCAGCATATCTTCGCTGATGCCTTGCACCAGAAATTCCGGTGCCTGATCACTGAGCATGATATGGGCGGCCAAAGCGGCGGCTTCCCGGGACACTTTTCTTGTAGTAATCAAATGATTTTCGAAGGCTTTGAAGACTGCATAAGGATGCAGATCGCAGTTAGCGGGCTGGTAAAGATCAAACCCACAAATAACGTTTCTGTTGGCAGAGCCCTCAGTTGAATCCAGATCGATAATGATGGCGCTCAACATCAATTGACCCAGTTCTTCCGACCCCATGGAGCCTGTGTCATCGGCGCCATACCAATCCAGTGCCTGGATATATTTTTTCGCCAGAAGTTGAGTGTCCTCGTGAAACAACATTTGCTCTATCAACCATCCATTATCACCATTGGCTCCTGCCAACGCGCTTGCGGCGCCCTTGTATACCTTGTCCAGCAATCGGACATCATGGGTTAATAAAGTAGCTGTAAAAGCCTTGATGCGACTTTTTTCTGCATCTGTCAGAACGGCGGACAACTCATCTTCGCCACTGATCTGCCCCCAATAATTCCCAAACCAAGGATCAAATTCTTCAAGGCTTAGATGCTCGATAAGCTTTTTGCAATCGCCCACAGTGGCAGGAATATCGAACTCATAGAATTTCAGCCATTGTTCCAGCGACCCTTCATTGGTGTCCCAGATCACTCCACCTGTCTGCGCCGCGCACCGCGCCAACAAGTCCAAGTCATTGCGGTCTTGGTCGAGGGTGGCGTACAGCGGCAACGGGGGCAGCAGCTTACCTTTGGAAAAAATCAGCAGTTCACCCTCTTCCGTCAAGGCGGCGTGGCTATAGGTTTCGATAGCAAGTGCATTGATAACGTCCTGTATGAATGCACGCTCCTGCAGTTCCTCGATGCGGCCAGCCAGCGGTGCATGCAGATTGTAAATTGACGAGCCCTTGACCATGTTAAAAAAACTGCCTGACAGATCCAGCTGAACATCATCGGTCTCGCCATACTTGCCGACATCCTTATTCAGTCGCTCTATAACTAATAGTTTCTCCTCACAATCAGCTGCCAAACGTTTTACATCCGCTCCTGTTATCGAGACAGCAGAAGCATTCCATTGAATTCTCATAAACAATCCTTAAAAAATATCTGACAAAAAAACAGGCAAATAACCTTTAAACAGACTCAGGCAAATGCTGTTTAAAATCGATCTTTACGATGTCAGTTAATTTTTCAGAACCATTCAAAAGTATGCAAACCTCAAAAACACAATAACAAAACCAGCACAACGCTCTTTATTCTTCAAAATTGCCAGACCTTAAGGAAAACATTTTTTACAGTTACCGGCTATTCATCAAGCAGCCCCCAACTTTCCGAAGACGTTTTGTCGGCACGTACATTCTGCTCATTCAACTTCAGTAAAAGACGCAAGTTATTGACCGAGTCAGCATTTTTCAACGCTTCGTTTTCACTGATTGCACCTTCAATCACTAGTTGATGCAGGGCGCTGTCAAAGGTGCGCATACCAAGTTCTCCGGACTTTTCCATGATGACTTTCAGATCGTCCAACTGGTTGTTCTTGATCAGGTCGGCAATCGTCGGCGATCCCAGCATCACTTCCACGGCCGCGCGCCGCTGCCCATCGACGGTTCGTACCAGACGCTGGGACACGAGAGCCTTGAGGTTGTTGCCCAAGGCGTGCATCAGTTGAGGACGCCGCTCCTCGGGAAATAAATTGACGGCTCGATCCAGCGCCTGACTGGCGTTGACAGCATGCAATGTGGAGAGAACCAGATGCCCGGTTTCGGCGAACGCCAATGCATGCTCCATGGTCTCGCGGTCGCGGATCTCGCCGATCAGCACCACGTCCGGAGCCTGGCGCAAGGTGTTCTTGAGCGCCGCATGAAAGCTACGTGTGTCGACCCCGACTTCGCGCTGATTGATGATCGACTTCTTGTGTCGATGGATATACTCCACCGGATCCTCAATGGTGATGATGTGCCCGCTGCTGTGGCGATTGCGATGATCGATCAGCGCCGCCAGGGAGGTAGACTTGCCGGAGTCGGTAGCGCCCACGAACAGAATCAACCCCTGCTTGAGCATCACCGTTTCGAGCAGCACTGGCGGTAATTTGAGGTCTTCGAATCGCGGAATGTCGAGTTTGACGTTACGGATAACAATCGACACGTCGTTGCGTTGTTTGAAAATATTGACCCGGAAGCGGCCGATACCCGTTCGAGAAATCGCCAGGTTCATTTCCAGATCCCGGTCGAACTCACGGCGCTGCTCGGCGTCCATCAGGGAGGCGGCGACACTGCTCACCTCGCCGGGTTTGAAGGGCTGGTCGCTCAAGGGCGTCAGTACCCCGTCGAACCGCGCACTGGGTGGTGCACCGGTGGAAAGAAACAGATCCGAACCGTGACGGCTCGCCAGCAGTTTGAGCAGTGCGTCGATTTCCATGGCAAGAAACACCCGTGAAGCTTTCAATGAATCGCAAGGCCCGTCGTCGTGACGCAACGGGCCTTACAGCGTCTACCGCACTAGGATAGTAGACGCCGCCTCACCGACCGATGCTCAGGATTGATGTGATGAACGCTGTACCGAACACCAACGACGCCCAGGCATTGATTGCCCGCACCAACTGGAGCCGCAGCCCGCTGGGCGCCTCCGGCACCTGGCCACAGAGCTTGCGCACCGCGGTGGACATCGTGATTCACTCGCCGATGCCGATGCTGCTGTTGTGGGGTCCGCAGTTGACCCAGATCTACAACAACGGCTTTGCGCTGCTGGCCGGCAGCAAGCATCCGCACGCTTTCGGACAGCCGGCACACCAGATATGGCCGGAACTTCGAGACTTTACCGACCCGATTTACAGCGCAGTCCTACAAGGCCAGGTGCGAACCTACAGCGAACGGCGCTTCACCTTGCAACGGGACGGCAAGGATTCCGACTTCTGGCTGGATTTGACCTACAGCCCGATCCGCGATGAAAGCGCGCAAGTGGCTGGCATTCTGGTCACCGCCATTGAAACCAACGAACGCCGGCGCATCGCCCTGGAACTGCAGCAACGCTCGGAAGACAGTCTCAAGGCCCAGCGCGAAAGCGAAGAGCGCCTGCAACTGGCGCTGGCAGCCACCGATGCGGTCGGCACCTGGGATTGGGACATCGGCGAAGACCGCTTCATCGCCGACGCGCATTTCGCCCAGTTGCACGGTGTCGATCCGGCGCTGGCCGGTCAGTTGCCGATCAGCGAATACCTGCAAGGCGTGCACCCCGAAGACCGCGCGATGATTGCCCGCAGCATCAAGCACTGCATCACCCACGGCACCGAATACGCCGAGGAATACCGGTTACTGCAAGCCAATGGCGAGCTGCGCTGGGTGTTCGCCCGCGGGCGCTGCTACAAGGATCATCATGGCCGGCCGATGCGTTTTCTAGGCGCCGCGCTGGATCTGACCGAGCGCAAGCACACCGAACAGGCATTGCGCCAAAGCCAGACCGAGCTGCAGCTGATCATCAACGCCATGCCGATCCTGATCAGCTATGTCGACCACGAAGAACGCTTTCGCCTGAACAACGCCGCGTACCTCGACTGGTACGGGCTCACACCTCAAGAGCTGTACGGTCGCACGATCCGCGAGGTGATCGGCGAAGAGGCCTATTTCCTGCGGGCGCCGTACATCGCCGAAGCCCTGGCCGGCCGGCCTTGCTCGTTCAGCCTGTACACGCCGCACCGCGACGGCAGTCAGCGGCACGCCCTGATGAACTACCTGCCGCGCCACGGTGCGGACGGTGCGGTGAACGGTTTCTACATCTTCGTGATCGACGAGACCGAACGTAAAAAGACCGAAGAAGCCCTGCGCAACCTCAATGAAACCCTTGAGGAACGCGTGAGTGCGCGCACCGAACAACTGGCCCAGGCCAACCAGCGTTTGCAGAACGAGATGTTCGAACGCGAACGCGCCGAAGACGCTCTGCGCCATGCGCAGAAAATGGAAGCGGTCGGCCAGCTCACCGGCGGCATCGCCCACGACTTCAACAACATGCTGACCGGCATCATCGGCAGCCTCGACCTGATGCAGCGCTATATCGCCAATGGCCGCGCCGATGAGATCGGCCGTTTCACCGACGCGGCGGTGTCCTCGGCCAACCGCGCGGCGGCACTGACCCACCGTCTGCTGGCGTTCTCCCGGCGCCAGTCGCTGGATCGCAAGACCCTCGACGTCAACGAACTGATCCGTTCGCTGGAAGACCTGATCCGCCGCACCAAGGGTGATCCGATCGAGCTCAAGTTGCGCCTCGCCGACAATGTCTGGTCCGTCAGTACGGATGTCAGCCAACTGGAAAACGCCCTGCTCAACCTGGTGATCAACGCCCGCGACGCCATGCCCGACGGCGGCGAGCTATTAATCGAAACCGCTAACGTCTACCTCGACGGCAACGACATCACCACCCTCGAACCGGTCAAGGCCGGTGACTACTTGATGCTCGCGGTGAGCGACAACGGCACCGGCATGACGCCTTCGGTGCGCTCCAAGGCGTTCGATCCGTTCTTTACGACCAAACCCATCGGGCAAGGCACCGGGCTCGGGTTATCGATGATTTATGGCTTTGCCCAGCAATCGGGTGGACACGTCAGCCTCGACAGCCTGCCTGGCCAGGGCACCTGCGTGCGGCTGTACTTGCCGCGCCTCCACGCGCCGGAACCTGAGCAGCCATTGGCGGAAACGGTCAGCGAGACACCCACCCCCGCGACCGGCGAAACCGTGGTGGTGGTCGAGGACGATCCGGCGGTGCGCATGCTGGTGATGGACCTGCTCAAGGAGCTGGGTTATCGCGCCCATGAGGCCGAAGACGCCAGGAGTGCCCTGCCGCTGCTGGAGTCGGACATGCGGGTTGACCTGCTGGTGACCGACGTCGGCCTGCCAGGCATGAACGGCCGGCAGCTGGCTGAGATCGCCCGCCAGCATCGTCCTGGGCTCAAAGTGTTGTTCATGACCGGTTACGCGCAGAAAGCCGCCGAACGCCAGGGCTTCCTCGAAGACGGTATGGACATGGTCGCCAAACCGTTTTCCATCGAACAGCTGGCCGGCAAGATCCGCACGATGATCAGCCAAACCCCGTGACTTGAGGCATAATCCGCGCCCCGCCGTCACCCCGCTACAGGTATTGCACGATGAAAGCCCAAGCCCGCCACATTCTGGTGAAAACCGCCGAAGAGGCTGAAAAACTCAAACAACGCATCGCCAATGGTGAAGCGTTCGATGTGCTGGCGAAGAAGTTTTCGACCTGTCCGTCCGGCAAGCGCGGCGGCGATCTGGGTGAAGTGCGGCCGGGACAGATGGTCGGCGCGATCGATGCGGTGATCTTCAAAAAGCCGCTGCGCACGGTGCACGGGCCGATCAAGAGCAAGTTCGGCTATCACCTGGTGCAGGTGTTTTACCGCGATTAAGTGTTTGGCTTCAGGGCCAATCGCGAGCAGGCTCGCTCCCACAAAAAAAATCGTGAACGACACACAATCACTGAGGGAGCGAGCCTGCTCGCGATCCGATTGCCCGGCAATCGGCCATTCACCGATTACTTCGGAATCAGAGCTCCGGGTACTTGAATAACGTGGCTCGCTAGCAGATGACCGGCCTGCGCCGCTTCCGCCGGGCTACCCCCAAGCAAACGGCTCGCCAGATACGCCGCACTGAACGAATCCCCCGCCGCCGTGGTGTCCACCACCTTCTCGACCTTCTGCGCCGGGACTTCAAACGCTTCCCCGTCGCAACGGATCAGACAGGCTTCAGCGCCGCGCTTGAGCACCACTTCCGGCGTGCCAATCTGCGCGTACGCTTCAAACACCGCGTCACAGTCCTCGAAATGGAACAGCGCCTGCTCGTCGTCCACCGTCAGCAACGCCAGATCGACATGGGGCAGCACGCTGCGATACGCCGCCCGCGCCTCCTCCACCGATGCCCACAAACGCGGACGATAGTTGTTGTCGAAGACGATTCGCGCATCACGCTGACGGGCTTCGATCAAGGTTTGAATCATTTTTTCACGGCCCTGTGTGCCGAGTACCGCCAGCGTGATACCGCTGAAATACAACACGTCATAATCCGGCAGCTCCGCCAGAATCGGTGCGGCCGCTGGCGTAGTGAAGCAGTCGCGAACGGCGGCTTCGTTGCGCCAGTAAAGGAAACGACGCTCCCCGGCAGCGTCGGTCTGGATGCAATACAGGCCCGGTAGGCGACCGGGCAAACGCTGAACCAGATCCAGGCCAATGTTTTCATCGGCCCAACTGCGGCACATCGCATCACTGAAGCTGTCGTCACCCAGCGCCGTGACGTAATCGACCTGCGCCTTGTCGCCCATGGCGCGGGACAGATACACCGCCGTGTTCAGCGTGTCACCGCCAAAGCTCTGTTGCAGGCTGCCATCGGCACGTTGCTGGAGTTCGATCATGCATTCGCCGATCAGGGCGATGCGCGGGGTGTTCGGACCCAACGGACTGAGCGTGTTCATCAGAAACAGGTTTCCATGGTTTCGATCACCGACAACTCCTCGTCCACCAGCAGCCCTACGCGCCACTTGTCGAAGGTCAGGCACGGGTGGGAAGTGCCGAAGGAAATGATGTCGCCCACGCGCAATTCCACGCCCGGCGCCACGGTCATGAACGCGTGCTGGTCCATCACCGCCGTCACCTTGCAGGCACCGACATCGTCGCCCACCGCCGGCAGCACACCGGCCTTGTAACGCAGCAACGGCACCGGCATCCCGGAATCGAACGCCACGTCACGCTTGCCCAGGGCAATCACGGCAAAGCCAGGCTCCGGCATCGACTGCACGTGGGCCCAGACTTCCAGCGCCGGACGCAGCCCTTCGTGCAGGTCACTGCGACGATCGAGCACGCAGCACTGCGCCTCTTTGTAAATGCCATGGTCGTGGGCCACGTAACTACCGGGACGCAACACGCTGAGGAAACGTCCGCCAGCGTTCTGCGCTTCGAACGATTCGGCAATCAGGTCGTACCAAGCCGAACCCGACGCGGTGATGATCGGCTTGGCGATAGCGAACGCGCCGCTGTCCTGCAACTGCACCGCCAGACGCACCAGCGAGGCGGCGAATTCACGGATGCCGGTGACGGCGTGATCGCCATGGATCACGCCCTCGTAGCCCTCAATACCTGTCAGGGCCAGCGCCGGTTGCGCACCGATGGCCTTGGCCAGTTCGATGACTTCCTGCTCGCTGCGGCAACCGCAACGGCCACCGACCACCCCGTACTCGATCATCACGTTCAGCCGCACGCCACGCGACGCGAAGTAAGCGCCCAGATCGGCGACGTTGTCCGGGTGATCGACCATGCAATAGAAATCGAAGCCCGAATCCGCCGCCAGCAGGTCGGCAATCAACGCCATGTTCGGCGTGCCGACCAGTTGGTTGGCCATCAACACCCGGCGCACGCCGTGGGCGTAAGCGGCGCGGGTCTGGGTGGCGCTGGCCAGGGTGATGCCCCACGCGCCGGCGTCGAGCTGACGACGAAACAGCGCCGGGGTCATGCTGGTCTTGCCGTGGGGCGCGAGTTCGGCGCCGCTGTCGCTGACGAATTTCTGCATCCAGCGGATGTTGTGTTCCAGCGCTTCGCGGTGCAGCACCAGCGCCGGCAGGCTGATGTCACGCACCAGTTGCGCGCCGACGGCGGCATCGCCCTTTTCCACGGCAGCAGTGTTGTTGGCAGTCGTCATGGTCGAACTCCTCACAGTCGCGCCCGCAGGCAGGCGCGGTTATTCGTTGATTCGCCGGGCGAGGCTGTTGGCGCTCTCGATCAAGACCCGGCGATAGTCGTTGTAATTGTTCTTGGCATCGGCGCGCGGCGCGACGATGCACAGGGTGCAGATGGCCACGCCATTCGGGTCTTTGACCGGGGCGGCGAAGCAGTGGGTGAAGGTGTCGGCGACACTGTCGAAGGAGAAGAAACCGTCGATGCCGGCCTGACGGATTTCCGCCAGAAACGTCTCCATCGGCAGGCGTTCGCCATCCGGCAGGATGAAGTCGTCGGGGTCGATCAAATCGCTGATCTGCTGGTCACTCAAGTGCGCCAGCAGCAAACGACCGGACGCCGTCCACGGGATCGGTGCGTTTTCGCCGATATCGGAAGAAATGCGGAAATGCCGCTCGCCCTCCTTCATCAGCGCCACCGTGTATTTGCGCCCGTTGAGCAGGCACATCTGCGCGGTTTCCCGGGTCTGGCTGACGATCTCCTGCAGCGCGTGATCGGCCTCGCGACTGAGGTCGAAGTGACGCAAATGCGCCTGCCCAAGGAAGTACAGCTGACGACCGAGATAGACGTGACCGTCCTTACCCACCGGCTCCAGGATCCGCCGCTCGAGCAATGACGCCACCAGTTCGTAGACCGTGGATTTCGGGCTGCCGATGCCGTTGGCGATGTCGTTCGGGCGCAGTGGCTGGCCGATTTCCTTGAGAAAATCGAGGATATCGAACGCCCGGTCCAGACCGCGTGCCCGGCGCTTGATGGTGTCTTCGGTCATTTCAGTGGTTCCCCATTCAAAGTGCCGGGAGTTTATCGCGAAAGATCGTTCCCATGCTCCGCGTGGGAATGCAGCCAGGGACGCTCTGCGTCCTTTGGAACGCGGAGCGTTCCTTGAGGCATTCCCACGCAGAGCGTGGGAACGATCCGCGTACTGATCAGGCCTTTTTCTTGTACGCAATGCAGTCGATTTCGACCTTGCAGTCGACCATCATGCTTGCCTGCACACAGGCCCGGGCCGGTGCGTGTTCGGGCTTGAAGTATTCGCCGAAGACCTTGTTGAAACTGCTGAAATCCCGCGGATCGTCCAGCCACACGCCGGCACGTACCACGTCTTCCAGGCCATAACCGGCTTCTTCGAGAATCGCGATCAGGTTTTTCATGGTCTGGTGCGTCTGCTCGACGATGCCGCCCACAATGATCTCGCCATCCACCGCCGGCACCTGCCCGGAAACATGCAGCCAGCCATCGGCTTCAACGGCGCGGGCGAATGGACGCGGCTGGCCGCCAGCGGCGGTGCTGCCGGTGCCGTAACGAGTAATGCTCATGGGTGTTTCTCCTGATTGAAAAAGTGAAAAGTCAGAACCGCGTGCTTTTGAGAAATTCCGCCAGCCGCGGCGATTGAGGACGCTCGAACAGTTCCTTGGGAGGCCCCTGCTCTTCGATGCGCCCCTGATTCATGAAAACGATCTTGTCCGATACCTCGAAGGCAAAACGCATTTCGTGGGTCACCAGCAACATGGTCATGCCGTCCTCGGCCAGGCCTTTGATCACGTTCAGCACTTCGCCGACCAGTTCCGGATCGAGGGCCGAGGTGACTTCGTCGAACAGCATCAGGCTCGGGTTCATCGCAATCGCCCGGGCAATCGCCACGCGCTGCTGCTGACCGCCGGACAACTGGCCGGGAAAGTGATTGCGCCGTTCCAGCAGACCGACCCGCTCCAGCCATTTTTCGGCCAGGGCCACGGCTTCGTCCTTGTGCATCTTTTTGACTTTGAGCAGGCCGAGCGTGACGTTCTGCAACGCGGTCAGGTGCGGGAACAGATTGAATTGCTGAAACGCCATGCCGGTCATCGCCCGATGACGGGCAATGACTTTTTCCGGGTGGCGCACGCGTTTGCCGTTGAGTTCGTCATAGCCGATGGATTCGCCGTCGAGCAGGATCTGCCCGCCCTGAAATTCCTCGAGCATGTTCACGCAACGCAGCAGCGTGGTCTTGCCCGAGCCACTGGAGCCGATCAGCGTCACCACGTTGCCGCGCTGCATGTTCAGGTCGACACCCTTGAGCACTTCGACCGCGCCGTATTGCTTGTGCAGGCCACGGATGTCCAGCAGCGGCTGAGCGTTCTGGAGGTTGGAAACTTGAGCTTGAGTCATGGCAGGGCCACCCGCTTTTCAATATGCCGGCCGAGTAATTCGATGCCGTAGTTGATGACGAAGAACAGAAAACCGGCGAACAGATAAAACTCCAGGGTCATGAACGTCCGGGCGATGATCTGCTGGGTGCTGAGCAACAGCTCGGCCACGCCGATCACCGACAGCAAAGTCGAAGCCTTGACGATTTCCGTGGACGAGTTGACCCAGGTCGGCAGGATCTGCCGCAGTGCCTGAGGCAACAGCACATAACCGAGAGACTGATAGAACGTCAGGCCGATGGCCTTGCCGGCTTCCATCTGCCCGCGTGGCAATGCCTGCAACGCACCGCGCACGATCTCGGCGACGTGGGAGCCGCAAAACAGCGTCAGCCCGAGTGCACCGGCCTGAAACGCGCTGATCTGCCAACCGAGCGCCGGTGCCATGTAAAAGCACGCCAGCACCAGCACGAACACCGGGGTGCCGCGAATCAGATCGACATAAAAACGGAACGGCGCGCGCATCCAGAACTTGCCGTAGGTCAGCACCAGCCCGGCGAATACGCCGATGACGGTGCCGAACAGAATCGCCAGCGCCGACACCTGCACGCTGGTCAGAAAGCCTTGCCACAAGGCTTCACGGGCAATCCACAACTCATGCAACCAACTGGGGGATTCGTACATCGCAGCCTCCTATCGGCGGATTGCCAGACGCTGCTCGAGGTAACGCAGCAGCATGGCAATGAGGTAACAGGCCGCGACATACAACGCCGTGGTCACCAGCCAGGTTTCGATCACCCGGTAGCTCTCGACGTTGATCTTGCGCGCGTAATAGGTCAGCTCCGGCACCGCGATCGCAGCGGCCAGCGAGGTGTCCTTGAACAGCGAAATGAAGTTGTTCGACAGCGCCGGCAGCACGTTGCGCAACATCACCGGCACGGTGACGTAGGCTTTCACCTGCCACTCGCCCAGACCGATGGCCAGCCCGGCTTCACGCTGGCCCTTGGGGATGCTCAACAAACCGCCGCGGAACACTTCGGTCAGGTACGCCCCGGCATACAGCGACAGGGTGATGATGAACGACGGGATCTTGTCCAGCCGGATCCCCAGGCTTGGCAACGCAAAGTAGATCAACAGAATCAACACCAGAATCGGCGTGTTACGGATCACCGTCACATACACCGATGCCAGCACCCGCAAGGCGCGATGCTTCGACAGCAAGGCAAACGCCATCAGCAGGCCGATCACGCAGCCGATGGCGATCGACACCAGCGCCAGTTCGAGGCCCAGACCGAGCCCCGCCAGCAAGGTGTCGAAATCGCGCCACACGGCGGCAAAGTTCAACTGATAGTTCATGGTCGGCAGTACCTTGAGCGGGGCGCATCAGGGCGCCCCACTCTCACGGGATCATTTGAATTCGACTGGGAAACCGATGGCAGGCGATGGCAGATCGACGCCGAACCATTGCTTGAACGACGCGGCGTAGGTCGGGAACTCAACGCCGGTCATGGCCTCATGAAGGGCGGTATTGACGAAGTTCAGCCAGTCCTGATCGCCACGTTTGACGGCGCAGGCGTAGGTCTGCGGACTCCAGGCG
Source organism: Pseudomonas sp. B16(2017) (assembly GCF_002113205.1). NCBI lineage: Bacteria > Pseudomonadati > Pseudomonadota > Gammaproteobacteria > Pseudomonadales > Pseudomonadaceae > Pseudomonas > Pseudomonas sp. B16(2017). The sequence goes on from NZ_NEKA01000004.1 coordinate 372,082, forward strand.
TAAGTCGGGCTGCGGTAGCGGCCAGGGTTCTGCACCATCAGGTATTTGACCGAAGACTGGTCGGTGGCGGCGGCATCGGCGCGACCGGAGTTCACCGCCTGATACATCAGATCGACGCTGTCGTACTGATCGACCTTGGCCTTGGGCAGCGCCTGATGCACCAGCTCCTCGGCGTACACGTTCTGCAGCACGGCCACGGTCACGCCGTCGCCCCCGGCCTGCAGGTCTTCGATTTCCTTGTACTTGCTGTTGTTCGGCAGCAGCAGGCCGACGCCTTCGCGGTAGTACGGCAGAGTGAATGCCACTTGCTGCGCACGGCTGGCGGTGACAGTGATGAACTGGCAGCTCATGTCGACCTTGTCGGTCAGCAGGTTGGGAATCCGCGCATCGGACGACTGCACCACGAACTCGACCTTGCTCGGGTCATTGAACAGACCTTTGGCCACTATCCGCGCGATGTCGATATCAAAACCCTGCAACTTGCCGTCCGCACCCTGGAAGTGCCACGGCGCATTGGTGCTGCCGGTGCCCACAATCAGTTTTCCACGGGCCAGGACGCTGTCGAGCTTGCTGTCGGCCGCCTGGGCCATACCCATGACAGCGGACGAAGCCGCGAGAACAAAAACACATGCTTTGAACAAGGAAGGTCGGCGATGCATGGCAAGCACTCCAGAGGATTGTTTATTCCGCTATACCGGAACACGGTTTGTTACTACGGAATAGACAGCAGAAAGTGTGCCACAGGATTCGCGGGGAATCTGCACCCATTTGAAAATTCACAGGAATCAAAGAGATACGTAAAACGGAAAAATAGAGAAACAGCGAGTGAGCGGAGCGTGCGCTACCGTTGGCTACAACAATGCGGGTAACAGGTTCCCAGTCGGTGCACGGGTGATCGATTCAGGGGCAGCGTTTATCTCCGAGAACCAAGCTCAAAGGTCGTCTATCGAAACTTTTATGGTCGGATCATTTTCCCGCTCCTTGCAGAGAGCTATCAGCTCCAGATCCTCAAGGCGATTCATAAGTGCCTCATCGATTCGTACTACGGAAACTGCTTTCAAACCTGCATCGCTGCCCATCAGGAGCTCCTTTGATAAATGTCTGAAAAACGATACCAGCTGCCTGGCCTCCGCGGATCTGAGTCTTCTAAGGGAATGCTCTTGCATCAAAGTAGGACGAAATCATCCTTTGCAGGACCTACCTGTAATTTCTGACAGTAGACCGCCGTTTTGCCCTGCTTTAACTTCAAAGGCCTTCCAGACTCATTGACCAGGAGGCTCCAATGACGACACCGACTCGATATTCAGCGTTGCCCCCGACGTACCGGAAAGTCTTGAAAGCCAGGCGTCTTGTCGTCCTGTATTTCTTCAATGAGCATTGCGCTGCCTGCGTGTTTTCCAGCCCCGTTTTTCTCGAGATCGCCAAGCCTTTCCGGCCCTGGATGGATATCTTCATGCTCGATACCGCAAAGTCGATTCGACATCCGGATGTCACGGGCACACCGACCGTGTTGTTCTACAAGGAAGGCGTTCTGGTCAAAAAACTGAAAGGCATCGGTACAGAGGAATCACTGCGTCACAACTTCACCCAACACCTCGGCAAAACCAGGCACTGCGCTGCAACACGCAAACCGAGCCATGACCTGAACTGGCTGCGTCACACCCTCCGCACCCTCTGCACCGTCCACCGCGCAAAACGGTGGAACCTTTCCTGAAAGTGCGATCCAAGCGCCATCAGGCAGTTGCACCTTCGCTGCTATTGATCTGTAACAACTAGCCTCGAGACTGGATTGGACAAGCTCCAATCCGGCTGCTTTTCTTTATTTCTCAGAAAGAGAAGAGTGCTGCCGGCCCTCGGGTCGCAGCCTTGCTACGTCCCAGGAGGGGTCAATGTCCTTTAAAGTCATGATGGTTTTCGGCACTCGCCCGGAGGCCATCAAAATGGCTCCGCTGGCCCGGATTCTGCGTCAGTGGCCCGACATCACACTCAACATCTGCTCCACCGGTCAACATCGCGAGATGCTGACTCAGGTACTGGAGGCCTTCGAACTGACATCAGTGAGGCCGTCAGGCCTCACGCACCAGCAACACCCGTGTCACGCGACGTTCTTCGACCGCCATTACGGTCATGCCCCAGCCTTCATGCTCCAGTCGATCGCCCTTCATCGGCAGGCGATCCAGCAGGCTCATCACCAGCCCGGCGAGGGTCTGGTAGTCCTCGGTCGGCTCGGCGCGAAAACCGGTGTGCTCGCGGATGCGCGTCAGGTTCAGCGCACCGTTGACGATAAACCCGCCCTGCTCCTCGACTACGTCCGGCCCCGCGATTTCGCTGGCATCGGGCAGTTCACCGGCAATCGATTCGAGAATGTCGGTCATGGTCAACACACCCACGAAGTCACCGAACTCGTTCACCACAAAGGCAATGTGGGTCGAGGCTGCACGCATTTGTTCCAGTGCGTTGAGGATCGAATAGCTGTCCAGCAGGTTGACGGTCTTGCGCGCCAGGTGTTCAAGGTTCGGCTCGTTGCCGGCCAGATATTCCTTGAGCAATTCCTTCTTGTGCACGAAGCCCAGCGGCTCATCCACTGCGCCGTCACGAATCAGCGGCAAGCGCGAGTAGGACGAATGCATCAGTCGCGTGCGAATAGCCTCGGCGTCGTCCGCCAGATCAATGTGATCGACATCGGCGCGCACTGTCATCAAGGCGCGAATCGGTCGCTCGGCCAATTGCAGCACACCGCTGATCATCACCCGCTCGCGACGGTCGAACAGCTCCGCGCTCGGCGCTTCACCGTTGTCCAACAAGTCGGAAATCTCCTCGCCGACTTCTTCCGCCGCCAGTTTGCGACCACCCAACAGACGCATCACCGCATGGGCCGTGCGCTCGCGCATCGGGCGCAAGCCCTGCATCGAGCGCTTGCGGCGAGCGCGGGCAATCTGGTTGAAGATCTCGATCAGGATCGAGAAACCAATGGCCGCATACAGATAACCTTTCGGGATGTGGAAGCCCAGGCCTTCAGCGGTCAGCGCGAAACCGATCATCATCAGGAAGCCCAGACACAGCATGATCACCGTCGGGTGGGCGTTGACGAAGCGGGTCAGCGGCTTGCTGGCAACGATCATCACACCAATGGACACGACCACCGCGATCATCATCACCGCCAGTTCATCGACCATGCCCACGGCAGTAATCACCGCGTCCAGGGAGAACACCGCGTCGAGCACGACGATCTGCGCCACGATCGGCCAGAACAGCGCATAAGCGGCGTTGGTCGAACGCTCGCCGATATGGCCTTCCAGCCGTTCGTGCAATTCCATGGTCGCCTTGAACAACAGGAACACACCACCAAACAGCATGATCAGGTCACGGCCGGAGAAGCTCTTGTCGAACACCTCGAACAACGGCTGCGTGAGGGTAACCAGCCAGGAAATACTCGCCAACAGGCCCAGACGCATGATCAGCGCCAGGCTCAAGCCGATGATGCGTGCGCGGTCGCGCTGATGCGGCGGCAGTTTGTCCGCCAGGATCGCGATGAACACCAGGTTGTCGATACCCAGTACCAGTTCCAGCACGATCAGTGTCAACAAGCCCAGCCATGCCGTGGGATCCGCTAACCATTCCATAATCTGTTTCTGTCTCTCTTCAGTGAATTCAGGCTGCCGGACACGGCAAAGTGCGACGCGAAAGCTCGAAGGCTGCGCCAACAACGATAGTCGGGAGTCGGAAGACTGGATGCTGGAAGTGTGTCAAGACCGCGCCGTGGCGCGAGGGGAACGGGGTTCCTGGAATAGAACTGGGAGGCTCCGAGAGGGTGTTCATGCAAATCCTGAATGAAAAAAGGCCTTGAAGCGTACAGGCTCTGATGACTTTTCCTACAGCTGGAAATCATTTCAAAATCTGTACGCCGCCTGCCTATCGCCGCTCTTGTCAGCATCGGCAGCCAACGGATGTGCAAGGGCTAACGCCCGGAAAACCGCAGGCGAGACAACTGGCGCAGATCGTCCTCGAGGTAGTAGTCGTTGGTCCAGCTGTCATCCGCCGCCAACGGCTGTACCTGCTTCAACGCCAGTTTCTTCGCGAAGTAGCGAAAACGGTAATGCTCGTAGAACCGCAGCAGTTCCAGGCCATAGCGGTCCGCCAAATCGGTGTCGCCGCGAATGATCAGATAGTTCTCATCATTGCCGTTGCTGGCGGAGGTGCTGAGGTTATGACTGCCGCTGATGAGGGTCGGGCTGTCGCTGGTGAAATCGGTGACCACCGCTTTGGTGTGCACCAGCAGGTTGCCTTTCTGGCCTTTCATGTTCTCCCGCAGCCAGCCTTCCAGCCCGGTGTTGAGCAACGCGGTGGCGGCGAATTCGGCGGTTCGGTCGGCGTGGAAGCCGGTGATGCGGCTGACCGTGTTTTGCAGGCCGTAACGCAGGATGTCGTCGTGGGGCTGGCCGAGCAACGCGTTGAGAATCGCGTCGGGCAAGGCGAATGCGGTGACGAACAGCAGGTCTTTCTTCGCCCCCTCGATGATATCGACGAACTCCCGCAGATCCGCGCCGCCGGTACGCGGGGAGAACCCGGCGAACAGGGGTTGCGCCGGGTTCATCGGGTTGTGTTGGGTAATCCAGTCGCGGGTGGCGCCGACGTCCGCCGGCTCAGCCCAGATCTGCTCGAAGGTTTTCAGGTAACTCGTACCGATCGCCTCATCGTCCAGCACATGCACCACGTTGGCCTGGCGGTACACGCCGTTGGCGGTGAAGTTGGTGCTGCCGCACAGCACCGCTTGCGGCTGACGCTCGCCGCCTCCGTCGAGGCGGCTGAGGACGATGAACTTGTTATGGAAAATATTGTGGGTGACCCGCCCGCGCTTGCTGGTCGCCGGCAGTTTCGCAAGACTCGCTTCATTGATCGTGGTGTCTTCGTCGTCTGGCCGGGCGTGATACAGCACGCGCACCTGAACACCTCGATCGAACGCTGCGTTCACCGTGTCGATAATGGCTTGCAACTGGTATTCGTAGATCGCGATGTCCAGCGCCCACTGAGCGTCCACCGCTCGTTCGATAAAGCCTTGCAGGCGCCCGAGCAGACCGTTCTCCAGCCACTGACGCGCCGCATCGGGCCAGGCTTCGATGGGCAGGTTTTTGTTGGCACTGATCTGTGCGTCGAGATCGGGGAATTTGCGCTGAAACGCCTGGCTCGCTGCCACGGCACGATTGAAGATCACGCCCTGATTGGCGGGATGACCGTCGTCGGAGCGGATCGTCAGCTCCAGCGCCTCACCGAGTTGCAGCGCATCCGGCGTGCCATACGCCAGGTGCACGCGGTAGTGAATCGTCATGCCTGGATTGACCGCGTAATCGGCCCAGCGAAATTTCTGCAACGGCGCCTTGTCGCTCGGCGTGGCGTGAAACTGCGCGAAGGTATGGGCCTTGCCGGGAAAAGTCAGGCTGTTGAACAGGAACAACCACGGTTTGTCGCCCTGCTGTTTCTCGATGGCAAACCCCAGCAGGCCTTTGCGCCGGGGTTCGGCGAGGTCCATGGCGAGCAGCACACCGTTGGTGCCGGCGTAGGCCTTGACGCGAAAATCATCCTGCGGATTGGCGACCAGTACGCGCATGATTCACTCCTTGTGATTTGGCCTCACTGCAGCATAGTCCTCAGACCGACAACAACTCGTCGATATGCCGGTAATCCGCGTCCAGTGCGGTCGCCAATTGCCTTGCGCGCTTCAGGCGGATCGGCCCGCGCTCGATATCGATCAACAGGCCCGGACACGCGAGCGCTGGCAGTTGCGGCCAGTCTTTCAAACGGCCATCGGTGATCACCAGCAACCGTTGCTGTTCAGCGGGGAAACGCTTGCGCCGCACCGTCAGCCAATGCCCGGCTTCCGTCAGCGCTGCCAACAGAGGCGTGCCGCCTCCCGCACCCAATCCATCGAGCCACGCACGCAACCCGCTGGAGGCCTTTAGCCCTTGCACCTGCCATTTCGGCGCGGCGCCGCTTGCGGTCAGCAACGCAAGGCGCGCGCGCTGCCGGTAAGCGTCATCGAACAGTTGTGCGAGCACGCCCTTGGCATCGCTCAGCGCCTGATGACGACGGGTCGAGGCCGAGGCATCGACGATCACCAGCCACAGTTCATGGGGCGTGCGGGTGCGCAGTTGAAACAGCAGATCCGCCCGGGTTTTCGGACGGCCGTTGAGCAAGGTTCCGGGCCAGTTCACCGAGCCGCTGCGAGCCGCGTGACGCTTGCCCTGGCGGCCGTTATCGAGGCGTCCGGCGCGGGGCCTGGCATTCGCCCCCGCGTCGGATCGGGGGCGAATGCCTAAGGCTTTTTTTGTAGGTGTGGCGGCCAGGCCGGGACTTCGCGGCGTGCGCCGGTAGCCAGTGCCGGCGCCGGCATTTCACCCCACTGCCCCTGCCCTTCGCTTGGATCGGTCTGGGAGCCGGACGGTGATTGCGCCGGTGACTGCGCACTGGATGAGGACTGTTCGCGACGACGATGACGCAATGCGAACTCAGCCACCGCATCGATATCCTGCTCGGCGATGGCGTCCGCACCGCGCCACGCCGCATGCGCCCGCGCGGCACGCAGCCAGACCAGATCGGCGCGCAAACCGTCGACGCCCGCCGCGAAGCAGCGCTCGGTGATCTGTGCCAGCGCCGCGTCATCCAGCGGGATGCCCGGTAAAACCTTGCGGGCGTTCTCGCAGCGCTGACGTAGAGCTTGCTGTTCAGCCTCCCACTGCGCACAGAACGCCTGCGGATCGCTGTCGAAATCCAGTCGACGCCGGATGATCTGCCCACGCTCGGCCGGCGCCGTTTGACCGCTCAGGGCGACGTTCAAACCAAAGCGATCCAGCAATTGCGGACGCAATTCCCCCTCTTCCGGGTTCATCGTGCCGATCAATACGAACTTCGCCGAGTGCCGATGGGAAATGCCATCGCGCTCGATCAGATTAGTGCCGCTGGCAGCCACATCGAGCAGCAAATCCACCAGATGATCCGGCAGCAGATTCACTTCATCGACGTACAACACGCCGCCGTCAGCCTTCGCCAGAACGCCGGGAGAAAACTGCGCACGACCGTCGCTCAACGCCGCGTCCAGATCCAGCGTGCCGACCAGTCGCTCTTCGGTGGCGCCCAACGGCAAGGTGACAAACTGACCACTGGCCAACAGATCCGCCAGGCCCCGGGCGAGCGTCGACTTGGCCATGCCGCGCGGGCCTTCGATCAGCACGCCGCCGATCTTCGGGTCGATGGCCGTCAGGTACAGCGCTAGTTTCAGATCATCGGCGCCAACCACGGCGGAGAGCGGGAAATGCGGGGTGTCGGTCATGTTCAGTCTCAGCTCTCTTCTTCTATGTCCAGCAGCAGGTTTTCCAGCGCCTCTTTGTAGGCGCCCGGTGCCTGCCACATCCCGCGCTGCTGCGCTTCGAGCATGCGTTCGGTCATGTCGCGCAGTGCGTGGGGATTATGCTCGCGCACGAACTCGCGGGTCGCCGGGTCCAGCAGATACGCATCGGCCAGCAAGGCGTACTGATGGTCGTCGATCAGTTGCGTGGTGGCGTCGAAGGCGAACAGGTTGTCGACCGTCGCCGCCAGTTCGAATGCGCCTTTATAGCCGTGGCGCTTGACCCCGTCGATCCATTTCGGATTCGCCGCCCGGGAGCGGATGACCCGGTTCAGTTCCTCTTTCAAGGTGCGGATCTTTGGCAGGTCCGGCTGACTGTGATCGCCGTGATAACTGGCTGCCGCTTCACCGCGCAGGCTTTCCACGGCGGCGAGCATGCCGCCCTGGAACTGGTAATAGTCGTTGGAATCGAGCAGGTCATGCTCGCGATTGTCCTGGTTTTGCAGCACGGCCTGCACCTGGCTCAGGCGCTGGACGAATTGCTCGCGGGCGGCGGTGCCCTCATCGGAGCCACCGTAAGCATAGGCGCCCCAATTCAAGTAAACCTCGGCCAGATCTTCTCGGGTTTGCCACAGACGACCGTCGATGGCGCCCTGCACACCCGCGCCATAAGCGCCGGGTTTGGCACCGAAGATCCGCCAGCCGGCCTGACGTCGGGCAGCCTCTTCGTCCAGCCCGGACTGGCGCAGCGCCTCACGCTCGGCACGCACTTTCGCGGCCAGCGGATTGAGATCGTCCGGCTCGTCGAGCTCCGCCACGGCTTGCACGGCGGCGTCGAACAGGCGGATCAGGTTGGCGAACGCATCGCGGAAAAATCCGGAGACCCGCAGCGTGACATCGACCCGAGGCCGGTCGAGCAGGCTCAGCGGCAGAATCTCGAAATCATCGACCCGCTGACTGCCGGTGGCCCACACCGGACGTACGCCCATCAGCGCCATGGCCTGGGCAATGTCATCGCCGCCGGTGCGCATGGTCGCGGTGCCCCACACAGAGAGGCCGAGTTGGCGCAGGTGATCGCCGTGATCCTGCAGGTGTCGCTCGAGAATCAGGGTTGCCGACTGGAAGCCGATTCGCCAGGCCGTGGTGGTCGGCAGATTGCGCACGTCCACCGAATAGAAATTGCGCCCGGTGGGCAGAACGTCGAGGCGACCGCGACTTGGCGCACCACTTGGGCCTGCGGGGACGAATCGCCCGCTCAACGCGTCGAGCAAGCCGCGCATTTCGGCCGGGCCGCAGGCATCGAGGCGTGGGGCGATCACTTCGCGCAAGTTGTCGAGGATTGCACCGACTTCAACCCAGCGCGGCTCGCTCCCACAGGGGGATGGTAGTGACTGGGAGATCAGTTGGGTGGCGAACAGCTCCAGACGTTCGCGAGTATCCCCCGCCGTGCGCCAGACTTCATCGCTCAGCGATTGCAGTTCCATTGGGCGCGGGCCGGTCCAGGAATCAGCCAGTGCACAATCCAGCGGATCGAACCCCAACTGAAACGCCTTGGCCAGCGCCCGCAACAGACTCGATTGCTCCCCTTTGCCATCGCCACGTGGAATCCGCAGCAGCGCCAGCAAGGTGTCGATGCGCAAACGCCCGGTCGGCGACTCGCCGAAGATGTGCAGGCCATCGCGGATCTGCGATTCCTTCAGATCACACAGATAGGTATCCAGACGCGGCAGCCAGATCGCCGCATCGGCATCGCTGTCGAGGGCTTCATCGAGTTGCAGTTCGCGATCGATCTGCGTGTCACGCACCAGTTGCAGGATGTCGCGCTGCAACTCCCGGGCGCGGCGCGGATCGAGTAACTGAGCTTCGTAATACTCGTCAGCCAACAGTTCCAGATTACGCAACGGGCCATAGGTTTCGGCGCGAGTCAGCGGCGGCATCAGGTGGTCGATGATCACCGCCTGAGTGCGACGTTTGGCTTGGGCGCCCTCGCCCGGATCGTTGACGATAAACGGATAGATGTTCGGCAGCGGCCCGAGCAGTGCGTCCGGCCAGCAGTTCTCCGACAGACCCACGCCTTTGCCGGGCAGCCATTCTAGGTTGCCGTGCTTGCCGACGTGGATCACGCCGTGGGCGCCGTAGGTCTGGCGCAGCCAGAAATAGAACGCGAGGTATGCGTGCGGCGGCACCAGATCCGGGTCGTGATACACCGCGCTCGGATCGACCTGATAACCCCGCGCCGGTTGAATGCCGACGAAAGTCAGGCCGAAACGCAAGCCAGCGATCATCATCCGCCCGTCCCGGCACATCGGATCATTTTGCGGCGAGCCCCAGCGCTCCAGCACCGCCGTGCGATTGGCTTCGGGCAGTGCGTTGAACATCGACAGGTAATCATTCATCGCCAGGCTTTGCTGGCATGGGCGCTGATCGAGGGTGTCGAGATCATTGCTGACACCACCCAGCAGTTGCCGGATCAGTTCGGTGCCGCTGTCCGGCAGTTCGGCGGGCAGCGGATAACCTTGGGCCTGCAATGCCCGCAGGATATTCAGCGCAGCGGCCGGCGTGTCGAGGCCCACGCCGTTGCCGATGCGCCCGTCCCGGGTCGGGTAATTGGCGAGGATCAGCGCGATGCGCTTTTCAGCGTTCGGCACCCGCGCCAGATCGACCCAGCGCCGCGCCAGTTCGGCGACGAAATCCATGCGCTCGGGTTGGGCCCGATAACACACCACGTCGGACTGACTGCGCTCGCTGCGCCACGCTAGATCCTTGAAGCTGATCGGCCGACTGATGATCCGGCCGTCCAGTTCCGGCAAGGCGATGTGCATCGCCAGATCCCGGGGGCCGAGGCCCTGCTCGCTCTCGCGCCAGCCAGGTTCGTTGTCCTGGGCGCAAATCGCCTGGATCACCGGAATGTTGCGACGGAACGGCCGCAGATGCGGCGCTTCCGGACTGGACTGGGCGAAACCGGTGGTGTTCAGAATCACCGAGGCCTCGACTTCATCCAGCCAGTCCTCGACCACCGACAGGCAGCCAGGCTCTTTCAAACTGGCCACGGCGATCGGCAGCGGATTGAGTCCGGCCGCCTGAAGCCGTTGGCAGAACACGTCGATAAACGCCGTGTTCGCCGCTTGCAAATGCGAGCGATAAAACAACACCGCCGACACCGGTTGACCGGGCAGCCAATCGGCTTGCCAGTCACTCAGTGCGGCGGTGTTTTTGTTCGGGTGATAAATCGCCGTGCGCGGCAGCGTTTGCGGCTCGCCCCACACGTAATCCCGCGCCAGCCAGCGACTGGCCAGGCAACGGAAAAAGTCCAGCGCATTGTCCATGCCGCCCTGACGCAGAAACTGCCAGAGCCGGTCGCGATCCTCGGCGCCCACGGTACTCAAGTCGCTGAGCTCCGGGTCGGGACGGTCATCGCCCGGCACCAGAATCAACTGCACGCCACGTTCGGACAACTCGACCAGCCGCTCGACGCCATAACGCCAATAAGCGATGCCGCCGTGCAGCGAGATCAGAATCACCTTGGCGTGGCGCAGCACCTCATCGACGTAGAGGTCGACCGACGCATGGTTCTGCACCTGCATCGGGTTGGCCAGGCGCACGCTCGGGTAATCCTCGGGCAGTTGCTGCGCGGCTTCGGCGAGCAGCGCGAGGCTGGAATCACCGCTGCACAGGATCACCAGCTCGGCGGGGGTTTGTCCGAGGTCGGCAATGTTGTCGTCCGACACGAAACCGCCGGGCTGGGTCCTGAGCAGGTGCATGGCTTAAACGCTGAGCGCGGCGCGCAGTTGCGCTTCGAGTTGAGCGGCATCCAGTTCCTGACCGATCAACACCAGACGCGTCACGCGTGCCTCATCGGCGCCCCATTGACGGTCGAAGTGCTTGTCGAAACGCGTGCCCACGCCCTGGATCAGCAGACGCATCGGCTTGTTCGGGATCGCCGCGAAGCCTTTGACCCGCAGGATGCCGTGCTGAACCACCAGTTGCGTCAGCGCGTCGAGCAGCAGGCTTTCGTCGGCTTGCGGCAGCTCGATGGAAATCGAATCGAAGGCGTCGTGATCGTGGTCATCGTGATCGTCATCGCCTTCACCGTGGTGGTGATCGTGATGGCTGTGGCGGCTGTCGATGTGTTCTTCGGACCCGGCGCCCAGACCAATCAGCACGTCCAACGGCAGGCGACCGTTGCTGGCTTCGATGATTTTTACCGCTGGCGGCAGCTCTTCAGCCACTTCCAGACGCACGCGAGCGAGGTCTTCAGGGCTGGTCTGGTCGGCCTTGTTGAGGATCACCAGGTCGGCGCTGGCCAGTTGGTCGGCGAACAGCTCGTGCAGCGGCGATTCGTGGTCCAGGTTCGGATCGAGTTTGCGCTGGGCGTCGACCTGATCCGGGAACGCGGCGAAGGTGCCAGCGGCCACGGCCGGGCTGTCGACCACGGTGATCACCGCGTCAACGGTGCAGGCGCTGCGGATTTCCGGCCATTGGAAGGCTTGTACCAGCGGTTTTGGCAGGGCCAGGCCCGAGGTTTCGATCAGGATGTGGTCGAGGTCGCCGCGACGGGCCACCAGTTCGCGCATCACCGGGAAGAATTCTTCCTGCACCGTGCAGCAGAGGCACCCGTTGGCCAGTTCGTAGACGCGGCCGGTGGCTTCTTCTTCGGTGCAGCCGATGGTGCATTGTTTAAGGATTTCACCGTCGATGCCCAGCTCGCCAAACTCGTTGACGATCACCGCGATGCGGCGGCCCTGGGCGTTGTCGAGCATGTGCCGCAGCAAGGTGGTTTTGCCCGAGCCGAGGAAGCCAGTGACGATGGTGACGGGGAGTTTGGCCAGTGTTTTCATCGGATGCCCTTTGGCAAGGTGGCGGGCATACGGGACGAGACCGGCAACGCGAGTGCGTGCCTGGAGAGTTCGCCACCGGATCACCCCGCCCGGTTGAAAGTGAGAATCTGTGACGAGGCAGGTCTCCTGGCTGACGGTGTTCGGGACTTGGCCCGGTATTCGCTGCGCCTTCCCGCTGGCTCTGGATGGAGTTGGCAGTGGCGTGGCAGCGAACAGCACCGTTCACAGTTGCGGGGGCAGCCGCGGCTTGGACCGCGTTCCCTTCTTAGCTTCGACGTGGGCCGAAGAACCTCGAAAGCGCAAGGCTACGCATGGGTTCGTGATGGGTCAATGGGCGTGGCCTTTTGGTTTTGTGTGTATATCCGTTGCTGCGGTAACGGCTTCTTATGGTTTCGCTCTTACAGCGACTCACTTTTCCAAACGCCGAAAAGTAAGCAAAAGGCTTTTGCCCCGGCGTACGGCACTTCGCTTAGGCTCAGTGTTCCCTCGCTACGGTGTCCATCAGGGGGCATCGCCTACGGTTTGCTTCGCTGCACCTCCTCTCGATGTATGCGGCTTCGCCGCACGGCGCTGCGCGCCTACCCCCTGATGGACACCTCCGCTCGGCCTGCCGAAGGGGCTAAAGATCAAAAGCCAGAGCCAAGCAAGAGCAGAAGCCAGATCAAGAGCCCCCCCCGCTCCTCACCACTCACCACGATGAGCGTTAGCTCGAGTACCGCTTTTGATCGCAGGGCCCGTCGGCAGGCTGAGTGGAGGGATTGATCCGGGGGTGGGAGCGCAGCGACCGTGCGGCGCAGCCGCATGCATCGAGAGGAGGTGCAGCGAAGCAAACCGTAGGCGATGCCCCCGGATCAATCCCGGAGCGAAGGAACCCCGAGCCTAAGCGAGGGGCCGTACGTCAGGGTTAGAGACCTTTTGGTTACTTTTGGGGCGTTTGCCAAAAGTGACCCGCCGTAAGGGCGGAACCCTAAGCAGCCATAACCGCAGCAACGGATCTGCCCCCAATCCCAATCCCAATCCCAATCCCAATCCCGATCCCGATCCCGATCCCAATTGACTCAAATCCCCCGCCCATGCTCTCCTACACAACTTGTTACGGGTGCCCCTCACAGGGTGAAACGGGAAACCGGTGAATCATGTGCTTTACTCTAAAGCCATGTCAGTCCGGTGCTGCCCCCGCAACGGTAAGCGAGCGAAGCGTCAGATCCACTGTGCCCACAGGCATGGGAAGGTGACGCTTGCAGGTCGGCAGACAGCCACCCCTCGTGAGCCCGGAGACCGGCCCGCAACACACAGTGCGCGATATCGCCACTGAACCTGACAAACCCGCGGTGGGCGGGCGCTGTTCGAACCTCTGCGTGCGCGGCCGCAGGGGTTTTCATGCGCTCCACTCACCCGCTGACATTCCAGAGGGAAGCGCCATGTCGATCATCAGCAGCACCGGCAGCAATTCGGACAAGATCTCCAGCACCACCACCCTGAGCCAACGCCTGACCGCCGCCGTCTGCGCGTCGATCCTCGGTGCGTGCCTGGTGTATTTCGCCGGTTTCTCGCACATCGAAGCGGTGCACAATGCTGCTCACGATACCCGCCACAGCGCTGCGTTTCCGTGCCACTGAGACCTGACGACATGATCAAGCGTATTGCGCAGACCGCGGGTTTCACCGGCCTTCTGGCTGCCCTGCTCCTGACCTTGCTGCAAAGCTTCTGGGTATCACCGCTGATTCTGCAGGCCGAAACCTTCGAGAAAGCCGAACCGGTTGCCGAAGTTCACGAACACGCTGCCGGCACTGCCGCCCACACCCACGATGCCGAAGCCTGGGAGCCGGAAGACGGCTGGCAGCGCGTGGTGTCCACCACCGGCGGCAATCTGGTGGTTGCCGTGGGTTTTGCCCTGATGCTCGCGGGCCTGTATACCCTGCGTGCGCCGACCAAAACCTCGCAAGGCCTGCTCTGGGGCCTGGCCGGTTATGCGACTTTCGTGCTTGCACCGACCCTGGGCCTGCCACCTGAGCTGCCGGGCACCGCCGCCGCGGATCTGGCCTCGCGTCAGATGTGGTGGATCGGCACCGCCGCCTCCACCGCTGTCGGTCTGGCCTTGATCGTGTTCAGCCGTCACTGGCTGATGAAGATCCTCGGCGTGGCGATCCTTGCCGTGCCGCACGTGATCGGCGCGCCACAACCGGAAGTGCATTCGATGCTCGCTCCGGAAGCCCTCGAAGCTCAGTTCAAAATCGCTTCGCAGTTGACCAACGTCGCGTTCTGGTTGGCCCTGGGCCTGATCAGCGCGTGGTTGTTCCGCCGCAAAAGCGAAGGTCAGTACCAGGCATGACCGATGACAGCGCAGCGCCGACCTTCGTGGTCGGCCTGGGCTGCCAGCGCGGCTGCCCGGCCAGCACGCTGCGCGCCTTGCTTGATCAGGCATTACAGGCACATCGAATTGATCTGGAGAAGGTCAAGGCGCTGGCCAGCATCGACCTCAAGCGCGACGAACCTGGCCTGCAGGAACTCGCCGCCCAACTGGCGCTGCCGTTGCTGTATTTCAGCAGCGAAGAACTGGCCAGTTATCAGCAACGACTGAGCCATCATTCACAGATTGCCTTCGAACGCACCGGTTGCTACGGCGTAGCGGAAAGTGCCGCGCTGGCGCTCGCCGAACAGTTGATAAGCGGCCCGGCAAAACTGCTGATACCCCGGCAAAAATACGCCCAGGCAACTCTGGCATTGGCCGGCGCGGCGTAAATTCCCGATAATCCATGCTTTCGATCATGAGCATTCTTCATCTGAAGCGCTTGTGAAGCACCGCCCTGCCCCTTTTTTACAGGATCCAACGATGACCGTTTACTTCATCGGCGCCGGCCCCGGCGACCCGGAATTGATCACTGTCAAAGGCCAGCGGCTGATCCGCAGTTGCCCGGTGATCATCTACGCAGGTTCGCTGGTGCCGACGGCGGTGCTGGAAGGTCATTGCGCGGAAACCGTGGTCAACAGCGCCGAACTGCACCTGGAACAGATCATCGACCTGATCAAGACCGCCCATGCCAAGGGCCAGGACGTCGCTCGGGTACATTCGGGAGATCCGAGCCTGTATGGCGCCATTGGCGAGCAGATTCGTTATTTGCGTGAGCTGGATATTCCGTTCGAGATCATTCCCGGCGTGACCGCCACCGCCGCGTGCGCCGCGCTGTTGGGCGCTGAACTGACCCTGCCGGACATCTCGCAAAGCGTGATTTTGACCCGATATGCGGACAAGACCGCAATGCCGGTTGGCGAAGAGCTCGGCAGTCTGGCGCAGCACGGAGCGACCATGGCGATTCATCTGGGGGTCAATCATCTGGAGAAAATCCTGGCTGAGCTGCTGCCACATTACGGCGCGGATTGCCCGATTGCGGTGATTCACCGGGCGACGTGGCCGGATCAGGACTGGGCGGTCGGGACGCTGGAGGATATTGCCGCGAAGGTTGCCGCCAAGGGGTTTCGGCGTACGGCGTTGATTCTGGTTGGGCGGGTGTTGGGTAGCGATCAATTTAGCGAGTCGTCGCTGTATCGCGCGGGGCATGCACATCTTTACCGCCCATGACGGCCCTTTCGCGAGCAAGCCCGCTCCCACATTCGATCGCATTCCAAATGTGGGAGCCGGCTTGCTCGCGAAGGCTTCATTGAATCTCACGCATAAAAAAACGGCGCTCACGGGGCGCCGTTTTTTCATGCCGCAGCGAACACCTTAGTAGTAGGCGTTTTCTTTCTGCGTGTGGTCGGTCACGTCGCGAACGCCCTTGAGCTCCGGAATGCGCTCGAGCAAGGTGCGCTCGATGCCTTCCTTCAGGGTCACGTCCGCCTGGCCGCAGCCTTGGCAACCGCCGCCGAACTGCAACACGGCAATGCCGTCTTCAACCACATCGATCAGGCTGACCTGACCGCCGTGGCTGGCCAGCCCCGGGTTGATTTCGGTTTGCAGGTAATAGTTGATGCGCTCGTTGATCGGGCTGTCGGCGTTGACCATCGGGACTTTGGCGTTTGGCGCCTTGATGGTCAGCTGGCCGCCCATGCGGTCGGTGGCGTAGTCGACGACGGCATCATCGAGGAACGCTTCGCTGAACGAGTCGATGTAAGCGGTGAAGCTTTTCAGCCCCAGCGCCGTGTCTTCAGGTTTCTCTTCGCCCGGCTTGCAGTAGGCAATGCAGGTTTCGGCGTACTGGGTGCCAGGCTGGGTGATGAAAACGCGGATGCCGATGCCCGGGGTGTTCTGCTTGGAGAGCAGATCGGCCAGGTAATCGTGGGCGGCGTCGGTAATGGTAATAGCGGTCATGGAGACTCCTCGCAGGCTTGAGGCGAAGTTTACGCCAATCGGCGCGCGGCACAAAGTCCTAGTATTTACGTAGGAATAGTTCGCAAATCGGCTAAGCGCCCGATTCGCCGTCAATCCGTGCTTTAAGCCACTGATAACTGCGCTTTTCCACCCATTCGTAGCTCAGCCAGGAACCGATACCGATGGCCAGCGCACAGACAACAAACATCAAATACGGGTTGATCCCGTAGCGTCGTGCCAGATAACCGCCGGCCGACAGCACCAGCACATGCATCAGATACACCGAGTAGGAACAATCGCCCAGCAGCTTGAGCAGCCTGTTGCGCTCGACATGCCGCTCCAGCGCCAGGCTGGCCATGACCAGCACCGCACTGGGCACGCCCCAATTCAGCAACCGGGGATCGGGCGGCAAGTAATAGATCGCCAGCAACGCCGCCCCGATCCCCAGCAACGGCAGCCAGAGCGCCGGTCCGATCCAGCCGCGGCGATAGAACATGCCGATACTGATCCCGAGCAGGAACTCATAAACGATGTCCGAGCGATAAAACTCGCTGACCCAGCCAAATCCGGTCCAGGCCTGGCACACCGCGAACAGCAGCGCCGCGACCACCAGCAAGCGCACCTGCAACCGAAACAACAGCGCCCAGGCGAACAACACGTAAAACAGCATCTCGTAATTCAGGGTCCAGCCGACATTCAGGGTCGGGTAGATCCCGTAGCCGCCGGGGTTTTCGGTCGGGATAAACAGCAACGACAGCAGCAAATGACTCCAGTCCACCGTCTGATCCGGCAGCAACGGCCGGGCGAATACCACCAACAAAGCCATCAGCACGGTGTAGAGCCAATACGCCGGGACAATCCGGAACAGTCGATACAGCAGAAACCGCGCGGGCGGCAGCGCCTTGCCTTCAGTGGACAGGAAAATCACCAGCCCGCTGATCACGAAAAAGATATCGACGCCCACCGCGCCCTTGTCGATGAACAGCTGCCCTATCGGCCCGCGCGCCTCGAAGTCGAAGAAAATCTGCATGAAGTGATGGCAGACCACCGCCCACGCGGCGAGCGCTCGCAGGGCCTGCACTGAAATCAACATCGATGGCGCTCCCGTCCAGGATTTGCGGAGCACCACTGGACAATGGATTACGGTGCCCCTAAGGGTTCGGACAGCAGGCTGACCTCGAAAGATCAAAGATTCTCGTACCGGTTCATGTCCAGCACGCCCTCTTCCACCGGCTCGGTTTCGTGGATGTACTGGCTCAAATCGTGGAAATAGAACCAGAACTGCGGATGACTGCGGCGAATCCCCCAGCGCTCGACGACTTTCTCGAACTGCGCCGCGTCCTTTGCCCCTTCCATCGCATCGACAAACGCCGGCACCTGGTCTGCCGGAACGTTGAACATGAAATTCGGGTAGCTGCTGAGCACGCCCGGGTAGATCGTCAGCGTGTCCAGCCCCGGTTGATAGCGCAGCGATTCGCCGAGCAGGAACGCCACGTTGCTGTGGGCGCGGTTGCGCAGCAGGCTGTAGACCTCGCGCTTGCCGCTGCGGGTTTCAACCCGGAGCATGGTGGCTTCCGGCAATTGATCGATCACTTTCAGGCCCGCCGCCGGGCGCGAAGTCAGGCGACTCAGCGCCTGTTCGGCGTTTTGCAGCGCCGGGTCGATGTTCGGGCGCGAGCAGTAGGCGTCTTCGCAACGGTTGATCGGATCCGGACGCGCGTTGAGATCGCCGTAGCGCGCCAGCAATTGCATGGCGAAATCGCGTTTCGGGTCTTTCTCGTCGAGTTTCAGCGCGGTCGGCTTGTCATCGTCTATGGCTTCGTAATCGAGCCACATCTTGAACTGGCCGCTGCTCTGGTACCAATCGTCGAGGTAGCCTTCGCGGGAATCGGCTGGCATCAGGCGCAGGAAGTTCTGTTCGGCGCCGTTGCGGATCAGGTCGAAATACAAGCGCGTTTGCGCCTGATGGGAGACGTTGCCGAACACATCGAAATTCACTGCCAACTGGTAATAGGTGCGTTCCAGCAGCGGATAGTCGAACAGCCACATCGTCTGCGGTACTTCGCCGATCAGGCCCTTGGTCACCGAAGCGCTGTCGAAGTGGCGGAAGATGCTGAGCAAGGCGTTGTCGTTGCCGGCCCACAGGGTCGACCAGCTCGGCGCCGGCAGATCCGCATAGCTGTCACGGCGCAGGGCTTCGTATTGGTTTCGCTTGTTGCGGTAGTTGTGCCACAGGCTCAGGACACTGCCGACATCGTCGTTCTGCCCCGGCATGGCCAGCAACGGCGTGGCCTGGCCGCGATAGTTCGGGTCGGTGATGTACAGGTCGTGTTCCGGGGCCTGGAACAGCGCCCAGAAGTTGTCGCGGATCACGTCGGTTGCGATCTGCCCACGGCACACCGGGCCACGAATGAAGGTGCGCACGAAGTATTCGGCATTATCGAGCATGAACTGATAACGCGCCTGCGCCGGGATCGCCTCGAAGGTCGCAAAAGGGTTGGCCCGGCTCTGCGGCCCGTAGCCCGGCAAGGCATTGACCTGCCAGTTACCGTTGTAGAACAGGCTTTTGACCCGCGCCATCTTCGCCGCGCTCAGCGGATAAGTGATGTGGGTCTTGTGCACGATCACACCCTGCACCGGCCACAGGCGGTAATACACCTGAGTACCCGGATCGTCGTTCGGGCGACGGGTGGCGATCAGATCGATTGGTTGCCCGGTCGGCGTACGCGAGCGCACCCACTGGAAGTAATGCCCCGGCTCGCCGTCCTTGAAATAGATATGCGCCAGGAACCAGTGCTCGAACAACCAGCGCCCGACCAGACTTTCCCGCGCGCCAGGCTGGTTGAGCAGGTTTTCCCACTGGACGATCTGCATCGCCTCCTTGGCGCTTGGCGCCAGGCCTTGCTCATCGATCGGTGCGCCGGAAGCGAGCCAGCGTTGCAGTGTCTGATATTGCTGATCGGTCAGCCCGGTCACCGCCAGCGGCATGCCCTCTTTCGGATGGGCGCCGGCATAGCCTTCGAACTCGGCGGGCATCGCGCACAGGTTTTCGCGGTTGAGCCCCAGCACAATGTCTTGCGGCAGTTTGGCGTTGGGGGTCAGCGGCGTTTTGTGTCCCAGCTCCAACATGCGCGCCATCAGTGCGGCCTGGCTGCCCTGGGCGTCGAGCACCGAGTAGAAGTCTTTCTGCTGCCAGGCCCGTTTGCCGAAGGCGTCATAGAACAGCCGCGTGGTCGGCGCCGCCTGGGTGCGTTCGCCATCGTAGACCGGCATCTTGCTCGCGCCCCGCGCGGCGCCTTCACCGCTGCCCAGGTTGAGCTGACAGGCAGAGTCGTAGCACGCATGGCAGGCCACGCACTTCTCGGTGAAGATCGGCTGAATATCGCGGCTGTAAGAAATAGCGGGAGAAATCGAGGGTTGCTGCGCGGCGGCGCCCCAGCTTAAGAACAGCAAAAAAATGCTGATGACGCGGTACGACATGTCCCTGACCCTGATCCTGAAGAAAAACGCCGCGATTCTACCGTTATGACGCTCGTACCAACATGAGCGATATTCATGCAAAAGCGTCACATGCTCTAAAACCGCACAGGTTTGTTATGATCCCGGCCCTTCGTCATGGTCTTTTTCGAGTAGCCCCAATGTCCGATCGCAGCGTCCGCCTTCAAGCTCTCAAGCAAGCTCTCAAAGAGCGCATCCTGATTCTCGACGGCGGCATGGGCACGATGATCCAGAGCTACAAGCTCGAAGAGCAGGATTATCGCGGCAAACGCTTTGCCGACTGGCCGAGCGACGTCAAGGGCAACAACGATCTGTTGGTGCTGACCCGCCCGGACGTGATCGGCGGCATCGAGAAAGCCTACCTGGACGCCGGCGCCGACATCCTCGAGACCAACACCTTCAACGCCACGCAGATTTCCATGGCCGACTACGGCATGGAAGAACTGGTCTACGAACTCAACGTAGAAGGCGCCCGCCTGGCGCGCAAGGTTGCCGACGCGAAAACCCTCGAGACCCCGGACAAGCCGCGTTTCGTCGCTGGCGTGCTCGGCCCGACCAGCCGCACCTGCTCGCTGTCGCCGGACGTCAACAACCCGGGCTATCGCAACGTTACCTTCGATGAACTGGTGGAAAACTACACCGAGGCCACCAAAGGCCTGATCGAAGGCGGCGCCGACCTGATCCTGATCGAAACCATCTTCGACACTCTCAACGCCAAAGCCGCGATCTTTGCCGTGCAAGGCGTGTTCGAAGAACTGGGCTTCGAGTTGCCGATCATGATTTCCGGCACCATCACCGACGCCTCCGGCCGCACCCTGTCGGGCCAGACCACCGAAGCGTTCTGGAACTCCGTGGCCCACGCCAAACCGATTTCGGTCGGTCTGAACTGCGCCCTCGGTGCCCGCGAATTGCGTCCGTACCTGGAAGAGCTGTCGGACAAGGCCAGCACCCACGTTTCGGCGCACCCGAACGCCGGCCTGCCGAACGAGTTCGGCGAGTACGACGAACTGCCGGTGGACACCGCCAAAGTCATCGAAGAATTCGCCCAGAGCGGTTTCCTCAACATCGTCGGCGGTTGCTGCGGCACCACCCCGGGCCACATCGAAGCCATCGCCAAAGCCGTTGCCGGCTACGCGCCGCGGCAGATTCCGGACATTCCCAAGGCTTGCCGCCTCTCAGGCCTGGAGCCGTTCACCATCGATCGCAGCTCGCTGTTCGTCAACGTCGGTGAGCGGACCAACATCACCGGTTCCGCGAAATTCGCCCGCCTGATCCGTGAAGACAACTACACCGAAGCCCTGGAAGTCGCCCTGCAGCAGGTCGAGGCCGGCGCCCAGGTGATCGACATCAACATGGACGAAGGGATGCTCGATTCGAAGAAGGCCATGGTGACCTTCCTCAATCTGATTGCCGGCGAGCCGGACATCTCCCGCGTGCCGATCATGATCGACTCCTCGAAATGGGACGTGATCGAAGCCGGCCTCAAATGCATCCAGGGCAAGGGCATCGTCAATTCGATCAGCATGAAAGAAGGCGTCGAGCAGTTCATCCATCACGCCAAACTGTGCAAGCGCTACGGCGCCGCCGTGGTGGTGATGGCGTTCGACGAAGCCGGCCAGGCCGACACCGAAGCGCGCAAGAAAGAGATCTGCAAACGCTCCTACGACATTCTGGTCAATGAAGTCGGCTTCCCGCCGGAAGACATCATCTTCGACCCGAACATCTTCGCCGTGGCCACCGGCATCGAAGAACACAACAACTACGCTGTGGACTTCATCAACGCCTGTGCCTACATCCGTGACGAGTTGCCGTATGCCCTGAGTTCCGGCGGCGTGTCCAACGTGTCGTTCTCGTTCCGCGGCAACAACCCGGTGCGCGAGGCGATCCACTCGGTGTTCCTGCTGTACGCCATCCGCGCCGGCCTGACCATGGGCATCGTCAACGCCGGTCAGCTGGAGATCTACGATCAGATCCCGCAGGAACTGCGCGACGCCGTTGAAGACGTGATCCTCAACCGCACCCCGGAAGGCACCGACGCCCTCCTCGCCATCGCCGACAAGTACAAGGGCGACGGCAGTGTCAAGGAAGCCGAGACCGAAGAGTGGCGCAGCTGGGACGTCAACAAACGTCTTGAGCATGCGCTGGTCAAGGGCATCACCACCCACATCGTCGAAGACACCGAAGAGTCCCGTCAGTCATTCGCTCGCCCGATCGAAGTGATCGAAGGCCCGCTGATGTCCGGCATGAACATCGTCGGCGACCTGTTTGGCGCCGGCAAAATGTTCCTGCCCCAGGTGGTGAAATCCGCTCGAGTGATGAAACAGGCTGTGGCGCACCTGATTCCGTTCATCGAACTGGAAAAGGGCGACAAGCCGGAAGCCAAAGGCAAGATCCTCATGGCCACAGTGAAAGGCGACGTGCACGATATCGGCAAGAACATCGTCGGCGTGGTGCTGGGTTGCAACGGCTATGACATCGTCGACCTCGGCGTGATGGTGCCAGCCGAGAAGATCCTGCAGGTGGCCAAGGAGCAGAAGTGCGACATCATCGGCCTGTCCGGCCTGATCACCCCGTCGCTGGATGAAATGGTCCACGTGGCCCGCGAGATGCAGCGCCAGGACTTCCACCTGCCGCTGATGATCGGCGGCGCGACCACCTCCAAGGCGCACACGGCGGTGAAGATCGAGCCCAAGTACAGCAACGACGCGGTGGTCTACGTGACCGACGCCTCCCGCGCCGTGGGCGTGGCGACGCAGTTGCTGTCCAAGGAACTGAAGGCCGGCTTCGTCCAGAAGACCCGCGAAGAGTACATCGACGTCCGCGAGCGCACCGCCAACCGCAGCGCCCGCACCGAACGCCTGAGCTACGCCGCTGCGATCGCCAAGAAGCCGCAGTTCGACTGGGCCACTTACACCCCGGTCAAACCGACCTTCACCGGCACCCGCGTGCTGGACAATATCGACCTCAACGTCCTGGCCGAGTACATCGACTGGACGCCGTTCTTCATCTCCTGGGATCTGGCCGGCAAGTTCCCGCGCATCCTCGAAGACGAAGTGGTCGGTGAAGCGGCGACCTCGCTGTACAAGGACGCCCGCGAGATGCTGACCAAGCTGATCGACGAGAAACTGATCAGCGCCCGTGCGGTGTTCGGTTTCTGGCCGGCCAATCAGGTGCACGATGACGATATCGAGTTGTACGGCGATGACGGCAAGCCGATGGCGCGCCTGCATCACCTGCGTCAGCAGATCATCAAGACCGACGGCAAGCCGAACTTCTCCCTGGCCGACTTCGTCGCGCCGAAGGACAGCGAAGTGACCGACTATGTCGGTGGTTTCATCACCACCGCCGGGATCGGTGCCGAAGAAGTGGCCAAGGCTTATCAGGACGCTGGCGACGATTACAACTCGATCATGGTCAAGGCCCTCGCCGACCGTCTGGCCGAGGCCTGCGCCGAGTGGCTGCACCAGCAGGTGCGTAAGGAGCACTGGGGTTACGCCAAGGATGAAGTCCTCGACAACGAGGCACTGATCAAAGAGCAGTATTCCGGCATCCGCCCTGCCCCGGGCTATCCGGCGTGCCCGGATCACACCGAGAAGGCCACACTGTTCGCCCTGCTCGACCCTGAGGCCCAGGAAATGCGCGCCGGTCGCAGCGGCGTGTTCCTCACCGAGCACTACGCGATGTTCCCGGCGGCAGCGGTCAGCGGCTGGTACTTCGCCCATCCGCAGGCGCAGTACTTCGCCGTGGGCAAGGTCGACAAGGATCAGGTGCAGAGCTACACCTCGCGCAAAGGCCAGGAACTGAGCCTGACCGAACGCTGGCTGGCGCCGAATCTGGGTTACGACAACTAATCCCGCTTCACGCGACGACACCCTGTGGGAGCCTATCGGCTCCCACAGGTATTTCTGCGATCTGAAAAGGGTTGACTATGCTTGTCTGACACACACGGCAGACGGGGGATTTATGGACGATCCAGTCGACAACAAGCCACCGACGTTCTGGCAGATGCTGCATAGCGTCATGGCGGCGGCGTTCGGGGTGCAGAGCGGCAAGAACCGGGCGAGGGACTTCACCCACGGCAAGCCCAGCCATTTCATCTTCTTGGGTATCGCGTTCACGGCGGTATTCGCCCTGACGCTGTTTGGCATTGTGCAACTGGTGGTGCATCTGGCGGGCGTCTGACGGCCCTAGTGCATCAGGGTCTGCAGATTGAACGGGTAGCGATACGAAACCGGGCGCCCTTTCGCCGAGAGCTTGCGAAATTGCACGCCGTAGTCCGGTGAGGCACCCATTGCAAGGATTCGGCGGGCATGATCCCTGTCGATCAGTTGCAGCAACGGAATCTGCCGATCCCGGCCGCCATACTGATTCAGATCGACGCCTTGCGCGTGATCATGCAGCTCGACCAGTGCCCAGCCACCCAGGGTGAAATGCCCGCCGAGCAACGCGCTCAGGCGCCCGTCGACCACCGCCTGCAAAGCTTCGGGCGAGGTGTTGACCGCGCTGAACAGCACGTCCTTGCCCGGCACCTTGCCGACCTCGGACGCAGCACGCATCGCGCCGAAGGCCATTTCATCATTAGCTGCCCATACCAATGAAACGTTGGGATAGCGGACCAGCAACTGCTTCGCCTGCTCGTAAGCCCGTTGCTGGGTCCAGCCGCCATAGACCAATTGCCGCAAATGTACCTGCGGATTCTCCGCCAGGGCCCGCTGCATGCCCTTTTCGCGCAATTGCGCCGATGGCGTGATCTTGAGGCCGGAAAACGCCAGCAGATCGATGCTTTCACCGGGCGCCACGGGCGGATGCAGGCGGATCAGTTCTTTCATCATCAGGTAGCCGCCCTCCTCGTCGTTGGGCACCAGGCTACCAATGCGATCCGCGCCCTCTGTCACCAGTGCCTGCTGGTTGGGCGTCAGTGCCGAATTGACGATAAAGAGCTTCACGCCGCTGCCATTGGCCAAGCGCAGAATCTGCGGTGCCACGTACTGTTCGTTGACGAACACCAGATAATCCGGGCGCTCAGGCCCCTGCAGGGCCAGTCGCGCTTGCGCCAGGGTCAGTTCCGGCTGGCGCTGGGCGTAGAGGATGCGCAGGTCGATGCCCAGATCCCGGGCGGCAGCCTGCATGAATTGCGAGTAGCTGACCCAGAATGCTTCCTGCGTCGAGCCCGGATTCAGGAACAGCACCGACTCCGCACGCGCGCAGGTACCGAAAACCGCGCCGAACAGCAGCAGGCTGAGGTGAAGAAGCTTGAACATGAATCATCCGGGCCCAAGGAAAAATGGCCGCGCATTATAGCCATTGATCACCTGGCCTTTGGCGCTTGATCCCGCCTTTTGTCCGACAATCGTCGCAAGCGGGGCCCGGACGAGTCGTTTTACTGATGGCTGACCCAGAATACCGCCGTTCCAACGACCAGAATGATCAGGAACAGAATCGCCCAGGCATCGACGCTGCTATCGCTTTTCCTTGCTTTGGTTGGGTTGCTCATTGCATCGCCTCTTGTCGGTTTTATCGGTGATTGCAGAAAGACTCGACCACAGTTAAGACGATGATTGTCCGCACGACAAATGTGGTTTAGTTGACAGTGATTCTTGTTAGGCGATTTGGTTCTTTACATATACTCAAACATCACTTTTGCGCATAACTGCAAACGGGTATATTGCCCCGGCTCCGTCAGGGAGTGCGCGGCCGTGCGCGCAGAATTGCAGAGGAACCATCGGACTCCAGCAAGCGAAAACGCAGCGTTTTCCGAGTGGCCAAAGCCTGAGAACAGGACTTATATGTACGTATACGACGAGTACGATCAGCGGATCATCGAGGACCGCGTCAAGCAGTTCCGTGATCAGACCCGACGCTATCTGGCAGGTGAGCTGAGCGAAGAAGAATTCCGCCCCCTGCGCCTGCAGAATGGCCTGTACATCCAGCGTTTCGCGCCGATGTTGCGAGTGGCGGTGCCTTACGGCCAACTGACCTCGCGTCAGGTGCGCATGATGGCCAAGATCGCCCGCGACTATGACAAGGGCTACGCCCACATCAGTACGCGGCAGAACGTGCAGTTCAACTGGCCGGCGGTCGAAGACATCCCGGACATCCTCGCCGAACTGGCCACTGTGCAGATGCACGCCATCCAGACCAGCGGCAACTGCCTGCGCAACGTCACTACTGACCAGTTCGCCGGTGTTGCAGCCGACGAGTTGATCGACCCGCGTCCGTGGTGCGAAATCGTTCGTCAGTGGACCACGTTCCACCCGGAATTCGCTTACCTGCCACGCAAGTTCAAGATCGCCGTCAACGGTTCGACCTCCGACCGTGCGGCCATCGAAGTCCACGACATCGGCCTTGAGCCGGTACACAACGCTGCCGGTGAACTCGGTTTCCGTGTGCTGGTCGGCGGTGGTCTGGGTCGTACCCCGGTGGTCGGTGCGTTCATCAACGAGTTCCTGCCATGGCAGGACCTGTTGAGCTACCTCGACGCGATCCTGCGGGTGTACAACCGCTACGGCCGTCGTGACAACAAATACAAGGCGCGGATCAAGATCCTCGTCAAGGCGCTGACGCCGGAAGTCTTCGCTCAGAAAGTCGATGCCGAAATGGAACACCTGCGCGGCGGCCAGACCACACTGACCGAAGCCGAAGTGCATCGTGTGGCCAAACACTTCGTCGACCCGGACTACAAGGCGCTGGAAAACCAGACCGCCGAACTGGCCGCCCTCGACAAAGAGCATCCGGGCTTCGCCCGCTGGCGCACCCGCAATACCCTGGCACACAAGAAGCAGGGCTATGTGGCCGTGACCCTGTCCCTGAAGCCGACCGGCGTTGCACCGGGTGACATCACCGACAAGCAGCTCGACGCCGTCGCCGACCTGGCCGACCGCTACAGCTTCGGTCAACTGCGCACTTCCCACGAGCAGAACATCATTCTGGCCGACGTCGAGCAGAGCCAGCTGTTCACCCTGTGGGGCGAGCTGCGCGAGCAAGGTTTCGCCACGCCGAACATCGGCCTGCTGACCGACATCATCTGCTGCCCTGGCGGTGATTTCTGCTCGCTGGCCAACGCCAAGTCGATCCCGATCGCCGAATCGATCCAGCGCCGCTTCGACGACCTGGACTACCTGTTCGACATCGGTGAACTGGACCTGAACATCTCCGGCTGCATGAACGCCTGCGGTCACCACCACGTCGGCCACATCGGCATCCTCGGTGTGGACAAGAAAGGTGAAGAGTTCTACCAGGTCTCGCTCGGCGGCAGCGCCAGCCGTGACGCCAGCCTGGGCAAGATCCTCGGCCCTTCCTTCGCCCAGGAAGACATGCCGGACGTGATCTCCAAACTGATCGACGTGTACGTGGAACAGCGCACCGAAGACGAGCGTTTCATCGACACCTACCAGCGTATTGGCATCGACCTCTTCAAGGAACGCGTCTATGCAGCGAATCATTAAGAACAACGAGGTCGTCGACGAAACCTGGCACCTGCTGCCCAAGGATTTCAACATCGACGAAATCAGCAACTGCGACGACCTGATCGTCCCGCTGCAGCTGTGGCGTGAACACGCCCGCATGCTCAAGGCCCGCGATGGCGGTCTGGGTGTGTGGCTGGATGCCGACGAAGAAGCCGAAGAAATCGGTGACGACGTGAACGAGTTCCAGGTGATTGCCCTGAACTTCCCGGCGTTCACCGATGGACGCAACTACTCCAACGCCCGCCTGCTGCGTGACCGCTACGGTTTCAAAGGTGAACTGCGGGCGATTGGTGATGTGCTGCGCGACCAGTTGTTCTACATGCGCCGTTGCGGTTTCGATGCCTTCGCCCTGCGCGCGGACAAAGACCCGTACGACGCCCTTGAAAGCCTCAAGGACTTTTCGGTGACCTATCAGGCCGCCACTGACGAACCGCTGCCGCTGTTCCGTCGCCGCTGACCGCCTGCCCCGGGCCCTTGTCGAAGGGCCCGGGGCCTCTGTTCAGTCCTATTTCGTTCCTAATCTGTTGTGGCCGGCAATGGCAGCCCTGGATGGCGTGCCAATGCCGCATTGGTCAGTTGCTTGCGCAACTCCAGGCTTTCATTTCTGAAGTTGTCGTAGATTGTCGTCATTTGCTGTGCGGCGGCTTCGCGAGACAGATTGGCCTGAGACTCCAGCAGGGAAAAAGCCCGCGCACAGCGATCCAGAATCTCGGCAAACACGTCCTGACGACTCGTCCACAAATACTCGGCCCAGAATTCCTGCCGGCTGATCGAGTTTACCAATTGCGCAGTATTTTCGGCCTTGACCACCTTTTGATAGGCTTCATCGATCTGCTCATCGCTGACCTCGACGTCCAGCCGCACATTCAGCTCAGTCGGTTGCGCAGGCAGCTCCAGCCGCTCTGCCAGTCGCACCCGGTAAATCAGGTTGATATCCAGAGCCTGGCGCAAGGTCAGCGATTCCGTTCTGGCGCGACGCGCCGTTTCCAGGACAACCTGTTTTTCAAGCTCCTGCAATCGAAACAGTCCACGCAACAGACGAATCAGATCACCCTCGAGCGCCTGACTGCCGGTGCGAGCCGCTACCAAAGCCCTGAAGCACAGAACCCTGACCTCCAGATCGCTAAATAACGCAGTGGCATTGGCAGTACTTACACGCCCTTCTCTGGCCATCCGAAACAGCACACGGCGCAGCCTGTCGTTTTCACAGGCGGCCTCCAGCACGTTCCAGACCCGCTGCCCAAGCTGGGTGCGGGCGCGGAAATAATCGGCCGTCCCGCGCAATTGCATGAGCATCTCGAAAAAGGCCCGGGAATCGGGATCAGCCGACAGCGATAACAGTACCTCCTGCGCCCGCGCAATCTGCGTCCTCGGCAACCCGCTGACCCACCCGGCACCCTGCATATCGACAGCCGGTCGTACCGTAGCGAGGTAGTCAGGGGTGATCACACCCAGGCTGATACCTTGCACTCGCTGATAATCGGCAAGGGCCTGAAGGCTGGCCACGGACAGCGGGTTGCCGTCGATATGGGTGCCTCGATTGAGCACGGCGCGCGCCTTGAACACAGAATCCGGAATCTCGACGATTTTGTTGTTGCGCAGATCCAGGGTTTCCAGGTGCGTAAGCGCGTCGATGTCCGCCGGCCACTGGGTGATTCCCGTGTGGTGCAGATCCAGGTGGCGCAAATTGCGCATCCCTGCCAACGCGGGCACTTGGCCCAGGTCTGGATTCAGACTCAGGTTCAACGAGTGCAGGTGTGTTTTGCTACCCAGCTCCTGCGCTGCTCGTTCGCTCAGGCGAATTTCGTTGTTACTCAGATCCAGTTCTGTGAGTCCCGACATGTCCGCAACGACCTGAGGGATGCGGGTCAGTTCGTTTCCTGAAAGGTTCAGCGCTCGCAGCCGGGTAAAGTTGCGCAGAAATGCATTCAGTCCTGAACTCGCCCCCACACCACTCATCTGCAACGCCGTCACATGGGTGAAATCACCGACGACCACCGGCAGATTTCCCAGCGGGACCGCATCGAAAACAAGGTTGTAAAAGTTCTCACCGGAAGGTGCGGGCGCCTGGTTTTCCTTGCGCCACGCACGCAGGATCGCCTGCGCCGCCCGCCTCTTGTTATCGGCAGGAACCCTCAGCCTCCTACCATCGCCGTCGTGATACCACGTTTCGCGATGAACCCATCGCTCAAGCGTGTCGAGGATTGTTTGGTATTCCTGACGCATGTCCTCAAGCTTTCGAATGGCCAGCACTTCGTCAGTCCCAAGCGTCGACACAAAGCGTTCAATCTGCGCCGTTGAATGCGCGGGATACAGCCGTCGGGCACGGCGCATCAACACTGACGATCGATGCGGCATCGGATGAGTGGACGACCCTGCCCGCACAACCGATTGTTCGATTTGCCGGTCCGCCAACCCCATGGGAGACCGATAATCGGCATGCGGAGCTTCCATTCCCAGCACCCTGGCGTAGGCCACACGTCGCTGCAGTGCCAACGTGGTTATTTTTTCTCTCAGGCCCGTGCCATCCGGATCCGCATCGACGCCAATGGCTTTACGGCTGTGTGACGGAAGGCTTTGCCACAATGCCTGGAAAAAATTCGTCCGGGTACGCCCCGGCTGCCTGGAAACGACGGCATGGCTCGAATCCAGGCCCTGATAGCGTTCAGGGTAAGCCTCGAGCAACGCCTGATGTTCAGCGCCGTCAGCACCGATCGTGGCTCGTTGATCGGCAAATACACCCCAATCCAGTATTTCGATAAACACATCACCAGGCCAACCTGGCAAGTGCGTCAAGGTGTCGAGTATCAACATATCCGCATCGCGCCCGCTGGCGGCGTCCAGATACAACGCCTCATAGGCGCG
This sequence comes from Pseudomonas sp. B16(2017), assembly GCF_002113205.1. Taxonomy (NCBI): domain Bacteria; kingdom Pseudomonadati; phylum Pseudomonadota; class Gammaproteobacteria; order Pseudomonadales; family Pseudomonadaceae; genus Pseudomonas; species Pseudomonas sp. B16(2017). The sequence continues at coordinate 402,397 of NZ_NEKA01000004.1, forward strand.
GTTCAGACGCAGGATCTGCTGATATCGCCGTGCTTCTTCTGCCAGACGCAGCGGAACGGTACCTGCGTCAAGCTGCGCCCATTCATGCGCATCGGCATGATGCGCCAACTCGTCGGCGACGCTTGCCGACAACCCCGGAAAGGCCTTGACGATCGGCTCGCTCCTGGAAAGTTCGCAGACGTCCGCGCGCCGAAACAGTCGATCCATCATTGCCATGCGCATGCGGGGCGCCAGCCCGGCAATGTGCATCCCGAGCAGCGCGCTCTGATTGTTGGGCTCTACGGTGGCGGAACCCAGCAGATGCGAACGCTCACTGTCACTGAGCGCTGCCAGCAACGGCGGATAAAACCGGCCGTCGCGCATCAGATCTTCATTGATTTTTACCTCGCGGGTGCCTTTGGTCCCACCGTATCGGGTCACTTCGTTGGCCATGATATCCGTCACGCTGATTGCCAGATCCCGCGGCCAGCGGCCCCTTGCTGTCAGCAAGTACAGCTGCAGATCGGCATCGGCCAGCGGCGCGGAGGCAGCAACGGCCATCTGGTCCATGAACCGGGTGACACCGATATCCGCACGAAAGCGCCTGACCGAATCTGTCAGGATCGCCATGGGCTTGCCACGCTCGACAAACAGCCGGCGCATGGCGGCTTCGTCGATCCCGGTTGCGGCGATGATTTGTTCGGCACGAGTGTCCGAAATCTGTTCTTCACGAAAGCCCAGCCGACGGAACAGCGTCAGCGCATTCCACTCGTGAGGCAGCTCCGAGTCATGCCGCCAGGCGCCCGCACCATTGGACTCAAGCAATGGCGAATAACGTTTGGGCAATGTGGGATTATGCACCTCCCACAGACTGGTGCCGCTCAACGGACGCACCGCGTAAGCATCGGGCCCCAAGGGCAGATAACCGTCCTTGCCGCGCCAGACCAGACCTTGTGCATCGGTCGACATACTGCTCGGCATCGACTCCTGCTGGCGGTAAGCGCTCATGTCTGGATTCCACAACCGTTGCGACAGGTCGTCAGCCACCGGTACACGCTCAAGGCCCTTGATGAAATTCGACGAGCGCACGGTTTTAAAGGCTTTTCCCACCGCTACGCCGCCGGTGGCGAACCCCGCCATCAGGATCAGGTTTTCAAGCGTGTCAAACAGGCAGTCGGCGGCATGTTCCTGATCGCCGTGGGCCCAACTGTCAATGCCTTCATATATCTCGTTGAGCAACTGCAAGCCGGCCACGGCACACAGGACTTCACCCAGAACCGGGACAAATGAAAGGAAGAACAGCACGGTGTTCAGCCCGATGGCTTTATAAGTGTCCAGCCTCGCCAGCCGGGTTTTCTCGTCTTCGTCGTCGGTCGGCACCACCAGCAGACGAGCGTCGGCGCAAACCTGCGCGGCACGGTGCTGGAAGATCGCCAGAAACAGATCCTGTTTTGCGTCACTTTCAAGATCTATACCCGTCAGCGGCAGATACGTCGTGGAGATCGGGAAATGATTCGGCTGGACTTTCAACAACCTTACATCCAGTCCGTTAAGGAACGCCGGACGATCCTTCATCGTAATGAAGCGCGAAAAAAAACGGTGGAACCGGGCGTCACGCAGACGCCCGCTCAATTCGAGTTCGAACCTCTGAAACGACGGGTATTCTTTCAACGGGTGATCAGGATCGCCTGGCATATAGATCACACAGCGGTAATCGCTGTCGGCATGCTCGCTGACCGGGCCGATGAACATTGGGCCCCTGAGCGTCACGCCGAGCATTTCAAGGCTTTGAAACCCAAGTGTGTTGTTGCCCAGTTTGATCGACGGCTCCTGGTTTTTTACCGAATTCAGCATCTGATAGACATCTGGGCTGATGTAGCCGCGCATTAAAGCAATGTGCCGATCAACATCAAACTGGTCTTTCGAGTACGTTACCGAAGTTGCCTGCAGACTTGCGACTTGACTACCGCCACCAAAAAAAGTCTTCACATGTTTTTGATATTGCTCGCCAAGATCCAGATAACGGCACAGCCTGGCGAATTCGTTGGGCCGCATCGACAACACCCGACTGGATCGCCCTGTTACCTGTTCCGGAATATAAAGCAAGGAATGTTCGTGATAGTTGCTGGCCAGCGTTTCCGATAATTCGAAATTTTCGCAGGCAGCCATCAGTAAATCGCGTTCGATGGGTAATACCAGTTTCTTGCGCAGGCCCAACAGGCTGGAGGTGGAACGCACATGCTGAAAAATCGCTCCCTCGACCTCGAAAGGTTCACCCAGTTTTTCACTCATCGCCTTGGCCAACAGCGGCGTACAGAAGCTTTGTGGAGACTTCAGTGCGCGCAGTTGCTCCAGCGCAGCATGTCGCGACTTAAAACTTTTTTTCAAACTTTCGTAGAGGTCATTGCGAACCGTCTCCGCAGACGTCAGCAACCAGGAAGGAATCTGTTTTTTATACAACTCAAAAAAGACACCTTGTTGATCAGGCGTCATGGCAGGCAAACTTGATTTACTATTTTCAACGTCCATGTTTAACAACTTTATTCTGAAGTGGACATTCAGAATAAAGGCGAAAAACCCTTGGATACAGCGCGCTTATTTGATGAGTTCGTCACTGAAAACAGCAACATTATCAAACTTTAAAATATCTATATACCGCACTGTCTTGCGTTGAAAATGCATCGCGCTCGCGGGGCGAAAACCTCGCGAGCGTGCGCAATTGTTACCAGAAACGCTGCTGGGTCAAGCGACTCCACCAGCTCAGCAACACGCGATCCACCGAGCCGCTGGCCGCCATGCCGATACGCTCCTGCAGGCTTTTGCGTTCGGCGTAGTGCAGGTGATAAACCTCGGACTGCTTGGCGCGCTCGGCCAGGTATTCGTCGCTGGTCTTGAGTTCGTCGACCAGTTGCTTGTCCAGTGCCGCGATGCCGAGCCAGACTTCACCGGTGGCGACCTCGTCGATCGCCAGCTGTGGGCGATAACGGGCAACGAAGTTCTTGAACAGCTGATGGGTGATGTCCAAGTCTTCCTGGAATTTCTCCCGGCCCTTCTCGGTGTTTTCGCCGAATACGGTCAGGGTGCGTTTGTATTCACCGGCGGTCAGCACTTCGAAATCGATGTCATGCTTTTTCAGCAGGCGGTTGACGTTGGGCAACTGAGCCACCACGCCAATGGAACCGAGGATGGCAAACGGCGCACTGATGATCTTCTCGCCGATGCACGCCATCATGTAACCGCCGCTGGCCGCGACCTTGTCGATGCATACGGTCAAGGGCACACCGGCTTCACGGACGCGCGCCAGTTGCGACGAGGCCAGACCGTAGCTGTGCACCATGCCGCCGCCGCTTTCCAGGCGCAGGACCACTTCGTCTTTCGGTGTGGCCAGGGTCAGCAGTGCGGTGATCTCGTGGCGCAGGCTTTCGGTGGCCGAAGCCTTGATGTCGCCGTCGAAGTCGAGCACGAACACCCGAGGTTTGGCCTCGGGTTTCTTTTTCTGCTTCTTCTCGGACTTGGCCTGGCCCTTGCGCAAGGCCTTGAGCTGATCCTTGTCGAGCAGGGTCTGCTCCAGGCGCTCACGCAGGCCTTTATAGAAATCGTTGAGCTTGCTGACCTGCAACTGGCCGGCCGATTTGCGCCGGCCCTTGCCGCGCAATGCAGCAAAACTTGCCAGCACCACCAGAATGGCGATGACCAGCGTCACGGTCTTGGCCAGGAAACTGGCGTATTCAGTCAAAAACTCCACAGAGACTCCTTCAAACGATGCGCGGTCGTAAAACACACGCGGGAATTGGCTCCAGCATACCCATGCACCGGCCCGTCGGCCAGCCGTGAAACCTCTGGCAACAAGGCTGGAACGGGCATTTCAAACAAGCGTATGTTTTTTCATTGACAGCTCACCGTCATCCCCATAACCTCGCCACAACCTTCAACGTACCGGGATGACGCGGACGTGGGCAGCATCTACTTGATTCGACATGGCCAGGCCTCCTTCGGTGCAGACGACTATGACGTCCTGTCGCCGACCGGTGTACGCCAGGCAGAAATCCTCGGCCGTCACCTTGCCGAACTCGGAATCAGCTTCGACCGCTGCCTGTCGGGCGATCTGCGCCGCCAGCAACACACGGCCAACAGCGCTCTTGAACAGTTCGCCGCCGTCGGCCTGCCGGTACCGACTCTGGAAATCGACTCGGCCTTCAACGAATTCGATGCCGACGCCGTGATCCGCGCCCTGCTCCCGGCCATGCTGCCGGAAGAGCCCGAAGCGTTGGAGATTCTGCGCAACGCCGCACAAAACCGTGGCGAGTTCCAGCGCATCTTCGCCTTGATCATCGAACGCTGGCTCGCCGGCACCTACGACACACCGGGCCTGGAAAGCTGGCTGGCTTTCGTCGAGCGGGTACAGGCCGGGCTGCAGCGGATTCTCGAACAGGCCGACAACACCCAGAAAATCGCGGTGTTCACCTCCGGTGGCACGATCACCGCCCTGCTCCACCTCATCACTCAAATGCCTGCCCGGCAGGCCTTTGAACTGAACTGGCAAATCGTCAACACCTCGCTCAACCAGCTGAAGTTCCGCGGTCGCGAGGTGGCTCTGGCTTCCTTCAACAGTCATGCACACCTGCAACTGCTGAAGGCCCCGGAACTCATCACCTTTCGCTGAGTCCGGATTACTGTGACCCTGCTGCAATCAACCAAAAAGGATCGAACCATGACCTCCGTAGCTGATGCCGTAAAAGCAATGCAAGCCAAGTTCAACCCAGCCGCCGCTGCCGGTCTGGATCTGGTCTTCGGTTTCAACATTACTGACGAAGACAAGCAATACGCCCTGATCGTCAAAGACGGCACCTGCGACATCCAGGAAGGCGAAAACCCGGACGCCAACTGCACGCTGGTGCTGGACAGCGAAACCCTGAAAGGTATCGTCAGCGGCGAAACCGACGGCATGCAGGCTTTCATGGGCGGCAAGCTGCGCGTTGAAGGCGACATGATGCTGTCGATGAAACTGTCCGAGCTGTTCCCTGCGTAAGACCGCAGCCAGTCTGCAAACGAATCCCGCCCCTGTGGCGGGATTTGTCGTTTCAGGCGTTCACACCGGCAAACGATGCCGCCAGCAATTCCCGTGTATACGGGTGCCGGGCTGAATGAAACAACCCGGCCGTATCGCCACGCTCCACTACCTCGCCATCCTTCATCACGATCAGATCATGGGCCAGCGCCCGCACCACCGCCAGGTCATGACTGATGAACAGATAAGTCAGCCCGTGTTCCTCCTGCAACCGACGCAACAGCGCAACGATCTGTTTCTGCACCGTGCGATCCAGCGCCGACGTCGGCTCATCCAGCAGGATCAGATCCGGCTTGAGCACCAGCGCCCGGGCGATGGCGATGCGTTGCCGTTGCCCGCCGGAAAACTCGTGGGGATAGCGGTGGCGCGTCGCCGGGTCGAGTCCGACTTCCCTCAATACCTCGATCACAGCCTGTTCGCGCGCTTTCGCACTCAAGTCACTATGCACCTGCAGACCTTCGGCAATGATCTGCTCCACACACAAGCGCGGACTCAGGCTGCCGAACGGGTCCTGAAACACCACTTGCAGGCGTTTGCGCAGCGGACGCAATTGTTTACCGCTCAGTTGTTCGAGCGCCTCGCCCTTGAAGCGGATGCTGCCGTCGGCGTCGATCAGACGCAAAATCGCCTGACCTAAAGTGGACTTGCCCGATCCGGATTCACCAACAATGCCCAAGGTCTTGCCCCGTTGCAGGTTCAGATCGATGCCATTGACCGCGTGCAGATAAGTCTTGGCCCGCAGCCATCCGCCACCCAGCGGAAAGCGCACATTCAGATCACGAACCTCGAGCAAATCCTCTGCTGCATCACGGCACAGCGCCGCGCCGCCGGGTTCGGCATTGAGCAACTCGATGCTGTAGGGATGCTGCGGCGCACGGAACAACTGCTCGCAGCTCGCCTGTTCGACGATTTCGCCCGCGCGCATCACCGCCACCCGCTGGGCAATGGTGCGCACCAGATTCAGGTCGTGACTGATGATCAGCAGCGCCATGCCCAGCCGCTGTTGCAGCTCCTTGAGCAGCAACAGAATCTTGCGTTGCACCGTGACATCGAGGGCTGTGGTCGGCTCATCGGCGATCAGCAACTGCGGTTCGCACGCCAGCGCCATGGCGATCATCACCCGCTGCCGCTGCCCGCCGGAGAGCTGATGCGGATACGCTTTCAGCCGCTCGCGCGGACGTTGAATGCCGACCAGTTCCAACAGCTCCAGAATCCGCTTGCGCGCCGCTGCGCCCGCCAGGCCCTTGTGCAGCGCCAGGCTTTCGCCGAGTTGCCGCTCGATGCTGTGCAACGGGTTGAGCGAACTCATCGGTTCCTGAAAAATCATCGCGATGCGGTTGCCGCGCAGTTGGCGCAGATAGCGCTCGTGCACACCCAGCAGCTCTTCGCCGCCATAACGGATGCTGCCGTCGATCTGCGTGATGTGCGGGTCCAGCAGTTGCAGAATGCTGTGGGCCGTCACTGACTTGCCAGAACCCGATTCGCCCACCAGCGCCAGGCATTCCCTCGGGCAAATGTCGAGGTCGATGCCGTGCACCACTTCCTGCCCTTTGAACGCCACCCGCAGGTCGCGTATTTCGATCAGATGTTCACGCATATCAAGTCCTGGGGTCGAAGGCATCACGGCAGGCTTCGCCGATGAAAACGAGTAAAGAAAGAATCAGCGCCAGGGCGAAGAACGCCGTCAGGCCCAACCACGGTGCTTGCAGATTGTTCTTGCCCTGACCGATCAGCTCACCCAGCGAAGCACTGCCGGCGGGCATGCCGAAGCCGAGAAAATCCAGCGCCGACAACGTGGCGATCGCCCCGGTCAGGATGAACGGCAGGTACGTCAACGTCGCACTCATGGCATTGGGCAGAATGTGCCGTACGATCACCTGCGCATCGCCGACACCCAGCGCCCGCGCCGCTTTCACGTACTCAAGCCCCCGGCTGCGCAGGAACTCGGCGCGCACCACGTCCACCAGACTCAGCCAGGAAAACAGCGCCATGATCCCCAGCAACCACCAGAAGTTCGGCTCGACGAAGCCCGACAGAATGATCAGCAGGTAAAGCACCGGCAGCCCCGACCAGACCTCCAGCAAACGCTGCCCGAGCAAATCGACCCAACCGCCGTAATAGCCCTGCAAGGCACCGGCGGCGATGCCGATCAACGCGCTCACTGTCGTCAATGCCAGGGCGAATAACAGCGAGACCCGCGTGCCGAATATCACCCGCGCCAGCACATCCCGCGCCTGATCGTCGGTGCCCAGCCAGTTTTCAGCGGTGGGCGGGCTCGGGGCCGGTTCGCTGAGGTCGTAGTTGACCGTGTCGAAACCGAACGGGATCGGCGCAAACCACATCCGCCCGCCCTGCCCCTCGATCAGTTCACGCACCTGAGCGCTGCGGTAATCAGGCTGGAACGGCAGCTCACCACCGAAATCCTGCTCGGTGTAACGCTTGAACGCCGGGAAAAACCATTCGCCCTGATACATCACCAGCAACGGTTTGTCATTGGCGACCAGTTCGCCGCCCAGGCTCAGGCCGAACAGCGCGAGAAACAGCCACAACGACCACCAGCCGCGCCGATGAGCCTTGAACCGCGCCCAGCGGCGCTGTCCGATGGGAGAAAGCGTCGGCATCAGGCAGTCCTCGCGGTGAAGTCGATGCGCGGATCGACCAGCGTGTAGCACAGGTCGCCCAGCAGTTTTATCAAGAGCCCGAACAGGGTGAAGATGAACAGCGAACCGAACACCACCGGGTAATCCCGCGACACCGCCGCCTCGTAGCTCAGGCGGCCGAGACCGTCGAGGGAGAAGATCACTTCGATCAAGAGCGAGCCGCCGAAAAACACCGTGACCAATGCCTGAGGCAATCCGGCCACCACCAGCAACATCGCGTTGCGAAACACGTGCCCGTACAACACCTGCCGTTCACTCAAGCCCTTGGCCCGGGCCGTGACCACGTACAGCCGCGAGATTTCATTGAGAAAGCTGTTCTTGGTCAGGATCGTCAGCGTCGCGAAACCGCCGATCACCAGCGCGCTGACGGGCAACACCAAATGCCAGAAGTAATCGGCAACCTTGCCCCACAGCGACAGCTCGGCGAAGTTGTCCGAGACCAGCCCGCGCACCGGAAACCAGTCCAGCGCCGTACCACCGGCAAACAACACGATCAGCAGCAACGCAAACAGAAACCCCGGCATGGCGTAGCCGATGATGATCGCCGCGCTGCTCCAGACATCGAACGCCGAGCCGTTGTGCACCGCCTTGCGAATGCCCAGCGGAATCGATACCAGATAAGTGATCAGCGTCGCCCACAATCCCAGCGACAAGGTCACCGGCAGCTTCTGCCAGATCAGCTCGGTTACCGTCGCACCCCGGAAGAAACTCTTGCCGAAATCCAGTTGCGCGTAACTCTTTAGCATCAGCCACAAGCGCTCACCGGCACTTTTGTCGAAGCCGTACTGGCGCTCGATATCGGCTACCAGTTTCGGGTCCAGGCCCCGAGTCGCGCGGGACTCGCCGCCAATGCTTTCGACATGGCTGGCACCCACCGCCGCACCGACACCGATCCCCTGCAATCGGGCGATGGCCTGCTCGACCGGGCCACCGGGTGCGGCCTGCACAATCACGAAGTTCACAAGCAGAATCGCCAGCAAGGTCGGCACGATCAGCAGCAGACGCCGCAGGCTATAACCCCACATGGGCGAACTCCTTGTGCTGTTGCTGCATTTGCGTCGCGGTCAGCGCGGTCGGGCTGATTTCCCACCAGGTGTCGAGGCCGGCGTCGTACAGCGGCGCAATTGCCGGGCGACCGAAACGGTTCCACCACACCGTGGAAATCCCCGGCGGGTAATAGTTGGGAATCCAGTAGTAACCCCACTGCAACACCCGATCCAGCGCATGGGCGTGGCGCAGCAGACTCTCGCGATTGTTTGCCTGCACCACGCCTTCAAGCAGCGCATCCACCGCCGGATCGCGCAGCACCATGTAGTTGTTGGAGCCGGGATCGTCGGCGCCGTCGGAGCCGAAATAGTTGAACAGCTCGCGCCCCGGCGCCTGACTCACCGGGTAACCGACGACGATCATGTCGTAGTCGCGGCTGCGCACGCGGTTGGTGTATTGCGCGGTGTCGACCTGGCGAATATCGAAACCGATGCCGATCTGCGCCAGGTTGCGCTTGAAGGGAAGCAGCAGGCGCTCGAAGCCCTTCTGGCCGTTGAGGAAGGTGAATTGCAACGGCTCGCCGGCGGCATTCACCAGTTGATCGCCACGGGGTTTCCAACCAGCGGCCTCCAGCAATTTCAGCGCCTGCAACTGTTGCGCGCGGATGTTGCCGCTGCCGTCGGTGCGCGGCGCTTCGAACACTTGACTGAAGACTTCATCGGGAATCTTGCCGCGCCACGGTTCGAGGATTTTCAGTTCTTCGACATCCGGCAATTCAGTGGCCGACAACGCACTGTGGGAAAAGAAGCTGCGCTGGCGCAGGTACATGCTGCGCATCATCTGCCGGTTGCTCCATTCGAAATCCCAGAGCATGGCAATCGCCTGCCGGACCCGACGATCCTGAAACATCGGTTTCTGCAGATTGAACACAAAGCCTTGGGCACCTTGCGCGGCGCCGGGTGCGAGGTGTTCGCGCAGCAACTTGCCCTGCTCCAGCGCCGCCCCCGCATAACCGATGGTGTAACTGGTGGCGGAGAACTCGCGGTTGTAATCGAAGCCGCCGGCCTTGAGCACTTGTCGCGACACGTCGGTGTCGGCAAAAAACTCCACGCTCAACTGATCGAAGTTATAAAGCCCGCGAGTGATCGGCAGATCCCTGGCCCACCAGTCCTTGATCCGCTGGAATTTCACACTGCGCCCGGCGTCCACCGCGCTGACCTTGTACGGCCCGCTGCCCGGCGGAATCTCGAAACCTGCGCCATCGGCGAAATTGCGCGTGCGCCACCAATGCTCGGGCAGCACCGGCAACGTCGCCAGATCCAGCGGCAAGGTACGGCTCTCGTTGTTCTTGAACACGAAACGCACCTGAGTCGGCGACTCGACCTGCACCTCGGCGACATCACGAAACTGCTGGCGATACTTGAGGCTGCCCTGAGTGGTGAACAGTTCGAAGGTGTAGCGCACGTCTTCAGCGGTGATCGGCGTGCCATCCTCGAACCGCGCCTTGGGGTTCAAGTAAAAACGCAGCCAGCGCCGGTCCGCGTCCAACTCCATGCGTTGGGCCACCAGGCCGTAGACGCTGTAAGGCTCGTCCTTGCTGCGATAGGCCAGCGGCGCATAGAGCCAGCCGTCGATGTCGGCAACGCCGGTGCCTTTGTCGATGTAGGGAATCAGGTGATCGAACGGGCCGCTCTCCAGCGAAGAGCGGCGCAAGGTTCCACCCTTGGGCGCAGCGGGATTGGCGTAGGCCAGGTGCTGGAAATCCGCGGCGTATTTCGGGGCTTCGCCGTAGACCGTGAGGGCGTGTTGGGGCGCGGAGAAACTGAGCGGGCTCAACCACACTAAGGCGGCAAAAAGCATGAGTCTGAAGCGCATTGGCAAGGTCCTGATGATTGGGCGACGCCAAGGGCCTCTTCGCGAGCAAGCCCGCTCCCACACAGGTTTGTGGTGAACACAAATCCCCTGGGGGAGCGAGCGTGCTCGCGAAGAGGTCAGAGCAGTCACCACACCTCCCGCCTACCTGTGATGTGCAGCAGGCGGGCATTTTTTATAGGGCGGGGTTTAGAACGATAAGTGACTAAAACCCGACCTGACCGATCATTTTCAGAACTTGTAATTGACCCGCGTGTACAGCGTGCGGCCAAACGGGTCGCCGTATTTGGGGTCGTAGCCGCTCTGGAACGTGTAGGTCTGGTTGCTGAACGGCGGCTCGCGGTCGAACAGGTTTTTCACCCCGAGGGTCACCGCCAGGGTCTTGCGCCAGGTGTAGGTGCCGGCCACGTCCCAGACGTTGTACGAACCGACGTAATCGTGAGTCTCGCGATCCGAATCGTGGTAACCACTGGTGTAGCGGTTGGTCAGGCTTGCGCCGAGCGGGCCGTAGTTCCAGCTGCCGGTCAGGCTGTGACGCCAGCGGGCCACGGCGCCGGCCGAGGCAAAGTCGCCGCCGCGAAAATCGCCGAGCTTGTCGATGTAATCGCCCTTGAGCTGTTGCTGATAGTCATAACGGGTCACGTAAGTGCCTTGCAGACCGATGCCGAAATCACCGTACGGCGTGCTCGGCAGGCGATAGTCGAAACTGACGTCGACGCCGTTGGTCTTGATCTTGCCGAGGTTGGCCAGCCCGGTGACGATGTGGTCGATGGAACCGTCGGGCTTGCGGATCAGGCGCTCCGGGTACAGCTCCGGATTCTCGAACACCGCCGATTCGGGGAACTCGGCGATCTGGTTGGCGATGTCGATCCACCAGAAATCCAGGCCGGTGGTCAGGCGATCAAACGGCTGATATACGAAACCGAGGGTGACGTTGCGCGCGGTCTCCGGGCTCAGGTCGGTGTTGCCGCCGGAGGTGCGATTGAACTGCTGGGCGCAGTCGCGGTTGGCAATGCCGCCGTTGCTCGGGTTGCCTCCAGCGCACAGCCGCGGGTCGTTGTAGTTGGCGTTGGTGAACGAAGTAAACGTCGGGTTGTACAACTCGTACAGCGATGGCGCACGGAAACCTTCGCTGTAGGCGCCGCGCACCACCAGTTCCTTGAACGGCTGGAAGCGGAACGAGTATTTCGGGTTAGTGGTGCTGCCGAAGTCGCTGTACTTGTCGTGGCGCACGGCGGCGGACAGTTCCAGGCTGTCGAGCACCGGCACGTTGACCTCGGCGTACTGCGCCGAGACGCTGCGATCCCCTTGTACGCTGCCGTTGGGATCAACACCCAGGCTCTGCACGTCGCCGGCAAACGCAGCGAAATCCTGATGAAAATCTTCCTTGCGATACTCGCCGCCCAGCGCCAGTGCCGAAGGCCCTGCACCGAACCAGTCGCCGATCTCGCGGCTGACACGCCCGTCAATCGCCTTGACCCGGCCCACTGCGGTCGCGTAATCGCCGTCTACCTCGTTGGCTGCCAGTAGTGCCGAACCGGCGGCGGTCTGCGGGCCGAACGGGTTGATCACACCGTTGGCGATGCCCTGGCTGACGGCACGGTCGTTCACATAACCGCTGCGAATCGTGTTGACCACCTTGTTCTGGTTGTACGACGCGCCGAGGTTGTAATCCCACCCGACCAGCGTGCCGTCGAAGCTCAACAGCAGACGCTGACCGGTGTTGTCGTCCTCATGCTGACGCGCACCGACGGCGGTCTCACGCCAGTTCACATCCACCGGTTGCGTCGGGTCCAAAGCAAAACCGCTCGGCCCGGGCGTGATGCCGTTACCCGGATAGAACGCCGTACCAGGATTAACCTGATTGCCCATCAAAGTGCCGGGCCCGATCTGGGTACGGTTTTCGTTGCGCGCCCAGAAGTATTCGAGGCTGACGTTGTGATCGTCCGACAGCTTGCCGGTGGCCTTGGCGAAGGCCGAGGTCTTCTCGGTTTCCGGCACCAGATCAAGGTAGTTCCACAGGCTCTGGCGGCAGATGCCGTTGCGTGACAACAGCCCCGGCGCATTGCAACCGGAACCGGCCAGCGGGTTGGTGGCATTGCTGCCCTGGCTCCAGTTGGCGGGCGATGCCGTGCCGGAGGTGTAATCCAGACCGCGCCCCGGCTGGTAGTTATAGGTGTAGCCACGATCATCGGCGGCCAGGCGATTCTGCTTGTCGTAACTCACCACGCCGAAAACGTTGAAGCGATCGTCCTGTAAATCGCCAAAACCCCAACTGCCGCTGAAATTGCGACTTTCGCCGCCGCCAGAATGGGTCGGTGTGTCGTAGTTCGTGCTGATCTGACCTTCGGTGAGGCTGGTCTTGGTGATGAAGTTGATCACCCCGCCGATGGCATCCGTACCGTACAGCGCCGAAGCGCCGTCGCGCAGCACTTCCACCCGGTCGATGGCGGCGAACGGAATGGTGTTGAGGTCGACGCCGGAGCCGTTGATCGCATTGGTTGCGTTGTTGCTCAGGCGCCGACCGTTGAGCAGCACCAGGGTTTTGTTCGGGCCAATGCCCCGCAGGTCGGCATAGGACGCCCCGCCGCTGCTCGACCCCACCGAGCGCCCGGAGCCCACCGAAGACTGGTTGGCCGAGATGCGGTTGACCAGCTCTTCAGTGGTAGTCACGCCCTGCTTCTGCAACTCCTCGACCCGCAGAATGGTGACCGGTACGGCGGTTTCGGCATCGACCCGGCGGATCGCGGTGCCGGTGACTTCGACCCGTTGCAGTTGGGTGGTCGGCTCGATTGCCGTGCTGTCTGCAGCCACGGCCGGGAACGTGTTGAATACCAGCAGCAAGGCCAGGCTCAAAGGGGATTTAACGGGTAAAAAATGGATCATGAACAGCCATCCCTGCGTTTTGGTTTATGCAGGGATGTGCGATGGCAGACCGGGTTTTATAGGGCGCGATTTAGACCGTTGGGTGCTGAGGTTATGCAAAAAGACGCGCGTGATTTCTCATACCAGTTCCGCGTCCTTGAGCAATCGCGTATCCAGCCCGAATCGCTCTTGCGAGATCATCCTGAATTGCCCCTCTGCCAAATCGCAGCTCACCAGCAAATTCCACGAGTGCCGGGTGGCTGCCGATGGAATCAGTACAAACGGGTGCTCGGCGAGCAACGCGTCGGCAAAATCCTGCTGGTTGGGCGAGGCCTGTGCGGGACTCATCCAGTAGGGGTTGGGCAGCTCCTCGGGTTGCACGATTTTCACAAGCGCCTCACTGACCACCTCAAAGCACGTCAGCACATAGGGACTTCTATCAAGTGCGTTGAAACTCCCGTGAGCGGCCACCTCCAGAATGGCTGTAGATGGATCGATCGAAGCATAAACGACACGGCGGCCGGGCCGGTTCCATCGACCGCCCTGCATTTCTGAACCGATGCCGCTGTCCCATGTGCACCGGTAAAGCTCAGGGTCCAAACGCCACGCATACCAGCGGTCGTCCCAAGGCAGAGGGTTCATTGATAAACCCCGTATTTAATCCGGTGCAGATAAGCAATGACCGATTGATACCCCAGTGAGCTTTCGATCAATGCAACGGGTCTGTAACCGTTTAACCATTTGGTCGCCTTGCTCATCCACTCCTCGGCGCTCGGCTGATCGTGGAACACCTCGATAGCGGACTCAAGAGCGTGCGCATACTGAAAAGCGATCATGCTCTGCTGTCGGCTCATTCGCGTCGGCTCGCCACTGTTCAGCAAGCGCCGCACGGTTCTGACGGACTTTCCGGTGATGAGCTGCACAAGCTCGCTTTCCCGGTAGAGCTCGGATGTTGAAATCATGTTCACAACGTCCCGCAGATCAAAACCTTCCCGCGCGTAACCAACAATGTGCATGGTGTCTCTGTCCCATATCCGGCCGTTCAGCAACACCTCAACAGGCTTCCCCTCGACCTTCTTCAGCCCCGTAAACCGGGGTGCTTTCGCTTGGGGCATCGGAACACCCTCCATAGGGCATCTGGCGTGATCGTGGCGCCAGGAATCACGAGGGGAATAAGTAGAGTTTTCGTGCTCGAGATGTGGGATTCGCATAATCCATCCAATGTCAGGGGCCCGAGTCTCCAGGCCGGTCAGTGACTTCATGTCACGACCGATGCTATAGGCCCCGCTTCCGACGGCCAACCTTAAAAAGTCGTCGGAAATATCCCCGGTTTCGTCCAAAGCCCGGCAACTTCCGTAGGACGCTGCCGGGCATTATTCCGTTCTCAACTGCCGAAGTGATAACTCACATCCAGCCACCACTGGCGCCCGTACGGGTCGTAGTTGCCGGTCGGGTAATACGGCCATCCCGCCGAGTCGTCATGCTTGACCTGATTGAGCACATTGTTCACGGTCAGCCCGACACTCGCCCGGTCGTTGAGCCTGTACCGTGCGCTGGCGTTGAACACCGTCCACGGCGACAGTCGCCCGTCGCCCGCGCCGTTGGTGACCGAGCCGTAACGAATCCCCATCAGCGTCGCCGTAGCTTTCTGGTAATCCCAGGTCAGGCTCGCGTTGACCTTGCTGCGCCAGTCGTAGTTGGTGCGCGAAGTGCGCCAGTCCTGGGTCGGCGCCTCGTCCGATTCTTTGTAGTAATGCGAGAGCACCAGGGTGTAACCCAGCGCCGAACTGAACGCGCCGTACTGCCCGGCGCCCCAGCGGATGTTGCTCTTGAAGTCCAGGCCGCTGACCCGTTCGCTGGCGGCGTTGATCGCGTTCACCCGCACCCGCTGCAACTGATTGGGATCGACGGCGGCATTGCCGGGATTGCGATCGACGCGTGCCAGGGTCGACTGGCAGTTGGCCGAATTGATGTCCTGGGTGCCATTGCGGCATTCGTTCTCTTGCTGCAACAGGCGGTTTTCGTCGACGGTGGTCAACAGGTCATCGATCTCCACCCGCCAGAAATCGGTGGAAAAATCGAAATTGCGCGACGGCGACCAGACGAAACCGTAGGTCCAGGATTTGCCGCGTTCGGATTCCAGATCCGCCGTGCCGCTCTGGGTGTAATCGACCCGCCCGCGATCACAGGCGCCCTCCACGCCCTGGCTGCAACCGTAATAGTCGATCTGCGCCGGGTAGTAACCGTTGCTGTCGGACTGATAGATGTAGTTCAGGTCCGGGGCGCGGAAACTGGTGCCGTAGCTGCCGCGCACCAAAAGGCTGTTCACCGGCCGCCATTCCAGGCCGAGGTTGTAGGTCTTCTGCTGCTCGGTGCGGCCGCTGAATTTGTATTGGTCCCAGCGCCCTGCCGCTGTCGCCAGCACCGTGTCGGTGACCGGAATGCTGAACTCGCCACCGGCCGCATAACGCTTGCGCGAGCCTCCGGAGCTTTGCGCAGGCGTCACGCCGTAGAAACTGCCGTCGTTGAGGCGGTCATCCGGGTCGATGCGATATTCCTGTTTGCCCGCCTCCAGCACCCCGGCGAATCCCACCGGACCGGCGGGCAGGTCAAACAACTCGCCGTTGACCGACGCGTTGTAACTGGTGGAAACCGACTTGCTGCTCTGCGTCAGGTTGCCGCGAAACTGCTCCCATTCCTGCTGCGTCAGTGGCCGGTCGAGGCGCGAGGCATCCGGCGCGAACACCGGGTAACCGCCACGGGTGCCCAGTTGCGGGCCGAGGTAGAAATCCTGGATCGACGACAGCGGCGTGTAACGGGTGGTGCGCACGCTTTTGTACTCGGACCGGTTGGCCGCCAGTTCATAGTTCCACCCGGTGTCGGCGATCTTGTCCGAAAGGCCCAGGGTGCCGGTCCAGGAGGTGTCGCGCCACTTGCTGTTGTTGCTGGTGCGCCCACCGATTTCCTCTTCGCCGAAGCGTCGATACCAACGCTCCAGATTGCCGCTGTTCTGGTTGATGAAATCCGGCGAGGTGAAGCTCGGGCCGCGTGTGTTGTTCTGGATGTGATCGAGGCCGTACATCAAATCGGCGAAGACCTGCCCGCTGTCGCTGAAATGCCAGGTGCCACGGGTGTAGCCGTCGTAGTTTTCCTTTTGCGTCTGCACCGTCCAGTAATCGTTGTAGATCTGATCGGTGCGGCAACGTCCGCCGCTGTTGAACAGCTTGTTGTCGAACGTGCCCTGATAGGCGCCGCAACCTGGCCCCAGATAGCGGTTGTTGGTCAGGTCGCGACGGTAGCCGACATCCGCCAAAGGCCCGCTCTGCATGAAGCCGCGATCATCAGCCCAGATCGGATCGCGGTTGGTCAGTTCGAGCCCGAACAACCCGTCGAAGTCGCCCCAACTGCCGCCGCCGCTGATCTGCAAGCGTTGGTTGTCACCGCCGCCGCGCTCGCTGGTGCCGCCCTTGAGATTGACGTCGACGCCATTCATTTTGTCCTTGAGGATGATGTTCACCACCCCGGCAATCGCGTCCGAACCGTAGATCGCCGAGGCGCCGCTGCTGAGCACTTCGATGCGCTCGATGATCGCCGACGGAATGTTCGCCAGGTTGGTGAAGTTGACCTTGCCGTCGTACGGCGTCGGGTAATCGGCGACCCGTCGACCGTTGATCAGCACCAGCGTGTGATTCGGGCCGAGGCCGCGCAGGTTGAGGGCGCTGGCCGCCGGTTGCCAGGTGTTGCCGTAGTCTTCGCCCTGGGTCATGCCGGTGTTTTGCGTTTGCGTGGCGAGGGCGTCGTAGACGTTCTTGTAGCCGCGCGCTTCCATTTCTTCGTGGGTGATGACGTTGACCGGGGTCGCACCATCGCTCTGCGCGCGGGCGATCCGCGAGCCAGTGACGGTGACTTTTTCCATGCGGTAATCGGCGCTGCTGGCGGGTGCCACGGCAGCGGCCTTGACCGGTGCGGCGCTCGGCGCATCGGCCGGGCGAATGCTCAGGCCCTGGCTGCCCTGCTCGACTTGCAGGCCGCTGCCGAGCAAGGCCTTCTCCACCGCCTGACGGCCACCCAATGCGCCGCGCACCGCACTGCTGCGCTTGCCCTGTACCAGATTCTGACTGAAGGAAATCGGCACGCCGGTCTGGCGCGAGATGTCCAGCAGCACCTCGTCGAGAGCCCCTGCGGCAATGTCGAAAGTAAACACCTGAGTGGCGGCGTCTTGTGCTTGAACGGCGACCGGAACCATGCCCGTCGCCAGCACGATGGCCAGCGTCAGGCGGGACAATTGTTGTTGTTTGAATGAGAACATCGAGGGGCTTCCCTGTTGAAGGCGTCTGCAGGGAATGAGCAGCGGGCCGGCGCTTTTTATAGGGTCGCGGATAGACCGGGAAGTTATGGATTTATAACCGTGCTTCAATGCTCACCCAGTACGGGTTGTACCAGGTGACACGGATCGGCAGCGAACGCTCCAGCAGTTGCAGGGTCCGGTCGCTGTCGTCCAGCGGATAGAGACCGCTGAGGCGCAAACCGGCGACCTCGGGACTCAGGTGCAGGATGCCGCGACGGTAGCTGCGCAGGCTGTCGATGACTTCGCTCAAGGGGCGATCGCGCACTTCAAGCCGCCCTTGGACCCAGGCACTTTCCTGCCCTTTGCTGCGTTCCAGCGCGAGGATTTCCTGAGCGTTGAACAGCAGACTTTCACCCGCCTCCACCACTTGCAGCGCGCCGCTGGCAGTGGCCACTTCGACTTGCGAATGCAACATCACCAGCCGCGTCGAATCCTCACCGCGCTGCACCAGGAATTTGGTCCCGAGCGCGCGCATCCGCCCATGCTCGGTTTCGACCACAAACGGCCGGGCCAGATTTTTCGCCACATCGATCAGCAGTTCACCGCTGCGCAAGTCCAGCAGACGCTCAAGATTGTTGAAGCGCGGCACCACGCGGCTGCGGGCATTGAGGGTCAGGGCGCTGCCATCCTCCAGCGTGAACGCCCGACGCTCGCCGGTACCGGTCGACAACTCGCCGGCCTCCGGCAGCCAGCCATAGCGTCGCCCGAGCAGCCCCGCCAGCACCGCGATCCCGAGCACACTCAAACTGCCGCTGAGGAATCGACGGCGACTGGACGGCGCATTCAGGCTGTGCAGGAGACTTTCACGCGGCAAGCCGCGCAGGTTCGCATGGCGCAGCAGGCTCAACCCGCCACCCATTTGCTCAATGATTTGCTGATGCCGTGGATCCGCCGTGCGCCAGGCGTCGAAGGCCGCGCGCTCCTGCAAGCTGACGTGCCCCGATTGCAGCAGCGCCATCCATTGCGCGGCTTCGTCGATCAGCGTGTCGTCCGGCCTCATGCCTGCATCGCCTGATAGCAACGTTTGAATGCCTCGACCATGTATTGCTGCACACGGCTGGTGGACACGCCGAGGCGTTCGCCGATTTCGCTGTAGGTCAGGCCATCGAGCTGGTGATAGAGAAATGCAGCCTTGGCCTTGGCCGACAGGCCGTTGAGCAAGCGATCCACCGCCAGCAGCGTTTCGATCACCAATTCCCGTTCCTCGGGCGACGGGTGCACCGGTTCCGGCGCCAAGGCAAGGCTTTGCAGATAAGCGCGCTCCAGATCCTGCCGGCGCCAGCCTTCATAGACCAGCCGCCGCGCAATCGTGGTCAACAGCGCGCGGGGTTCGCGAATCGCCAGCGGATCGGGCAGTGCCAAAACCCGAAGAAAAGTTTCCGAAGCAATGTCCTGTGCGCTGTGCGGGCAGCCGAGGGTACGACTGACCGCCGCGCACAACCATCGGTAGTCCTTTTGGAACATTTGCCCGATGACCTGGTAATGCGGGTTGTGACTCCCCATGCCTTACTCCCTGAAAACGGGCTCCACCCGCTGCGAAAATCCATGGATACGCCGGGATCTTCCGGCGGTGATCAAGGGTGCGACTGTGCAATAGCGCCGGATACATTTGAAGTAATAAAAAATCAGGATCATCAAACATTCGAGAATAAGGCACGTCGTCGCCGCGGCAGCATTGGCTGACACAACGTTGATCTCGATCAGTGGCGCCGGCCACGCCAGTCTCTAACCTTGCGCCTCCATCGATAGCCACGGACGGCTCACCGGGAGCCTGCGGCTGACCTTTCAAGGAAGAGCAATCATGCGATCACTCAACATCATTCTTCTGTCGTCGGCGTTCAACGGCTTGACCCAGCGCGCGTGGCTGGAACTGCGCCAGGCCGGGCACTCACCCAGTGTGGTGCTGTTCACCGATGAAGCCGCCGTGTGCGAACAGATCGAAAACAGCGGCGCTGACCTGGTGATCTGCCCTTTCCTCAAGGACCGCGTTCCCCACGCGCTGTGGAGCATCCCGCAGCGTCCGGTAGTCATCATTCACCCGGGCATCGTCGGCGATCGCGGCGCCAGCGCACTGGATTGGGCGATCATGCGCGAGCTGCCGTCCTGGGGCGTGACCGCCCTGCAAGCGGTGGAAGAAATGGACGCCGGCCCGGTCTGGGCCACCTGCGAATTCAACCTGCCGACCGGCCTGCGCAAATCCGAGCTGTACAACGGGCGAGTCAGCGACGCGGCGATCCGTTGCATCCGTGAGGTGGTGGAAAAATTCATCGACGGCTTCGTGCCGGTGGCGCTGGACTACAACGATCCCAAGGTTCGTGGACGCTTGCAGCCGAACATGAAACAGGACGATCGCACCTTCAGCTGGCACGACTGCTCGCGCTTCATCAAGCGCTGCATCGACGCGGCGGACGGCCAGCCCGGCGTACTCGCCAGCCTCGCTGGCGGGCAGTATTACGTGTACGACGCACACCTCGATCAGCGCACCGGCATGCCCGGTGAAATTCTCGCGGTGCACGACGACGCAGTGCTGGTGGCGACCGGTGATCACAGCTTGTGGATCGGCTCGCTGCGGCGCAAACCGCAACCGGGCGAGGAAACCTTCAAGCGTCCGGCCCGGCATGTGCTGGCCGGTCAGTTGTCTGGCGTGCCGGTGCTGGACTGGTCGATTGCCAACGCGCCGTTCAGCGACGAGCCGTATCAACCGATCCGTTATCGCGAGTCCGGTCAGGTCGGCGAACTGACACTGGAGTTCTACAACGGCGCCATGAGCACCGAGCAATGCCGGCGCATGGTGGAAGCGCTGCGCTGGGCCAAGTCCCGCGACACTCAGGTGCTGCTGATCAAGGGTGGACGCGGCAGTTTTTCCAATGGCGTGCATCTGAACGTGATCCAGGCCGCCGAAGATCCGGGTGCCGAAGCCTGGGCCAACATCCAGGCCATCGATGATGTGTGCGAAGAATTGCTCAGCGCACGGCAACTGGTGGTCAGCGGGGTTACCGGCAATGCCGGCGCAGGCGGTGTGATGCTCGCACTGGCCGCCGATATCGTGTTTGCCCGCGCCGACATCGTGCTTAACCCGCATTACAAGAGCATGGGCCTGTATGGCTCGGAATACTGGACCTACAGCCTGCCCCGCGCCGTCGGCCCGGCCATGGCAGAACAACTGACCCAGGCCTGTCTGCCGGTCAGCGCGGCTCAGGCGCTGCAACTGGGCATGGTTCAGGAAATCGGCCCGCACTGCCCGGACGAGTTCTCGCTGTGGCTGCTGCAACGGGCCAACAGCGTGCTGAGCGATCCGACTTATGCGCCGGTGCGCGAACGCAAGCTGCGGGTCGATCATGTGTTGATCCGTCAGTGTCGCGAGGCTGAGTTGAAGGAGATGCAGGAAGACATGCTGTACAACCGCAATCAGTTTGCCGAGAAGTGCCGCAACTTCGTCTACAAGCGCAAGACCTGCTGCACACCGGCGCGGTTGGTGGAGGATTGGGCTCGGGTGCGAGAAGTCGAAATGGCTGACTGAACAATGACGCGGTCCCGGGGCTGCCCGTACAATGCGCGCACTTCAACCACCGGCCCGCCCATGGACATTGACCTCGCCCGCACCTTTCTGGAAATCGTCCGCCACGGCAGCCTTGCCGCGGCGGCGGAGAAACTGTTCGTCACGCAAACGGCAATCACCGCCCGGGTCCAGAAACTCGAAAGCCAGTTGGGCAGCACGTTGTTCGTGCGCAATCGTGCCGGTGCGCGGCTGACCGCCAACGGCGAGGCCTTCGTGGTCTACGCCAATCAGCTGGTGCAGACCTGGGAAGCCGCACGCCGCGACCTGCCCTTGCCCGAGGGCTATCACAACGTGCTGCACATCGGTGGCGAGGTCAGCCTGTGCAACCCGTTGATGCTCAGTTGGGCCGCCGAATTGCGCGAGAAAATCCCCGGTCACGCCCTGCGCATGGACATTCGCGACGGCGAAAACCTGCTGCGCCAGCTCGAACTGGGGGTGCTCGATGCGGCGCTGGTCTATCAGCCGGAATACTGGCCGGGGCTGCAGGTCGAGCAGGTGCTGGAAGAGAAACTGATTCTGGTGACCACGCCCGGCCGCCCGGCCCCTTACGTGTACATCGACTGGGGCCCGGACTTCCGCCGCCAGCACGACGCCGCCCTGCCGGAAAAAGCCAAGGCTGCCCTGAGCTTCAACCTCGGCCCGCTGGCCCTGCAATACATTCTCGAGAACGGCGGCAGCGGCTATTTCCGGACCCGGGTCGTGCGCACTTATCTGGAAAGCGGCGCGCTGGAGCCGGTGACCAAAGCCCCGGAATTCGGTTATCCGACCTACCTCGTCTACTCCCGCGACCGTGACTCGGCGATCCTGCAACAGGCGTTCGACCTGCTGCGCGAGGTGATCAGGGCCGATGACGACTGGTCGCAGCGCTGGAACCCGTTGAGCTGACGGCCGCTATGCACCGGAGCATGGCACTTGTGACCTGAAGGTTGGCACTGCACAAACGGCCGGATCGGCTACGCTGCCGGGATAACGACAATATCCGCGGGTGAGCGCAGTGAGGCAGACCACCGAGGCATTTCGCAGCCGCTACCGGGCGGCGATCCATCCCCGCTACAACCCGTGGCTGCATGGCGCGTTCGTGCTGCTGTTCGGTGTGCTGGCCATCGGCGCGTTCTGGAGCAGCGTGCACCAGATGCGGTCGCTGGAATGGCTGACCGTGCCGCTGACCTTGCTGTTCTTCAATTTCGGCGTGTACATGGTGCACCGCCACCTCGGCCACCACAAAAAGCGCTTCGCCCGGATGTTCTACGCCCGGCATGCCGGCGATCATCACAGCTTTTTCACCCCCGGCCACATGACCTACGACGGCGCCCGCGACTGGCGGGTGATCCTGTTCCCGGCCTGGCTGATCGTGCTGCACACGCTGGCGATCACCCTGCCCCTGTGGTGGCTGTTCGCGCAGGTCAACAGCAACGTCGCCGGGCTGTTCGGTGGCTGCATGGTGTTCGGTTACCTGACCTATGAAGTGTTTCACGCCTGCGAGCATCTGCCGCCGCAGAACCCGCTGACCCGCCTGCCGTGGATCCGCCAGATGCGCCGTCTGCACGAGCTGCATCACCGTCGCGAGCACATGCAGGAACGCAATTTCAATATCGTTTTTCCGCTGATGGACTACCTGTTCGGCACCCTCTACCGGGAGCCGGAAACCGCCCCTCTGACCGATTCGAGAACGCCCATGACCCGCATGCAGCACACAGTCGATATCGCCGGTGATCCGATTGCCGTCCTCGCCTACGCCGCCACCGTCAGTCGCTGGCCGGAGTGGCACCCGTCTTCGCTGAAAATCGACGGCCCGAGCGGTGCGTTGCATGCCGGCGCACGATTCGACGAGGACATCCATGCCGGCGGTCGCGAGGGGCATTTGCGCTGGGAGGTCACCGAGTACCTGCCCGGCCGACGCTGGTGCGCCCGGGCCCAGGGTGATCAGGGGCTGTCGTTGCGGCTGACCTATGAATGCTCGGCGCACGACGCTGCCACGCGGTTCGTGCGCACCCTCGATTACCAGTTCGAAGGGATCGGCCTGCGCATCGCCAACCATCTGCTGCTCAAGCGGCGCATCGAACGCGAGTCGGCAACGTCGATGCTGGCCCTGCGCGACATGGCCACCCGGCATCTCGCACTCGCGGGAGCCCACGTGTGAGATGGCGTTATCTGGTGTTGCTGCTGGTTGTCGGGGTTCTGGGCTTTTTGCTGTTGATGCCGACCAGGGTCGAGCCCGTGGCCTGGACGCCGCAACCGGCGCCCTCGCTGACCGAGGGCCAGTACGCTGACAATCAGCGGCTCAAGGGCGCGGCGCAAGTCGGCCCGAGTAACATCGAAGGCCCGGAAGCGCTGCTGCTGGAAAACGACTTTCTGATCACCGGACTGCACGACGGACGCCTTCTGCGCACCAGTCTCGATGGCCAGCAGCGCAAGGTGCTGGCCGATACGGGCGGCCGGCCGCTGGGGCTGGCGCGGCATCCCAACGGTTTGCTGGTGATCGCCGACGGGGTCAAGGGTTTGCTGTCCCTTGATGCACAGGGGCAACTGGTGGCGCTGACCACCGAAGCCAATGGCCTGCCGTTCGGGTTTACCGATGACGTGGCCATCGACAAGTCCGGGCATTACGCCTACTTCAGCGATGCCTCCAGTCGCTGGGGTTACGGCCACGATGGCGAAGCGATCATCGAGCATGGCGGCGACGGGCGCCTGCTGCGTTACGACTTCCAGACCGGAAAAACCAGCGTATTGCTGGACAGGCTGGAGTTCGCCAATGGCGTGACCCTCGGCCCGGAAGACGCCTATGTGCTGGTCAACGAAACCGGCGCCTACCGCATCAGCCGTTATTGGCTGACCGGGCCCAAGGCCGGCACCCACGATCTGTTCATCGACAACCTGCCGGGGCTGCCGGACAACCTGGCGTTTAATGGTCGGGATCGTTTCTGGGTGGCGTTGTACACGCCTCGCAATCCGTTGCTCGACCGCACCGCCGCCCACCCTTTCGTGCGCAAGATGCTGGTGCGGGCGATGACCGTGCTGCCCAAACCGGTGGAAAAGCGCGGGTTCGTGCTGGGGCTGGATCTGGAGGGCAAGGTGATCGCCAATCTGCAGGATGCCAGCGCCGGCAATTACTCGCCGATCACCACGGTGCGCGAGTATGGCGACTGGTTGTATTTCGGCTCGCTGAAGGCGACGCACATGGCGCGGATGCCGTTGGACGCCGCCTTGAAGTGAGGCCCTGGACTTTGTATTGAGTCGACTGGCCCTATCGCCAGCAGGCTGGCTCCCACAAAGAGATTGCATTCCAAATGTGGGAGCCAGCCTGCTGGCGATAGCGGATTGTCAGTTACTGGATCTATCGAAGGTTTCCGGGTCTTCATCCTCCGGCACTTCCTCGCTCTTGCGTTCCTCTTCAGGATTACGGACGGTATGCGCCGGACTATTGGGCTCGGGATGGGTGGGAACCGGGTCGAATGCACCCTGTTCTTCACTGGGGAATTTTGGATCTTTCATAAGGCACCTCGTTGAGAGTCGCAATGTGAAGACTCTGAACATTCGAGGTGCCGGTCGGGGCTGTCGTTCCAGTCAATTCACCACCGCAGGCCGGTGGTGCGACTGACGGTCAGGATCGAGCCTGCAACTGCTCGACGATCTTGTCTTTGACCTGCAGGCGTTTCTCTTTCAGTTTCTTCAGGGTGTCGTCGCTCGGCGCATCCGAGGTCGCCGTCTCGGCCTTGACGACTTCGGCGTCCGCCTGGGAATACCTGTTGATCAGTGCATCCAGATGTGGATCCGCGGTGCGTCGTTGCTGGATCTCTTCCTTTGTAAGTTTCAAGTCCTGTAACAGATCATGGGTCACCGGCATGGAACACCTCCGTCAGTTGATCGGCAGCCAACGCGACCGATTGCGCTGGCCAGGTATCAGAATGGCCTCGGTTGGCCACTTCTGTCGACCACCTGTCAGACCAGCGGTGTCCGTTCGTCGCCCTTTCGCAAATGCGATAAAACCTTTGGTCGGCGAACTCCCTCCATTGAATAACGCTCACAAAAACCTGCGTGGAGAAGCACCAATGGACGGATTCAAACTGCGTCACCTTTTTCTGGCTGTCGCCCTGAGCACCGGCATGGGCTCGGCCTTTGCCGCCACCGACAACGATTTCGTCGATAACGCAGCGGCCGGCGGCATCGCCGAAATCGAAACCAGCCGTCTGGCACTGGAAAAGAGCCAATCTGCCGACATCAAAGCGTTTGCCAACATGATGATCACCGACCACGGCAAGGCCAACGATGAACTGGCGACGATTGCCAAGGCCAACGACATCGAAGTGCCGGACACCACGACTCTGGTCAAACAGGCCAAGGAAAAAATACTCGAAGTCCGTGATGAGTCGTTCGACGCCGCCTATGCCAACAATCAGGTGAAGGCTCACGAAGAAACCATCGAGCTGTTCAAGAAACAAGCCAACACCGTGACCGACGACAAAGTCAAAGGCGCCACCGAACTCAAAGCCTTTGCGCAGAAAATGCTGCCGGCGCTGGAGAAACACCTGGCCCACGCCAAAGAGCTGCAGGCCAAACACCCCAGCAAGTAATCGCCAGGTATACAAAGAGGCCGCCTCCATTGGACGCGGCCTCTTTGCGTTGGGCTTTGTTGCTGGCAAAAGATCAGCATTCCTGGCCGCGCCGACTAGAGTTACCGGTGCGTTCCTTGCGGCAGATCAAAAATATCCTCGGGGGAACGAACAACTATTTCGAACGGCCAAGGTCATTCACTTCGCGCCGGTCATTTCCCGAAGAACCGGCCCCCTATTCGCAATGGAGCAACAGGCACATGGCAGCACTGCAGAACAGCACACTTAATGCGATTAAAAACAATCAGGTTCAACTGCTGGGCGAATGGATCAACGGGCTTCAAACCACCGGCGCTACGCGCAACCTCAAAGAACACGACATACAGCAACAGACCGGCGAATTCCTGCAACTGGTGGTCAGCGGCCTGGAAAACGACAGCGGCACCAACATCACCGCGCCGGGCTGGGAAGGCATGCGCCACTTCCTCGAAAAACTCTCCCACAGTCGTGCCCAGCTCGGTCAGGATTCCCAGCAGACCGCCAGCTTCATTTTCTCGCTCAAGGGCCCGCTGTTCGCCCTGCTGCAAAACCATTATCAGGATCAGCCCGCCCTGCTCGCCGAACAGCTTTGGGAAATTTCCGAATTGTTCGATGCCTTCGGTCTGTACACCATCCGTACCTTCCAAAAATCCCGTGAAGCGGTGATCAAGCGCCAGCAGGAAGAACTGCTGGAACTGTCGACCCCGGTGGTCAAGCTGTGGGATGGCGTGCTCGCACTGCCGATGATCGGCACCCTCGATTCACAGCGCACCCAAGTGGTAATGGAATCGCTGCTGCAACGCATCGTCGACACCGGCTCGGAAATCGCCATCATCGACATCACCGGCGTGCCGACCGTCGACACGCTGGTCGCCCAACACCTGCTCAAGACCGTGACCGCGATCCGCCTGATGGGCGCCGATTGCATCATCAGCGGCGTGCGACCGCAGATTGCCCAGACCATCGTGCACCTGGGCCTCGACCTGCAAGGCGTGGTCACCAAAGCCAATCTGGCTGATGCGTTGAAACTGGCGCTGACCCGTCTGGGCATCACCCTCACCAAGACGGTCTGAACAATGGAACGTATCCCGATTCTTCAGATGGGTGACTTCCTGCTGGTGACCATCCAGGTCGACATGCACGACCAGCTCGCCCTCACCCTGCAGGACGACCTGTCCGAACGCATCAGCAAGACCTCCGCGCGCGGGGTGCTGATCGACATCTCGGCGCTGGACATGGTCGATTCGTTCATTGGCCGGATGATCGGCACCATTTCCGGCCTGTCGAAAATCATGGACGCCGAAACCATGCTCGTCGGCATGCAGCCGGCGGTCGCCATTACCCTGGTCGAGCTCGGTCTGTACCTGCCAGGCGTCAGTACCGCGCTGAACGTCGAGCGCGGCATGAAACTGCTGCAGGAACGAGTACGCCAGCAATGACCGTGCGCAGCAGCGGTACCCAACCGATCAACATCGAGCAGGACGTGGTGCTGGCCCGGCAACAGGCGCGCAAGCTGGCCACCGAATGCGGCATGCGCCTGATCGACCTGACCAAACTGGTGACCGCCGTCAGCGAGCTGGCGCGCAACACCATGGTGTATGGCGGTGGCGGAGACATGGACTGGCAGATCCTCGACGACAACCACAAGGTCGGCCTGCGCCTGACCTTTCGCGATGAAGGCCCGGGCATTCCCGACATCAAACTGGCGATGACCGACGGCTGGACCTCCGGCAGCGGTCTGGGCCTGGGCCTGACCGGGGCAAAGCGTCTCGTGGACGAATTTGAACTGGACACCGAGCCCGGCAAAGGCACTCGCATAACGATCACCCGATGGACATGAACATCAGCGGGACATTGACCCAGGTGTTGGTGATCGAGGACAGCAGCCAGATCGGCCATGCCCGGCGTACGGCGCAACGTCTGGCCGAGCAACACGGTTTTGGCGAAAGCGATGCCGGCCGCGTCGCGCTGGTGGCCACGGAGCTGGCGAGCAATGTGCTCAAGCATGCCGGGCGCGGGGAATTGCACCTGCGCCTGTTGCCCCGTCAGGGTGACGACGGCATCGAGATGATTGCGGTCGACCGTGCCCAGGGGTTTGATCTGGACGCGTGTCTGGCGGACGGCTTTTCCACCGGTGGTACTCAGGGCATCGGTCTCGGTGCAGTGGCTCGACAGGCGGATGTCTTCGACGTATATGCCGACCATCGCGGCGCCGTGCTGCTGGCTCGTTTATACCCGCGCAGCGACCGGCAGTTGGATATGCCGTATGGTGTCAGCCAACACTCGCTGCACAACGATCCGGCCTGCGGCGACGTCTGGCATCTGGCGATTCATGGCCGTGACATCAGTGCCTTGATCGTCGACGGTCTGGGCCATGGCGAGGACGCCGAGCGTGCGGCCCGTGCAGGTGAGAAAGCCTTTGCCCTGAGCCCGTTCGGTGCGCCGACGCTGCTGATGGAAGACATGCACCGCGAGATGATCGGGAGCCGGGGTGGCGCAGTGGCATTCGCGCAGTTTCACGCAGGGCGTGCCAGTCTGTCGTTCACCGGCGTCGGTAACATCGGTGCCAGCCTGATCGCCTCCGACAAGTCGCGCGGACTGGCCTCGCACCCGGGGATCGTCGGCGGCCAATACCGAAAAGCCCAGCCCTTTGACTATGCTCACGTGAACGGACATCTATTGATCATGTACAGCGATGGCTTGCAGTCCCGTTGGAATCTACAAGACTACCCCGGTCTGGTGCATCGCCATCCCGCCGTGATAGCCACCGTCCTGCACCGCGATTTCTGTCGCGGGCGCGACGATGTAACGGTGCTGGTCGTTGCCCTGGAGGCCGCCCATGGCTGAGTCCCCGACACTGAGCAATGCCGAACAGGCTGCGTTGATCGCCCAGTTGCAGAGCGAAACCGCTGCGTTGCGCGAAGAGCTCGACGAAACCAATCAGGGCGTGCTGGCCCTGTACGCCGAACTCGACACCCAGGCCGAACAACTGCGCCAGGCGTCCGATCTGAAGAGCCGGTTCCTGTCGTACATGAGCCACGAGTTCCGCACGCCGCTGGGCTCGATCCTGAGCATCAACAGCCTGCTGGCCGACGAACTCGACGGCCCGCTCAGCCCCGAGCAGCACAAACAGGTGGCTTTCGTCAGCAGCGCCGCCCGGGAACTCAGCGACATGGTCGACGACCTGCTCGACCTAGCGAAGATCGAGGCCGGACGCATCAGCATTTCGCCTGCGTGGTTCGACATGTTCGACCTGTTCGCGGCGTTGCGCGGAATGTTCCGTCCGATTGTCGACGCCACTGCCGTAGACCTCATTTTCGAAGAGCCAGTGGGCCTGCCGCGTCTCTACACCGATGACAAGAAGCTGGCGCAGATCCTGCGCAACTTCATTTCCAACTCGCTGAAATTCACCACCCGTGGTGAAGTAAGGATCTCGGCACGCCTTGAGGGTGAGGACAAGGTACGGTTCGCCGTCAGCGACACCGGTATCGGTATCGCTTCGGAGCTGCACGGCACCTTGTTTGAAGACTTTTCTCAGGTCGACTCGCCGCTGCAAAAACGCCTGCGCGGCACCGGGCTCGGATTGTCCCTGTGCAAACGCTTCGCCGAACTGCTCGGTGGCGAGGTCGGCGTCCAGAGTACCCCGAGCGTGGGTTCGTGCTTTTTCGTGATCATCCCGTTGGCGATCGCCCAGGAGAGCGTCGATGAAACATGACATCCGTCTGTTGATTGTCGACGACAACGTCGCCACCCGTTACGCCTTGCGCCGGCGGCTGGAACGCCACGGCTATGAGGTGTCAGAGGCCGGCACCGGTGGCGAAGGCCTGGCGTTGATCGCCAGTGAAAAGCTCGACGCGTTGATTCTCGACGTCAACCTGCCGGACATGAGCGGCTTCGATATTGTCCGCGAACTGCGCGCCGACGCCCGCACCGCGCTGCTCCCGGTGATCCACGTGTCGGCCGCGTCGATCCAGACCGGCGACATCATCACCGGTCTCGATGCCGGTGCCGATGCGTATCTGATTCACCCGGTCGATCCCGATGTGCTGCTGGCAACATTGCGCACCCTGCTTCGGGTGCGCGACACGGAGAACGCGTTGCGCGAAAGCGAGGCGCGTTTCCGCGAGATCTTCGTCAACATCTCCGCGCCCATCGCGGTGCTGGATGCCGACCTGAAAGTCCACGAGTGCAACCACGCTTTCTCCCAACTGATCCAGGACAACCGCGACCCGCAGACCCTCAGCGAATGCTTCGCCGAGGATCAGAGCGCGATCCTCGACGAACTGCGCCTGCGGCTGGTGGATGGCGAACGCTGGAAAGGCACGCTGAACATGCGCGTGCAGGGCGAGATCCGCGAAACCGAGTGGCAGATTTCCCCCTACCGCACCCCGAAACTGAGCCTGGTGTTCGTCGAAGACGTCACCGAACACCGCCATCGCGAACGCTCGCACCTGGCGCGGCTGGACGACACCACCACGCAACTGGCCAAGGAAGTCGCCGACCGGGTGCGTGCCGAATCGCAACTGCTGCAAGTACAGAAAATGGATGCGCTGGGCAAACTCACCGGCGGCATCGCCCACGACTTCAACAACCTCCTGACCGGGATCATCACCAGCCTCGAACTGATCCAGAAACGCGTCGCCGATGCGCGCCCGGACAAGGTCCAGTTCTATGCCGAAGCGGCCCTGAGTTCGGCGATGAGCGCGGCCTCGCTCACCCATCGCCTGCTGGCTTTTGCCCGCCAGCAACCGCTCGACACCCGTCCGGTGGACATCAACAAGCACGTCCGCTCGCTGGAAGAGTTGCTGGTGCGCACCATCGGCGAACGCATCGCCCTCAAACTGGAAATGACCACCAAACCTGCCATCGCGCTGGTCGATCCGATCCAGCTCGAAAGCGCAGTGCTCAACCTGGTGATCAACGCCCGGGACGCATTGCCACGGGGCGGCAATATCTGGGTCAGCACTTACGCGGCGTATTCCCACGGCGACCCGAACCTCGCCGATGGTTCCTATGTGGCGCTATCGGTGCGCGATGACGGTACCGGCATCGAGCACAGCGTCATCGATAAGGTGTTCGAGCCGTTTTTCACCACCAAACCGCTGGGCCAGGGCACCGGGTTGGGGCTGTCGACGATCTACGGTTTCGCTCGTCAATCCGGTGGCGATGCGCACATCCGCAGCGTGGCGCGACGCGGCACCGAAGTGACGATCATGCTGCCGGCCACCAGTGATCCGACCGCTGTCGATGTGGCCCCGGTGACCATCGATCCGCAAGGCTCGGGCGAACATGTGTTGATCGTCGAAGACATGCCGGCGGTGCGCCTGTTCGTCACCGAAGTGCTGGAGGACGCTGGTTACCGCTGCACCCAGGCGGCCGATATCGAAACCGCGCTGGAGCGCTTGCAAAACGACTCGTCGATCGACCTGCTGCTGACCGATGTGGGTCTGCCACGCATGACCGGCCGTGAACTGGCGGACGTTGCCCGGGGCTGGCGTGAAGCGCTGCCGATCCTGTTCATGACCGGTTACGCGGAAACCGCGATCAACCGCCAGGTGTTCCTCGGGGCCGGCATGGAGATGCTGGTCAAACCGTTCCAGATCCGCGAGTTGCTGGACAAGGTTCGCCGCACGCTCGACGGCGCCTGATACACCGCCATTGCGTGCAAGCCCGTGATGAGGCCCGCCTAGGCGACGCAGTTATCGGTTCAAGGCACGGGCTAGAAACGGCGCAGTCCGGCTCTTCTTGCTCGCCGCCACTTTCTGCGGCGTTCCGGCCACGACGATCTGGCCGCCCTGATCCCCCGCGCCCGGGCCGATGTCGATCACCCAGTCGCTCTGCGCCACCACGCGCATTTCATGCTCGACCACGATCACCGTGTGCCCCGCCGTCACCAGCGTATCCAGTTGCTCCAGCAAGCGGTCGACATCGCGCGGGTGCAGGCCGGTGGTCGGTTCATCCAGCACATACAACGTCGCCCCGCGCTGGTTGCGCTGCAGTTCGGTGGCCAGTTTGATGCGCTGGGCTTCGCCGCCGGACAACTCGGTCGCCGGCTGCCCGAGGCGCAGGTAACCGAGACCGATGTCGCGCAGCACCTCCAGCGAACGGCGAATCGCCGGTTGCTCGGCAAACACCGTCACCGCCTCGTCCACCGTCAGCTGCAGCACCTGCGCGATGCTCAAGCCCTGCCAAAGGATGGCCAGGGTTTCGGGGTTGTAACGCGCGCCATGGCAGGTCGGGCACGGCGCATAAACGCTGGGCATGAACAACAACTCGACACTGACAAACCCCTCGCCTTCGCAGGTCGGGCAGCGACCCTTGGCGACATTGAAGGAAAACTGCCCGGCGTCGTAACCCGCCGCTTTCGCCTCGTCGGTCGCGGCGAACAACTTGCGCACGTTGTCGAACAGCCCGGTGTAGGTCGCCAGATTCGAACGCGGCGTGCGGCCGATGGGTTTCTGATCAACCTGCACCAGACGCTTGATCGACTCCAGCCCGGCGCTGACCTGGCCGGTGCTGGCAGACGGGGTATCGTCTTCCAGATTGAGTTCTTCCGGCTCGGCGTCACTGACGCTGCGCCCGAGCTGCGCGCCGACCAGTTCCAGCAGCGCCTGGCTGACCAGACTGGATTTGCCCGAACCGGAAACACCGGTGACCGAGGTGAAACAGCCCAGGGGAAATTCGGCGCTGAGGTTATTCAGGTTGTTGCGGGTGACACCGTCGAGCTTCAGCCAGCCCGACGGTTTGCGCGCCGTACGGGTCGACCGTTGCTGTTCGGCGAACAGATAGGCGCGGGTCTGCGAGTCCTCGATCGCGGCCAGCCCCGGTGGCGGGCCGCTGTAGAGAATCTGCCCGCCCTTTTCACCGGCCGCCGGGCCGACGTCGATCAGCCAGTCGGCGCGGCGCATGGTGTCCAGATCGTGCTCGACCACAAACACGCTGTTGCCGTCGGCCTTCAGACGCTGCAAGGCCTCGAACAGCGCCTCGCCGTCCGCCGGGTGCAGGCCGGCGGAGGGTTCGTCGAGCACGTAGATCACGCCGAACAATTGCGAGCCCAGTTGAGTGGCCAGTCGCAGGCGTTGCAATTCGCCGGACGACAGGGTCGGCGTGCTGCGCTCCAGCGCCAGATATCCGAGCCCGAGATCGGTCAGGGTGCTGACCCGCTCCAGCAAGTCCTCGGCAATGCGCTGCGCGGCCAGGCGTTTTTCCAGCGACAGGTTCGGCGTATGGCGCACGTCCGGCGCGTTGGCGTGGCCGCTGGCGCCATGGGCCACGCGTTGTTGCCGGGCTTCGCGGGTCTGACTGTGGCTCAGGGTTTCGCCGGTTTCATCGGCGTGTTCCAGCCAGCTCGGGTCCGCCACCGGTTTCAAGACTTCGGCAACTTGCAGCAGCGGCATCCGCGACAACTCGCCAATGTCATGCCCGGCAAACGTCACCGACAGCGCCTCGCGCTTGAGGCGCTTGCCATCGCACAGCGGGCACAGGCTGCCGAGCATGAACTGCGACACGCGTTTCTTCATCAGCGCGCTTTGCGAATGGGTGAACGTGTGCAGGATGTAGCGCCGGGCGCCGGTGAAGGTGCCTTGATAGCTTGGCTCCATGTTGCGCTTGAGGGCGACGCGGGTTTCTTCCGGCGTCAGCCCGGCGTACACCGGAACGGTCGGTGTTTCCTCGGTGAAGAGGATCCAGTCACGCTGTTTTTTCGGCAGCTTGCGCCACGGGATATCGACATCGATGCCCATGGTCACCAGGATGTCGCGCAGGTTCTGCCCCTGCCAGGCCAGCGGCCAGGACGCCACGGCGCGCTGGCGGATAGTCAGATTCGGATCGGGCACCATCAACGCCTCGGTGACCTCGTAGACCCGGCCCAGTCCATGGCATTGCGGGCAGGCGCCTTGTGGCGTGTTCGGTGAGAAGTCCTCGGCGTAGAGCATCGGCTGCCCCGGCGGATAGCTGCCGGCGCGCGAGTACAGCATTCGGATCAGGCTCGAGAGCGTGGTGACGCTGCCCACCGACGAGCGCGTGCTCGGCGTGCCGCGCTGTTGCTGCAGGGCCACGGCCGGGGGCAGGCCTTCGATGGAATCGACGTCCGGCACGCCGACCTGATCGATCAGCCGCCGCGCATAGGGCGCCACCGATTCGAAATAGCGCCGCTGGGCTTCGGCATACAGCGTCGAAAACGCCAGCGACGACTTGCCCGAACCCGACACCCCGGTGAACACCACCAGTGCATCGCGAGGAATGTCGACGTCCACGTTCTTCAGATTGTGTTCACGGGCACCGCGCACGCGAACCATGCCGGCGGCAGAACTGGAATTGCGTCTGGAAGTCATCGGCCAGCCTTGGTCAGGGGATTGGAGCTCAGGTGCTGAGCACGGAACGGATCATCTGCAGCAGTGCTTCGGGGCCATAGGGCTTGCCGAGCAAATGGGTGTCGGGGCTGAGCTGGTGGTTGCGCGAGATGATGTCGCGGGTGTGGCCCGAGGTGAACAGCACGGCCACCGGCGGCATTTGCACCTTGGCCCACGCCGCCAGATCGGAGCTTTTGATAAGACCGGGCATGACCACGTCGGTGAAGATCAGGTCGACCCGCGCGCCTTCCATCAACATCTGCATGGCCGCATCGCCGTTGCCGGCGATCAGCACGCGGTAGCCTTCTTCGCGCAACAGTTCGACCGCCGAGGTGCGCACCGCTTCGTTGTCTTCGACCACCAGGATCGTCTCGTGACCACCCGCCTGCTGATGATTGACGCTCGGCGAGTCATCGAGCACGGGGCGCAGGCTGCGTGGAAAGTACAACTGCACCCGCGTGCCTTCGCCGATCCGACTGTCGATCTCCACATGCCCGCCGCTCTGCTTGACGAAGCCGAACACCATGCTCAAGCCCAGGCCAGTGCCCTGGCCGTCGGCCTTGGTGGTGAAAAACGGTTCGAACACCTGCTCGAGCATGTGCGGGGCAATGCCCACGCCGCTGTCACTGACCGAAACCCGCACGAAATCCCCCGGCACGATGCCCTTGCCCGAACAGAACGCCCGGTCCAGTGAGAGGTTGGAGGCGCCGAGCACAATCGTGCCCTCGCCCTTCATGGCGTCCCGGGCATTGATCGCCAGATTGAGAATGGCGTTTTCCAGTTGATTGCGGTCAACGTTGATGTGCCAAGGCTCAACAGGCAGTTGCACATCGATCTGAATGGTTTCGCCCAGCGCCCGTTGCAGCAACTCGCCCACGCCTTCGAAGATCTGGCGGGGATTGCACACCGCCGGCGACAGCGGCTGACGCCGGGCAAACGCGAGCAGTTGCGAAGACAGCTTGGCGCCGCGCTCCACCGCCGC
The DNA here is from genome assembly GCF_002113205.1 of Pseudomonas sp. B16(2017). Classification (NCBI taxonomy): domain Bacteria; kingdom Pseudomonadati; phylum Pseudomonadota; class Gammaproteobacteria; order Pseudomonadales; family Pseudomonadaceae; genus Pseudomonas; species Pseudomonas sp. B16(2017). The sequence continues at coordinate 437,657 of NZ_NEKA01000004.1, forward strand.
CAGCGAGGCGCTGACCCGACGCTGGACGTTGGCATTGTCCGGTTCATGGCGAGCCAGCAGGTGCAGATTGCCGGCGATCACTTGCAGCAGGTTGTTGAAGTCATGGGCCACGCCGCCCGTAAGGCCGCCGATGGCTTCGAGCTTCTGCGACTGACGCAATTGCTCTTCCGCGGCGAGGCGCGCCTCGACTTCATCCGCTACCCGCTGTTCGAGGTTGCGGGTGAACTTGAGCAGCGATTCCTCGGCGGTCTTGCGCTCGTGAATATCGATCAGCACACCGGGGAAACGGAACGGCCGGCCCTGCTCGTCGAATTCGCAAGCACCGCTGGCGAGCACCCACAGACAACTGCCATCGGCACGCACCACCCGGTACTCGGCGTTGTAGGGCTCGCCGGTACGCACCGAATTCTCCACGCACTCCTGTACCCAATTACGGTCGTCCGGATGAATGCGCGTCTCGGCGATATGCTGCGGCAGGTTGCTCAGGTCTTGATCAGGCGGGTAGGAAAATGTCCGGGCAAAACGCTCGTCGGCCGACAGCACGTTGTTCCTGACGTCCCAGACAAACGAGCCGAGCAATGCCCCGGCATTGAGTGCCAGGCGCACCCGCTCGTTATCGGCGCGATAGGCATCTTCAGCGGCTTGGCGCAGACGCTCGGACAAAACCAGTTCAGTGGTCTCCACCACCATCGCCATCACGCCCGAAGGCACACCGGCATCGTTGGCCACCGGGCTGTAATACAAATCGAGCCAGACATCCTCGGGCACGCCGTCGCGCAGCAACACCAATACCTTGTTGCGATATTCCAGGGTGCCGCCGGCCAGACAGGTGTCGACCACATGCCGGTTGAAATCGGCCACCTCCGGCCAGCCCAGTTCCACCGGCGATCCGAGCAGGTACGGATGCCGGCCGCCGGCAAATCGCGAATAGGCGTCGTTGTAGATCATGTAACCGGCATGACCCCAGAGCATGACCATCGGCAGCGGCGAGGCCAGCATCAGCTGGACCGTGCTGCACAGGCTGGCCGGCCAGGTTTCGAGGGGGCCCAGATCAGTCCTGCTCCAGTCAAACGCACGAATGCGCCCGGCCATCTCGCCTTGCCAGCCGTCACACCCATGGCTATCGGATAAAAACTGCATCAGCTGCTTCAACGCCTTGTAGTGGGTCCGGTTCTATCGCCGCGCGTTCAAACGCCACGCCCGTCTGTTTCGAGCGTGTCGGGCAGCGATGGTTTCATTAGAGGTATAGCCGATTTCACCTGCACTCGACGCTCACACTCCGATCAGGTGTTTGAGCGGATGGTAGCCGGTCTTCATTTTCGCAGCGACGTCGAGGATCGCCTTCTGGATGCCGTCCAGGTGCATGCAGGTCAGCTCGATCGCGGCGCTCTGATTGCCGGCCTCGATGTACTCGATCAACCGCAGGTGCTCGTCATCACGGCAGGCTTCGTGGCTGTCGTCATCCAGCGCGGCGGCGTACAGCGAGGCGCGGGAAATCAGCTTCTGAAACCAGTCGAGCAACACCGGGTTATTCAGGCTACGGGCGAGTTTGATGTGGAACTCGCCGAGCAGGTGAATCAGCCGCTCGTGATCGCCGGCTTCGTGGGCTTCGTCTTCCAGCAGCAGGTGGTCACGCAAATCCTGCATCGCCGCAGAGTCCTTGCGCCGGCACAGTTCGGTGACGATGCCGATCTCGATCAGGCGCCGGGTTTCGAACAGCGAACGGATTTCCTCATCGCTGGGCAGCGACACCGACGCACCTTTATTGGGCTCGGTGGTGACCAGTCCGTCGGCCTCCAATTGCTTGAGCGCCGCGCGAACCGACGTGCGGCTGACATTGAACAATTCCGCCAGCGACGCCTCGCCCAGCTTCATCCCCGGACGCAGCGAACGCTTGCTGATCGCCTCGTAAACCCCTTGGTAGACGCGGTCGACCGTGGTTTCCGTTTTTTTCTCGGTCATTTGGAAGCTCCTTCAACGCTGGCGACGCTGCCCGACGAACGACTCAGTCAGGGAAATGGGGGGTTGCGCCAGCAGATTAATCCGGGTATTTCTAAATTGCATTCAGATATTGCATACAATAATTAGAGGATTGCACCATTATGGGTCAAGCAATAGCCATTGAAGTGCGTAACGTATCCAAGCGGTATTCTGATGACCCTGGCTTGGCGCCAGCCCTCGACAACGTGTCGGTGAACATCGCCGACAACGAGTTTTTCACCCTCCTCGGCCCCTCGGGCTGCGGCAAGACCACCCTGCTGCGCACCATCGCCGGTTTCGAACACGTCAGCGACGGCGAGATCCGTCTGGCGGGGGAAACGGTCAATCACCTGCCGCCGTTCAAGCGTCGGGTCAACACGGTGTTCCAGAGTTACGCGCTGTTTCCGCACATGAGTGTCGCGCAGAATATCGCCTTCGGCCTCGAGATGCAGGGTCTTGATCGCAAGACAATTCCGGGACGGGTCGACGAGATGCTCGCGCTGGTGCAGATGGAGCACCTGGCCGGGCGCAAACCGGCGGAATTATCCGGCGGCCAGCAGCAACGCGTGGCGCTGGCCCGGGCCTTGGCGCCGAAGCCGAAAGTGCTGTTGCTCGACGAGCCGCTGTCGGCGCTGGACCTGAAGCTGCGCAAGGAAATGCAGGTCGAACTCAAGCGCGTGCAGCAGGAAGCCGGGATCACCTTCATCTTCGTCACCCACGATCAGGAAGAAGCCCTGACCCTGTCCGACCGGATCGCGGTGATGTCCGCCGGCAAGATCCTGCAGATCGGCACCCCGACCGACATCTATGAACGCCCGCAGCACCGTTTCGTCGCCCAGTTCATCGGCGACATCAATTTCCTCCCCGGCGAGCTCAAGCGCGGCGACCACAACGAAAACCTCTTCGTGCCCAGCGGCATGCCGGTGGAAATCCCCTGCCCGCCGCAAGGCGTCAATGGCAGCAGCGTGCAACTGGCATTTCGGCCCGAGCGCTCGCAACTGGTCGCAGCGGATCAACCGCATCACCTGCGCGGGGTAATCGAGGCGGTGCTGTATGTCGGCACCGCGACGCTGTACCAGTGCCGTTTGAACAACGACATCAAAGTCATTCTGCGGGAAAACAACGAAGGCCTGAACCGTGGTCGTGCAGTCGGCGAGCCCGTGGCGGTGCACCTGCCGCCCCAGGCCTGTCTGTTGATGGAGGCCTGAGATGAGCGTCAGCAGCACTTCCCCCTCTCTCAACCGCGCGCTGTTGCTCAGCCCGGTGGTGTTGACCCTGCTCGCCCTGATCGCCATTCCGCTGGGGATCATGGGCTACATCAGCCTGCTGCCGCGCAACACCTACGGCGGCGTCGACTGGCAGGCCCAATGGCAACTGCAAAGTTACGTGCAGCTGTTTTTCCAGGAGGGTTTTGACGGCGAACTGGAGCTCAACTGGGTCTACGCCCAAGCGCTGTTGCGTTCGGTGTTCCAGGCCGGCGGCACCACCGTGCTGTGCTTCCTGTTCGGGTTTCCGGTGGCGCTGTGGATGTCGAGCCTGACCCCGCGCCGACGCAACCTGATGGTGTTGCTCATCACCATTCCGTTCTGGACCAACCTGCTGATCCGCAACTACGCGTGGCTGATCATCCTGCGCGAACAGGGCTGGGTCGCCCAGAGCCTCAACGCGCTGTTCCCGAGTGCCGGCGGCATCACCCTGCTGTACAACGACTTCGCCGTGAGCGTCGGTCTGGTCTACAGCTTCTTGCCGTTCATGATTCTGCCGATCTACTCGACCCTGGAAAAACTCGACTGGCGTCTGGTGGAAGCCGCCTATGACCTGGGCGCCAATCGCTGGCATGCGCTGCGGCGGATCATCCTGCCGCTGTCGATGCCCGGCGTGATTGCCGGTGCGTTGCTGGTGTTCGTGCCGAGCCTCGGCGCCTTCATCACCCCGGCGATCCTCGGCGGCGGCAAGACCCTGATGATCGGCAACCTGATCCAGCAGCAATTCGGCACCGCACGCAACTGGCCGCTGGGCAGTTCGCTGTCGTTCCTGCTGCTGGGGATTCTGCTGTTGTCACTGGTGCTCTACGCCCTGTACAGCCGCAGCGCGGCGAAAACCCTGAACCGGGGAGCGAAAGCATGATCTCTCTGCACCTGAAAAAACTCCCGGCGACCCGGGAAATCAGCCTGCTGATCCTCGCCTATCTGTACGTGCCGATCCTGGTGTTGATCGCCTACAGCTTCAACGCCAACCGCTCGGCGACGGTGTGGACCGAGTTCTCGTTCGCCTGGTACGGGCGGATCCTGGCCAACCCGTCGATCCAGACCGCAGCGCTGAATTCGATCATCGTCGCGACCATCGCCACAGTCTGCGCCACGGCGATTGCACTGCTGGCGGCGCTGGCGACCTACCGGCCGTTCTACGGGCAGAAAATGGTCGAAGGCGGGATCAACCTGCCGCTGATCCTGCCGGAGATCGTCACCGCCGTGGCCACCCTGCTGCTGTTCATGGCGCTGGGCATCAAGCTCGGGCTGATGACGGTGATCGTCGCGCACATCGGCTTCTGCATTCCGTTCGCCTACCTGCCGATCCGCGCGCGGCTCAACGATCTGGACAAGAGCCTGCTGGAAGCCGCCAACGACCTGTACGCCAACCCGTGGCAAGTGTTCCGCCGCGTGACCTTGCCGCTGCTGTGGCCGGCGGTGCTGTCCGGATCGGTGCTGGCGTTCGTGGTCAGCCTCGACGATTTCATCATGACCTTCTTCGTCGCCGGGCCCGGTTCGACCACGTTGCCGGTGTACATCTTCTCGGCGATCAAGGCTGGCGTAACACCTGAAATCAACGCGATTTCAACCCTGATGCTGGTGATTTCCATCGTGCTGGTGGTGCTGGCCTTCTGGCTCGGCCAACGCGGCAAACAACAATAAACCTGGAGCGCGCTCATGAAAGTGAAAAACATGCGTCTGGCACTATCCGGTCTGGCCCTGAGTTGTTTCACCGCGTTCGGCGCCCACGCCGCCGAGCCCAAGCAATTGTTCTTCTACAACTGGACCGATTACTACCCGGTGGACTTGCTGGCCAAGTTCGAAAAGGAGACCGGGATCAAGGTCACCATGGACGGCTACGACAGCAACGAAACCCTGCTCGCCAAGTTGCAGGCCGGCGGCGCCGCGTATGACGTGATCGTGCCGTCGCAGTCGATCATGCAGACGCTGATCAAGCAGGACCTGCTGTTGGAAATCGACGCCCCGACCCTGAGCAACTTCCAGTACGTCAAAGGCCCGTTCCGCGACCCGAGCTTCGACCCGGGCCGCAAGTTTTCGGCGCCTTACCTGTGGGGCACCACCGGGTTTTCCTATGACAGCGCACGGGTGCCGGGCGGCAAGCTCGATGATTCGTGGAAAGAGTTCTTTGAGCCGCGCAAGGAACTGCAAGGCCAGCTCGCCGCCCTCGACACCTCCAGCAGCGTGATCAATGCCGCCAGTCATTACCTGAACGTCGACGAATGCACGGAAAACCCGCAGGACGCCAAGCGCATCCTCGAACTGCTGCAAAAGCAGAAACCGTTTTTGAAGATGTACAGCTCCGACAACACCGTCGACCGCATGGCCTCGGGCGAAGTGATCATGATGCAGAACTGGAACGGCTCGACGGCCCGCGCCACGTTGCAGAAGAGCACGATCAAATACGTGTACCCGAAAGAAGGCCTGGCGATGTTCCAGGACAACTTCGCCGTACCGAAAAGCGCGCCGCATCCGGGCAACGCGAAGATCTTCATCGACTGGATGATGAAGCCCGAGAACGCGGCGGCCGTGTCCAACGCGATTGCCTATGCCAACGGGATTCAGAGCGATCAGTTGCTGGATGCGAAATGGAAGGTCATGGACGCGATCAACATGCCCGAGGAGTACGCCTCGCGCCTGCGCCCGGAGAAGGAATGCAGCAACAAGGCGCGGGAGCTGCAGGATCGGATCTGGTCGAAGCTCAAAGGTTGATCGCCTGACTCAAGACCGCGTCGAGACCATCGCGAGCAGGCTCGCTCCCACATTGGATCTCTGAGTGACACAAATCCCTGTGGGAGCCGGCTTGCCAGCGATGAGGCCCGCCCAGACAACCTAGAAACAGAGGTATGAAATGTCCCACCCCCGCTGGCTCAGAAACATCCGCCCCTACGGCGCCCCCGCCGAAGACCTGCTGATCGAAAACGGCCGCTTCACCCAACGCCGTCCGGCCTCGAATACGCCGCTGGCCGCCACCGACATCGACGGCCAGAACCAGCTCCTGACCGCCCCGCTGGTGGAAAGCCACGTCCACCTCGACAAGACCCTCTACGGCCAACCCTGGCGCCCGAACAGCGCCGGCCCGACGCTCAAGGACTACATCAGCAACGAGCGCCGCGTGCTGCGCGAAGTCAAAGCGCCAATTGCCGAACGCGCCGGCGCCCTGCTGGAGAACTGCATCGCCCGGGGTTCGCTGACGATGCGCTGCCACGTCGACATCGACCCGGAATTCGGCCTGCGCCACGTCGAGGCCATGCAACAACTGCGCGAAACCTACAACGACCTGATCGACCTGCAGCTGGTGGTCTTCCCGCAAACCGGCCTGATCAGCCGCCCCGGCACTGCCGAGCTGATGCGTGAAGCCATGGCCCTGGGCGTGGAAAACGTCGGCGGGCTTGACCCCTGCGGCATCGACAATGACCCGATCGCGCAACTGGATTTCGTGTTCAAACTGGCCAGCGAATTCCAGCGTGGCGTCGACATTCACCTGCATGACAAAGGTGAACTGGGCCTGTGGCAGATCGCCCGGATCGCCGATTACACCGAGCGTTTCAACCTGCACAACCGGGTGATGATCAGCCACGCCTATTGCCTGGGCATGCTGCCGTGGAGTCAGGTCAAACCGGTCGCCGAACGCCTTGCTGCACTGGGCATTTCGCTGATGAGTTCGGCGCCGGCCGATTGCGCCGTTCCACCCTTCCTGGCGCTGCGCGAGACCGGCGTCAACGTGTGTCTGGGTTCCGACGGCATTCGTGATGCGTGGTCGCCGATGGGCAATGGCGACATGCTGGAACGGGCGATGCTGCTGGCCTTCCGTTTTGATCTGGGCAAGGACGATGAACTGGCGGCGGCGTTCGACGCGGCGACGGTCAACGGTGCGCGCGCATTGGGGATCGAGGATTACGGCTTCGCCGTCGGCCGGCCGGCGGACTTTCTGCTGATGCCGGTGGAAACCCTCGGTGAAGCGGTGGTCGCGCGGCCGGTGCGTCAGGTCTATCGCGGCGGCGAACTGATCGCCAGCGGCGGTCGTTTGCTGGGCAGCCGTCTGTGAAACGCATCGGCCTGAAGGCCGGTTGCGTGGTCGGTTTCGACGGCACGCAACATGTGCTGTGGCGCGACGGCGAAGTGGTGTTCGCCGGGTCGCGCATCGAGTTTGTCGGGCGCGGTTATCAAGGGCCGGTGGATCAGTGGATCGACTACGGCAACGCACTGATCGGTCCCGGCTTCATCGACCTGGACGCCCTCGGCGATCTCGATTCCACGGTGCTGACCCTGGACAACGGCGACGAGCGCACCATGGGCCGCATGTGGTCGGCGGAGTATCTGGCGGCCGGCCCGCGTGAGTCATTCAGCCCCGAGGAAGAGGTCTTCAAATACCGCTACGCCTTCACTCAGTTGATCCGCAACGGCATTACCACGGCCATGCCGATCACCTCGATGTACTACCGCGAATGGGCGGAGACCTACGACGAGTTTGCCGCTGTCGCCAACGTGGCGGGCGAACTGGGGCTGCGCACGTACCTCGGTCCCTGCTACATGAGCGGCATGAGTTACTGGCGCGCCGACGGCACCCTCGCCCATCACTGGGATGAGGCTCGGGGCCTGGCGGGACTGGACGCGGCCGAACGGTTTTTCAAGGATTTCGATGGCGCCCACGCCGGGTTGATTCGCGGCGCGCTGCTGCCGGATCGCATCCAGACCTGCACCCCGGCGCTGCTTGAGCGTACGTCCGCCTTGAGTCGCGAACTGAACGCACCGATGCGCCTGCATTGCTGTCAGGCGCCGGGTGAAGTGGCGATGGTCGAACAGCTGCGCGGTACATCGCCGCTGGGCTGGTTGCAGCAACTCGACCTGCTCACCCCGCGCAGCCTGCTGCCCCACGGCCTCTACACCTCGGGCGATGACGATCTGCAGCGGGTCATCGACGGCGGCGCCAGTCTGGTGCACTGCCCGCTGGTGTTCGCCCGTGACGGCGAGGCGCTGAATTCGTTCGGCCGCTATCGTGCCAAAGGCATCAACTTCGCCCTCGGCACCGACACCTGGCCGGCAGACCTGCTGGAGAACATGCGCCACGGCCTGAACATCGCCCGGCTCATGGAAGGTGGTCCATCGCTGACCAGCAGCCTCGACCTGTACAACGCCGCCACTCTCGGCGGCGCCAAGGCGCTGGGCCGTGACGACCTCGGTCGCCTGGCGCCCGGCGCCAAAGCGGATATCACCGTGTTCAATCTGCGCGGCCTGCATCTGGGCCCGCTGTTCGATCCACTGAAAAACCTGTTGCTGGCCGGACGCGGCGACGACTGCATCGCCAGTTACATCGACGGTCGCTGCGTGATGCAGAACGGTCAGGTCATCGGCGTCGACTACCCCTCTCTGCAACGCCAGGCCCAGCGCCAATACGAAAAACTGATGCGCAGCCACAGCGACCGGGCCTTTGGCCGACCGGACTGGAAAACCCTGTTCCAGCCGGCCATTGCGTTCGCCGACGACTACAGCGCCGAAGCGCCGTTGAGCGCCATCGATCCCCTTCTTTAGAGAACACTGCCATGCACAGCTTCGACTTCAGCCAACTGAGCCCACGGGAAAAATACAAGATTCTGATCGGCAGCGTGGTGCCGCGCCCGATTGCTCTGGTCACCACCATCGACGGCGAAGGCCGGGTCAATGCCGCGCCGTTCAGTTTTTTCAATGCCCTGTCGGCAGATCCGCCCATTCTCGCGCTCGGCGTGGAGAACTACGGCGATCAGAGCCCGAAGGACACCACGCGCAATATCCAGATGAATCAGGAGTTCACGGTCAACATCGTCAGCGATGCACTGGTGGAGGCCATGAACGTCTGCGCCGTGCCGTTTGCGCCGGGTTTCGATGAATTGACCGCTGCCGGCCTGACAGCGATTCCCGGCACCGCGGTCAAATGCCCGCGAATCGGCGAAGCACCCGTGGCGCTGGAATGCCGACGGATGATGGCGCTGAACATCGGTCAATCCCGGGAGATCATTTTTGGCGAGGTGTTGATGGCCCATGTGCGCGACGAGTTGATCGACCCGAAAACCCTGTACATCGATCAATTGGGGCTGGATGCGATCGGGCGCATGGGCGGGCATGGTTATGCGCGGACCCGGGATTACTTCGATTTGCCGACCCGCTCGTTGCAAGCGTGGACGGAAGCGCCGGGGGGTGGCGAGCGGTTCTGGCCACAGCGCTGATCAGTGGAAGTCGCGGCTCTGTACGCGGATGCCGTTGAGCAGCGGAGTCAGATCGCTCAGGCGTCCGGCAATCAGGTGCCGCACCTCGCCTTCCCGCTCCCAGCGGCCATCGACCTTGAGCAATTGCGAGCCCACCAGCACCTGGCGCTGACGCTCGGCCAGATCGCGCCAGACCACCACGTTGACGTTGCCGAACTCGTCTTCCAGGGTCACGAAGGTCACGCCGCTGGCGGTGCCCGGCCGCTGGCGACCGGTCACCAGCCCCGCCACGCTGACCGGCCGACCATGCTCGACTTCCAGCAACTCCCGGGAACTGCGGCAGCGCCGTGCCCGCAACTCGTTGCGCAACAACGTCAGCGGGTGCGGCCCCAGCGTAGTGCCCAGTGTGGCGTAATCGGTGAACAGGTCTTCGCTGACACTCGGCGTCGGCAGCAGCACATCCGGCTCTTCCTGACTCGGCAACCCGGCAAACAACCCTAGCTGTTTCTGCACCCCGGCCACTTCCCAGCGGGCCCGATGACGATGACCGGCCAGACCGCGCAATGCCCCGGCATCGGCCAGCAGCGCCTGGGCGCGACTGTCGAGCCCGGCCCGTTCGCCCAGATCGGCGACATCGGCAAACGCCCCCCTCGCCCGCGCGCTTTCAATGCTGCGCGCATCCTCCTCGCGAAAGCCCTTGATCATCCGCAGGCCCATGCGGATGGCCGGTTGCTCGCCGGTGATCGGCTCCAGGCTGCAATCCCAGTCACTGGCGCGCACGTCCACCGGGCGGATCTGCAAATGATGCCGGCGCGCGTCCTGAAGAATCTGATCCGGGCTGTAGAACCCCATCGGCCAACTGTTGATCAGCGCGCAGGCGAACGCCGCCGGTTCGTGGCACTTGAGCCAGCAACTGGCATAGGTCAGCAAGGCAAAACTGGCAGCGTGGGATTCAGGGAAACCGTAACTGCCGAAGCCCTTGATCTGCTCGAAGATCTGCGCGGCGAATTCCGGGGAGTAGCCGTTTTTCTTCATGCCGGCGGCCAATCGTTCCTTGTGCGGCTCCAGCCCGCCGTGGCGTTTCCACGCGGCCATGGAGCGGCGCAACTGATCGGCCTCACCGGGGCTGTAGTCGGCGGCGACAATGGCGATCTGCATCACCTGTTCCTGAAACAGCGGCACGCCAAGGGTGCGCTTGAGCACCACTTCCAGTTCCGGGGACGGATAGGTTTCCTCTTCCTCCTTGTTCCGGCGGCGCAGGTACGGATGGACCATGCCGCCCTGGATCGGCCCCGGCCGGACGATGGCCACCTCGATCACCAGGTCGTAGAAGGTTTGCGGGCGCAGGCGCGGCAGCATCGACATCTGCGCCCGGGACTCGATCTGGAACACACCGATGGTGTCGGCGCGGCTGATCATGTCGTACGTGGCGCGATCCTCGGCCGGAATCGTCGCCAGGCTCAGCTTCTGGTTACGATGACGGCGCAGCAGGTCGAAACAGCGGCGGATCGCGCTGAGCATGCCGAGGGCGAGGATATCCACCTTGAGCAGCCCGACCGCATCGAGGTCGTCCTTGTCCCACTGGATAATCGTGCGGTCGGCCATGGCGGCGTTCTCCACCGGCACCAGCGTGTCCAGCGGTTGCTCGGAAATCACGAAACCACCGGGGTGTTGCGACAGGTGCCGGGGGAAGCCGATCAGTTGCCCGGTCAGGCTCAGCACCCGGTGCAGCAGCGGACTTTCCGGGTCGAAACCGCCTTCGCGCAGGCGCTCCACGGGCGGCGTGTCATCGCTCCAGTGGCCGCAGCAGTCGGCCAGCGCATTGATCTGGTCCGGCGGCAAACCCAGCGCCTTGGCCACATCGCGGATCGCGCCGGAAGCGTGGTAGGTGCTGACCACCGCGGTCAGCGCCGCACGACGGCGACCATAACGACGAAACACGTATTGCAGGACTTCTTCGCGGCGTTCGTGCTCGAAATCCACGTCGATGTCCGGCGGCTCGTTGCGCTCCCTCGACATGAAACGCTCGAACAGCAGCGTGGTGCGGTCCGGATCGATCTCGGTGATGCCCAAGGCAAAACACACCGCCGAGTTGGCCGCCGACCCCCGGCCCTGGCAGAGGATTTTCTGCTCACGGGCGAAGCGCACCACGTCGTGCACGGTGAGGAAGTAGCTTTCGTAGCCGAGTTCGGCGATCAGCTCCAGTTCATCGTCGATCTGCTTGAGTACCTTGGGTTGTGCGCCTTTCGGCCAGCGCCAGGCGATGCCTTGCTCGGTCAGGTGCCGCAGCCAGGAACTGGCGCTGTGTTCCTCGGGCACCAGCTCTTTGGGGTATTGATAGCGCAACTCGCCCAGATCGAAGGTGCAGCGGCGAGCCAGATTCACCGACTCGTCCAGCAAGGTCTGCGGATACAACTCGCGCAACACATCGAGGCTGCGCAAATGCCGCTCGCCATTGGGGTGCAGGCGCAATCCGGCTTCCGCTACCGGGACGTGATGGCGGATCGCGGTCATGGTGTCCTGCAAGGCCCTCCGGCCACGGGCGTGCATGTGCACATCGCCACTGGCCACTGCCCGAATCTGCAGTTCATCCGCCAGACTCAGCAGTGCAGCCAGTCGCCGCTGATCGTCCTGCCCGCGGTGCAACTGCACCGCCAGCCACAGCCGCTCGCCGAAGGTCTGCTTCAGCCAGCGGCCCTCTTCCACCTCATCGACCGCCTCCGGCACCCACAGCACCAGCAATCCCGGCAGCGGCTCGCTGAAATCCTCACGCAGTGTTTGATACTGGCCTTTCTGGGTTCGCCGTCGAGCCTGGGTGATCAAACCGCACAACGCCTGATAACCCTCGATGTTCTCGACCAGCAACACCAGTTTCGGGCCGTTCTCGATGCGCATCTCGCTGCCGATGATCAGCGGCAGCTCCACGGATTTGGCCGCCTGCCAGGCACGAACGATCCCGGCCAGGGTGCATTCATCGGTGATCGCCAGTGCCTGATAGCCGTGTTTTTTCGCCCGCTGAAACAGCTCCAGCGCACTGGACGCACCACGCTGGAAACTGAAGTTCGACAGGCAGTGCAGTTCGGCGTAACCCTGGCTCACGCGAACCAGCCCTGCAGCCACAACGGACCGCCCTCACCCACCGCCCGGTACGCCCAGCCTTGCTGGCCGGCGCGGTTCTGGATCAGGTAATAGTCGCGGCGCACGTCGTCACCGTCCCACCAGCCGGACTCGATCCGTTCCGGGCCCATGAGGATGCGCGCCGAACCTTCCGGCACGGACTGCGGTTCGCCCAACAACCAGCCCGGACGCTGCACGCCCGGCAATGCAGGGCAACGCTGCTTGTCGTCGGCGTTCTGCCACGCGCACTCCGGTCGATGATCGGCCTGAAAGCGCAGGCCCTGCACCGCCTCATCCCCCAGCCGCGCGCGCAGGCGTTCGCGCAATTGCTCCCAGGGCAAGGTCTGCTGCGGACGGTCGTCGAACAGCTCCTGAAACTGCGGCACGAAACTCGGCAGATCCTCGGCGCGCAAACGAAAACCGCGCACCGGGGCTTCGACCTGCACCTGCTCCAGTCGACCACGGGCCAGCTCGAACAGCATCGCCGGATCGCGCTCGGCGCTGAGCAGGCCGACCCTGATCAGCGTGTCCGGCAACCCGGCGTGTTCCAGATGCAGGTCGAAGCGCTGCACGCCGCTGTCGCGCCCGCACAAAAACGCCGCCAGATCGGACGTCAGGCGGCGCAATGGAAACAGCAGCGCCTGATGGGACTGCACGTCGAAATTGAGTTCGATGCGCACGTCGAAGCGATCCGGCGGCAGGTAGAATGCCAGCGCCAGCGGCCGTGCGCCGAACAGCGTGTCCAGATGCTTGAGCATCGGCGCCTCGAAACGCCGGGCCAGGGCCTGACGCGGCAGGTTCTGCACCTGATGGAGGTTGCGCAGGCCCATGCGCGACAACGCCGTGGCCACGCTCGGTTCAAGGCCGATGCGGTCGACCGGCAATTGCCCGAGATGATGACGCAGGGCTTCACCGTCGGGCACCACCAATCCGTCATAGGCGTTGGCCAGTACTCGCGCCGCCACCGGGTTGGGCGCGGCAACGATGCGGTGCCGAAAACCCAGCTCGGTCAGCTCCGTGCGCAACCGCGCCTCGAACTGCGCCCAGGAACCGAAAAGCCCGAGGCTCGATTCGATCTCGAACACCACGGTGCGCGGGTAATGCACGCTGACCTGCGCGCTGAAGCGATAGGCCCAGGCGGCGAGAAACTGCTGCCAGTGCTCAACCTCGGCCGAATCGTAATCGACGGTGGCGAACCCTTTGCTCATGGCCTGCGCGGCGGTCATCGACTGCCCCGGACGCAAGCCCAGTGCCCGCGCCGCCGGGTTGACCGCTTGCAGCACCCGGCGCTGGGCCGGGCCGCTGAGCAGCGCCAAGGGTTGCTCGGGATCGGGGCGCTGACGCAGCACGGCGTCGAGAGCCAATTGCGGGAACAGAATGCAAACCCAGCGCATGGCGACCTCAATGCCCCACGGCGAAGGCAATCGGTGCGCTGCGCGCCAGACCACCCCGGCACTTGAGCACGCGCAATTGCGCGGGTCGTGCATCGATGGCAATGCGCAATGCGGCCGGCGACGGGTTGACCGCCTCGCTCAATGGGCGCCACGCGAACGCCAGGGTCTGGCCGGTTTCCGCCGCCACCTGCAAACGGCGCAAGGCGCGATCATCGGCCTTGTGCGGCCAGCACAGCACCGCACCGCAGCTGCCCGAGCGCAGGCATTGTTCCGCCGCCCACAACGCATCGCGCTCGCTGGCCTGGATCACCGACAACTGCCGCAGATCGACTCCGGCATTGGCCCAGGCCTGCGGGTACGGCACAAACGGCGGCGCCACCAGCACGATGCGCTCGCCCGCCGCCGACAGCCGCGCCAACGTCGGCCACACCAGTTGCAGCTCACCGACACCGGGCCCGGCCAGGAGGATTTCGCTCAGCGCCGCTTCCGGCCAGCCGCCACTGGGCAAGGCCGCATCCAGCGCCGCATGGCCGGTGGGTTGCGGGCTGGTGGTCGGTGGCGCAGGCCGGCCCTTCCAGACCTGGCCGCCATTGAACAGCGTATCCAGCGCAACGACGGCCCCCATCAGCCTTGCCTCACCAGACCGCAGAACACCCCTTCGATGGCCAGGTCCTGATCGGCCCGCACCACAATCGGCTGGTACGCCGGGTTGCGCGGCAACAGGCGAACCTCATCGCCGACCCGCTCGAAGCGTTTGATGGTGACTTCACCGTCGAGCCGCGCCACCACGATCTGGCCGTTGAGCGCCTCGGGGTTGCGCCGCACGCCGACCAGATCGCCGTCGAGAATGCCGTCCTCGATCATCGAATCGCCCTGCACCCGCAGCATGTAGTCGGGCGTGCGGGAGAACAGCGCCGGGTCGAGCATCAGCCGATTGTGCAGGTCGGCATCGGCACCGATGGGCGCACCGGCGGCCACCCGGCCGAGCACCGGCACTTCAAGCAGTTCCGGTCGCGCCGGCTGCCCGAGCAGGCGAATGCCCCGGGCCTGATGCGGATTGACCTCGATAAACCCGGCTTCGGTGAGCGCCAGCACATGCTTGCGCGCCACGCTGCGGGAGGCAAAACCAAAAGCCTCGCTGATTTCAGCGAGGCTTGGGGGCTGACCGTGTTCGGCGATGCGTTCGCGGATAAAGGTCAGGATGGCGGTACGGCGGGGAGTCAGGGTCGTCATGGAGTACATTTGTACTCTTGTGGGAATTTCCTGACAAGCACCGCCAGTCAGCTCGGTCCGACTTCATCGCGCGGCGCTCAACGGCCACCTGAGTTACGTCAGCCATCGCTGAAAAACTGTTACCGGATGTTTACAAAATTTTTACCCATCATCTTCTACAGTCAGGAGCACATTCGTATGAGTTTTCTATCGGTAGAGGAAAGATTCAAATGGCTTTGGGCAAAGGACTGCGCTTGCCAGTCATCACTCCGACCCGCCTGGTGCTGCTGTTTTCCCTGGCACTGGTGGCGCTGTACAACCTGGCGAGCTGGAAGGCCCTGGGAACGCTGATTACCCTGCAAGGCGCACAGAAACTGGCGTTTTTCGCCTCCTTCGGGCTGTTTCTGTGGGCGGCGATCACCCTGCTGCTGACCCTGGTGTCGTTTCGCTGGACGCTGAAACCGGCATTGACGCTGGTGGCTGTGCTTTCGTCTTGCGCGGCGTATTTCATGAACGAATACGGCATCACCATCGACACGGTGATGATCCAGAACGTGTTCGAAACCAACCCCGGGGAAGCCACGGCGCTGTTCAGCGGCAAACTTCTGGCTTACGTGCTGGTGCTCGGTGTGTTGCCGGCCGTGCTGATCTGGCGCTGGCCGGTGGTTTATCGGTCGTTCTTTCGAGGCTTGCTGAACAAGGTGCTGGTGATCGTGGCCTGTGTGCTGGTGATCGGCGCTTCGGTGGGCGCGTTCTATTCGACCTACGCGCCGATCTTTCGCGAGGAAGACAAGCTCACCCACTTCATCAACCCGACCAACTACATCTACGCGATCAGCAAATACACCAAGCAACGGCTGGGGATCAAAAAGCATTTCGTGGTGCAGGCCATCGGCGAAGACGCGGTGATGAGCGCCAAGGCGGCCGGTCGCGAGAAGAAATCGCTGATGGTGTTCGTGGTCGGTGAAACTGCCCGGGCCGACCATTTCTCGCTCAACGGTTATGAGCGCGAGACCAATCCCGAGCTGAGCAAACTCGACATCATCAACTTCACCAACGTGCATTCCTGCGGCACCTCGACGGCGGTGTCGGTGCCGTGCATGTTCTCGATGTTCCCGCGCGAGGACTACAGCGACAAGAAAGGCAAAACCTACGAAGGCCTGCTGGATATCCTGCAACGGGCCGGCGTACAGGTGCTGTGGCTGGATAACAACAGCGACTGCAAGGGCACCTGCCTGCGCGTGCCGAACCGCGACATCGCGAAGAACCAGCCGGGGCCGTTCTGCGACGGCAACAACTGCCTCGACGAAGCGCTGCTGGCTGACCTGCAAGGCTACATCGACCGCCTCAAGGGCAACGCGATCATCGTCCTCCACGCCGACGGCAGTCACGGCCCGGAATACTACGAGCGCTATCCCAAAAACATGGAGCGCTTCAAACCGATCTGCCACACCAATCAACTGGGCAGTTGCAGCCGTGACGAACTGGTCAACGTCTACGACAACACGATCCTCTACACCGACCATTTCCTGGCCAAGGTGATCGAGCTGCTCAAGCGCAATCAGGACCACCTCGATACGTCGATGCTGTACGTGTCCGACCATGGCGAATCCCTGGGCGAGAACGGCCTGTACCTGCACGCCGCGCCCTATGCGCTGGCGCCGCAAGCCCAGACCCATGTGCCGATGGTGATGTGGTTCGGCAACAACACCCTGGCGCAACTGGGCATCGACCGTGGCTGCCTGCAAGGCAAAAGCAGTCAGCCGGATCTGAGCCATGACAACCTGTTCCACTCGGTGCTGGGGTTGTTCGAGGTCAGGACGTCGCTGTATCAGCCGGGGCTGGATATTTTCCATGGCTGTCGGCCGGCGATGACGGCGGGACAGTGATCCCCTCCAGCTGCGCCAGATAGGCCCACGGGTAAATCCCGCGCTGATGGCCGTCGCTGAACACCAGTTGCAGACCGTAGCCCTGAGCGTTCAATTCGAGGACCCGCACACGCGGGTCAACCATGGGCGGCGAGCCCCGCAGGCGAAACGCCCGGCATTGCGAGCACGGGCATTGGCGGCGCAGTTCGGCATGGTCAAGCAACTGCTCGCGGCCATCCGGCCAGCTCAGCCGCAATCGGTGTTCACGTTGGGAATTGCCGACCGACAGCGGATTCATTGCAACTGACTCAAGGCAATCCGCACGGCTTTGCGCACTTCCGGGTCGCCGTCGTCCTGCGCGGCCTGCAATGCGGCCACGGCCCCATGATCGTTCAGTTCGCCGAGGGCCAGCGCGGCTTCCTTGCGCAGGTTGCTGATGCGGTGGCCGAGGGTGTCGATCAGCGCGTCGAGGGCCGGCACGTAACGCAAACGGCCGAGGCTGCGGGTCGCGCGCAGGCGAACCTGCCAGTAGTCGTCGGCCAAGGCTTCGATCAGCGCCGGGCCCGCGTCGGTGTGGCCGACCTTGCCGAGGGTGGTCGCGGCTTCTTCGCGCACTTGCCAGGCTTGATCCTGCAAGGCCTGACGCAACGCAGGCAGCACGTCAGCGTCACTTGCCAGGCCCAGGGCGCCGGTGGCGGCGCGGCGCACTTCGGTGTCCGGATCATTGCTGGCCAAGCGGGCCAGGGCCGGCAGCGCGTCGAGTTGCTTGAGCCAGCCAAGCACGCCGACGGCTTCCCGGCGCACGCTGGCATCGGCATCGTTCAGCGCCTGAATCGCGGCCGGCGCAGCGCCGGGGAAACGCAACTCGCGCAAGGCCCGGAACGCGGCAATCCGCACGCCGGTTTCAGCATGGGCGGTCCACGGCAGAATCACCCTGCCCGCCGCTTCGGTTTTGAGCAGGCTCAGGCTCTGCGCCGCAGCGGCTTGCACCGCCGGCGACGGATCCGTCAGCGCCTGGCACAGCGCTTCAACCACCGGTTGGTCTTCCCAGGCTTCCAATAAACGCGCCGCTTCGGCACGCACCTCTTCGGCAGGGTCTTCGGCCAGTCGTTCGACCAGCCAGACCAAACCATCCGGTTCTTCGAGGTCGGCCAGGTCGATCAGGGCAATCCGCCGCACCCCGGCATCATCGGCGGTCAGGCGTGGTTGCAGGGCGAGAATGTCGTCGTTATCGGTCACAGCAAAAAATGAAGTCACAGGGCAAATCTCGGCAAGGCGTTTTCGGGAGGCAGGCCGAGCGGGTTGAGGCGCGGCAGCGGTCGGTCGTTGTCGTGGCGCAGCAGGTCGAGGCAGTGGCGCTTGAGGCGCGAAAACTCGTGGCTGGTGACCAGTTCGGTGGTGCGTGGCCGGGGGAAATCCAGGCGCAGGTCTTCGATGATTCGCCCTGGCCGTGCGCTCATCACCAGCAAGCGGTCGGCAAGGAACAGCGCTTCGTCGATGTCATGGGTGACGAACACCACGGTGGTGCGAATCCGCGTCCAGATGTCCAGCAGCAGTTCCTGCATGTTCAGCCGGGTCAGCGCGTCCAGTGCGCCGAAGGGTTCGTCCATCAGCAACAGCCGAGGGCGATTGACCAGCACCCGGGCGATCTCCACCCGTTGCTGCATGCCGCCGGAGAGTTGATCCGGCCAGCGTTCGGCGAAGCCTTCGAGGCCGACCAGTTTGAGAATTTCATCAGCGGCGCGATGGCGCTCGACTTTGCCGATGCCGCGCATCTTCAGGCCGAAGGCAACGTTGTCGCGCACCGTGCGCCAAGGGAACAAGGTGTGATGCTGGAACACCATGCCGCATTGCGGTGACGGACCGGACACTTCGGCGCCATCGACTTTCAACTGCCCGCCATGGGGCTGCAGATGCCCGGCCAGCGCGCCGAGCAAGGTCGACTTGCCACAACCGGACGGACCGAGAATGCACACGAACTGGCCCGGCTCGATCTGGCAATCCAGCCCCTGCACCGCTTCAAACGCTTGCCGGCCTTCGCCGAGGACAATGGATAGCTGACGGATATCGATCCGCCCTTCCGGGGTTTGCATCACGCTCATCAGGCTTTTCCTCGTGGACGATGCCAGGACGTGAACAGCCCGCCCAGGCGTTTGATCAGCAGGCTGCTGCCCATGCCCAACACGCCGATCAGCAACATGCCGACCACGATGTCCGCATAGTTCTGGATGGTGTAGGACTCCCAGGTGTAGTAACCGATGCCGAACTGGCCGGAGATCATTTCAGCGGTCACCAGACAGAACCACGACGTGCCCATGCCGATCGCTAGGCCAGTGATGATGCTAGGCGCGGCGCCTGGCAGGATCACTTCCAGCAGAATCGCCCGACGCCCGGCCCCGAGGCTTTTGGCCGAGGCGATCAGGCGCGGGTCGACGCCTTCGACGCCGTGCACGGTGTTGAGCAGGATCGGGAATAGCGCGCCGGTGAAGGTGATGAAGACCATCGACAGTTCGGAGGATGGGAACATCAGGATGGCCAGTGGAATCCAGGCGACGGCGGGGATTGGGCGCAGGACTTCCAGTGGCGGCAGCAGCAGGTCTTCGGCCCATTTCGAACGGCCGATGGCCAGGCCCAGGGCGATGCCGATCACCAGTGCGGCGAGGTAGCCGGCGAACACCCGGCCGAGGCTGGCGCTCAGGTGCTGGATGAGCTTGCCGGAGTCACCGAGGCCGAGCGCGGCTTCGATCACGACCAGCGGGGTCGGGACGTTGACGAAGGTGACGAGGCCGAGGTTCCAGTGGTGGCTGGCGGCGAGTTGCCAGAAGAGCAGGCAGAGCAGCAATGAGGCGGCTCGGGGGATCCAGCGTGAAAACATATATCACCTCTGATCGTTCCCACGTCGAGGCGTCGTACCGTCTGCGTGGGAATGCATCCTGTGACGCTCCGCGTCACATCCAAAGCGGACGCAGAGCGTCCATAGCGGCATTCCCACGCGGAGCATGGGAACGATCTACGTTTGAGTCAACGGGTGGCCACGGCCTGGGTCGTGGCGTCGGTGAAGTCGAGAACCTTCCCGCCCTGCGCCGACGCGTATTGCTGGGCTTGGCCTTTGAGCAAAAACGCGCTGAGGCGCCCCTTCGCATCGCTGGCAAACCACGCCTGCTCCGCCAGCAACTTGATCCCGCTGTCACTCGCCTGGGCATACACCGCCCGGATGTTCTTGCCTTCCGACTTCAGGCCGGCCAGCGCCGTGAACGCCTCTTCAGCCGAGGCATAGCGCCGAACCTTGTCCTCCCCCCGCACCCAGATTTCCGCGACATGGCTGAAATCGCTGATAGCTTTTCCAGTCACCGCATCGACCGACTTCAACGGCGTCTGCGCGTAGTTGGCCAGTTGCGCGGTGTAATCCAGATTCGAGGCCTTGAACGCCGCGCGGATGTACTGATCGTCGATAAAGGTGTTCAGGTCGAGCCCGCGATCGGCCTTCTTCAGCAGCTTTAGCGTGTCGATGGCCGTGCCCACGGCCTGGCGGTATTCCGGTTTCCAGGTCAGGTCGCGGGTCTGCACGCCCAGCGGGCCATGGAACAGGTAATTGACCTCGGCATCGACGCCGGTGACCTTGGCGATCAGTTCGCTGTATTTCTCGGGCTCGGCGGCCAGCAGTTGATTGGCCTCGATGCTGGCGCGCAGGTAAGCAACGACGATTTCCGGGTATTTTTTCGCGTAGGCCTGATCCACCAGCGCACCGTGGAAGGTCGGTGCATTGGCCTGGGCGCCGTCGTAGATCTTGCGAGCGAAGCCACGGCTCGGGAACAGCTCGGCGAACGGTACGAAGTCGGCGTGGGCGTCGATCTTGCCGGCCTGCAACGCCGAGCCTGCGACCTCCGGCGGCTGGGCGATGATGTTCACGTCCTTCAGCGGATCCCAGCCCTGCTCCGCCACCGCGCGCAGCAACATGCCGTGGGCAGTGGACGCAAACGGTACGGAAATGGTCTTGCCTTTGAGTTCGCTCAGCGACTGCACGCCCGACGCGCTCGGCACCACGATGCCGTTGCCGCTGCCCTTGATGCTGCCCGACAGCACGCTGATGAACAGGCTGTGTTTGCCGGCGGTTTCGAACGCCACGCCGTTGAACGCACCGGGGAAATCGGCCATGGCGCCGAAGTCGAGTTTGCCGGCGACCATCTCGTTGGTCAGCGGCGCACCGCTGGTGAAGTTTTTCCACTGCACGTCATATTTGGCGTCTTTATAGGCGCCCTCGTGAGGCAGGTATTTGTCGAGCAGGCCCAGCTCACGAATCAACAGGCCGCCGGCGGCGCAGTTGATGGTGGTGTCCTGGGTGCCGATGGCAATGCGGATGGTTTCGGCCGAGGCCGACAGGGTGAACGAAGCCAGTACCAGACCGGCGATTGCTGCACGCAACATGGTTGAATCCCCTCGAATCATTTATAGGATGTTCGTCTCCGCCGCGATCAGGGCGCGGTGGGAAACGAGGGGTGTTTGGTGAATCCAGCGTCCGGGGTTTTCCGGATGGCTATCGGCTCGCTACAAATCCCCTGTGGGAGCGGGTTTGCTCGCGAAAGCGGTGTTTCAGTCAATAGTGATGCCAGCAATGCCGGCCTCTTCGGGAGCAAGCCCCCTCCCACAGTGGATTTGGGGTCACCGCAGGAGATAAGGGATTTCGACTTTGACGGCACCAGTCGGGCAGTCCTTTTCACACGGCATGCAGTACCAGCACTCATCGAAGGCCATGTAGGCCTTTTGCGTGGCCGGGTTGATCGCCAGCAGGTCCATGGGGCAGACGTCAACGCACACGGTGCAGCCCTTGTCGGCGATGCATTTGTCCTCGTCCACGGTGACGGGGGCGTTGGAGCGGAAGAAGATTTCCTGGGCTTGATAGGCCATGGTTCGGACTCTCTCTAGTGGTGCATCAAGCGGCGAAAGCGCCGACCCGCAGACGGTCGTAGGCCTGCATTTCCTCGGCGTCGAGGGGGATGATGTAAGGCTCGACGGCTTTCTTGAAACTGGTCATGCGCCCGTCCTCGCCCTTCTTCAGGTGGCAGTGGCAGAACCATTCGCGGTCGTCCCGTTGCGGGTGATCGACGCGGTAGTGGTACAGGCCCCAGCGGCTTTCTGCGCGGAACAGCGAGGCGCGGGCAGCCATTTCGGCGCAGTCGCGGATCACGCTGGTTTCCATGGCGCGCATCAGTTCGTGGGCGTTGTTGGCCTTCATCTCGTTGAGATCGCGCTCGATGTCGCTGAAGCGTTGCAGGCCGATTTCCATCTTCTTCGTCACTTTCGGCGGTTGCAGGTAGTCGTTGACGAAGCGCCGCAGCTTGTACTCGACCTGCGCCGGCGGCAGACCGTGCTCGCGATCCAGCGGTGCGTAGACCCGGCCCTTTTCCTTTTCGATCTGTTCGGTATCCAGCGCGGAGAACTCGCGCCCGGCAACAAACTCCGCCGCGTTGTTACCTGCGAACCAGCCGTAGGTGAACGCGCCGAGCATGTAGTTGTGCGGCACGGCGGCCATGTCACCGGCCGAGTACAAACCTTTCACCGAGGTTTCGGCGCGCTCGTTGACCCACACGCCGGACGCCGAATGGCCGCTGCAAAAACCGATCTCCGAGATATGCATCTCGACCATCTGCGTGCGGTAATCGGTGCCGCGATTGGCGTGGAACTGGCCACGACTCGGGCGTTCGTTGCTGTGGAGGATTTCCTCGATGTTCTGGATGGTTTCCTCGGCCAGGTGATCGAGCTTGAGGAACACCGGGCCGTTGCCGCTCTCCAGTTCCTGGTGGAACTCCCACATCATCTGCCCGCTCCAGTAGTCGCACTCGATGAAGCGTTCGCCCTTGTTGTTGGCGGTGTATCCGCCGAGCGGCCCCGTGACGTAGGCGCAGGCCGGGCCGTTGTAATCCTTGATCAGCGGATTGATCTGGAAGCACTCGAGGTTCGCCAGTTCAGCCCCGGCGTGATACGCCATCGCATAACCGTCGCCGGCGTTGGTCGGGTTTTCGTAGGTGCCCATCAGGTAACCCGAGGACGGCAGACCTAACCGGCCGGCCGCGCCACAAGCGAGGATCACTGCCTTGGCCTTGATCACATGGAAGTCGGCGGTGCGGCAGTCAAACCCCATCACACCGTTGACGGCGCCCTCCTCGTCGGTCAGCAATCGGGTGCAGACCAAGCGGTTGGTGATGCTCACCCGCGCCCGCTTCAGCTGGCGATACAGGACTTTCTTGATGTCGTGTCCTTCCGGCATCGGCAGCACGTAGGCGCCCATGTGGTGGACTTTCTTCACCGCGTAATCGCCGGTTTCGTCCTTCTCGAACTTCACGCCCCAGCGGTCGAGCTGCTCGATGGTTTCGAAACTGTGGGTGGCATAGGCATAGACCGCTGCCTGATTGACGATGCCGTCGTTGGCGATGGTGATTTCCTTGGTGTACTGCTCGGGCGTCGAGTGGCCGGGAATGATCGCGTTGTTCAGGCCGTCCATGCCCATGCTGATCGCACCGCTGCGTTTGACGTTGGCCTTGTCGACCAGCAGCACGCGCAGTTCCTTGTTCTTTTCCTTGGCCTTGATCGCGGCCATCGGGCCAGCGGTGCCGCCACCGATCACGACGATGTCGTATTCCTGCTCTAAGGTGTTGCGGGTCATGTTCAGGCCCCTTTTTGCCGGTCAATCCGCAGGCGGTACTGGAACGCATCGCCACGGTAGTAAAGGTGTTCGAAGTCCAGCGGCTGGCCGTTGGCGTCGTGAGTCAGACGCTCAATACGCATGATCGGCGAGCCGGCCTCGACGTTCAGTGCCTGGGTCAGGTCGCTGTCGGCCAGCACCGCGTCGATGGCCAGATCGGCGTGGCCGAGGGCGATGCCGCAGTCGTTTTCGAGGATCAGGAAGATGTCGCGGGTGACCAGATCAGCCTTCTCCAGCCGCTCGCCGACGGCTTTGGGCAGGTAGGTGATTTCCAGCGAAATCGGCTCGCGATTGATCAGGCGTACGCGTTTGATCTGCGCAACAGTTTCGCCTTCGGCGACCTGCAAACGCTCGGCGACCAGTTTGTCGGCGGCGATGAATTTGAAGCTGCGCAGGCGGTTGATCACCTCGTAGCCACGGCCGGTCATGGATTCGGCGAGGCCTTGCAGGGTGCTGACGTTTTGAAAGGTCTTGGGCTTGGCGACGAAGGTGCCTTTGCCGTGGATCTTGAAGATCAGCCCTTCCTTCTGCAGATCGCCCAGGGCCTGGCGCACGGTGATGCGGCTGACCTTGAACAGGGCGCCGAGCTCACTTTCGGACGGCATCTGGCTGTCTTGCGGGTATTCACCGTCGAGAATCCGGGCGCGCAGCACGTCGCGCAGTTGGGTGTGCAGAGGAACGCTGCTTAAGGAGAGAACGTTATCGGTCATCACGGGATCACTTGTTATAACGAGTTATGACGTGATCTTAGAGACGTTATGACAAGCTTGAGAAATACCGAATGAGCATAAGGTTAGACAGGTGGCGCAATTTCTTAATGTGGGAGCGGGCTTGCTCGCGAATGCGTCGTGTCAGGCACTATTCTGGTAACTGACACTCCGACTTCGCGAGCAAGCCCGCTCCCACATTGGTATTGAGTGCGACCAGCGAATCAGTAGCGTTTGAGAATCTGATCCATGACCCAATCGGTCTTCAGGGCTTCGGCGGCGACTGCCGGGTGCCGGGACTCACCGCGAATCTGCGCATTCATGCCGAGTACGTGGTGCCACTGGATGTGTTCGTGATGGGGAATTTCCAGGCTGACATGTTCATCGGCATGCAGCTCGACCGGATGTTCGTCGAACACCGAAAAACCGATCCGCCCTTGGCTGCCGATGATCTCGACCCGATCCTCGCGCCGGTCCGCGACAAAGCTCCAGCAACCCATGCCCAGCGCGCCCGAAGCGAATCGCCAACTGGCGCTGACCGCATCTTCCGCCGCGTACAACCCGGCCTGACGCGCGGTGAAGCCGGCGACTTCGACGATGTCGCCGAGCAGGTACTGGAACAGGTCGAACCCATGGCTGGCCAGATCCGCGAAATACCCGCCACCCGCCACCGCCGGATCGGTGCGCCAGTTTGCGCTGCCGTCCAGATCCTTGGGCGATGGTGCCTTGGTCAGCGTCCAGCTCAAATGCCGCACCTCACCGATGCGCCCCTGCTCCAGCCATTGCCGCACCTGCTGGAAGCGCGGCAATGAACGGCGGTAATAGGAGACGAACAGGTGCAAACCGGCATCGGCAAACACCTGCTGCATCTCGCGGCTTTGCCCGACGTTGAGCGCCATCGGTTTTTCCACGCAGCAATGCTTGCCGGCGGCGGCGACTTTCAGGCTGTAGGCGTGGTGGCTGTCGGGTGGCGTGGCGATGTACACCGCGTCCACCTCGGGGTCGTTGATCAGGGCATCGACGTCGGTGTAAGTCCGGGCGATACCGTGGCGCGCGGCGTAATCGATCACCGCTTCGAGGCGTCGCCCCATGACGGCCACCAACGCCGAGCCGGGCGCCTTGTAGAAGGCCGGCCCGCTCTTGCGTTCAGCGACACTGCCGCAACCGATCATGCCCCAACGCACCACGTTCATGCTTGCGCCTCAGCCGATGCGCAGTGCGCGCAGGTCGAGGTGGCCGTTTTGCAGCGGCGGGCACCAGTAGTAGCCGCCGGTGATCGGCCGGCTGATGCGGTACAGACCGTCGGTGATGCCGTCTTCCAGACCGCTCATGCGCCGCAGTTGCGCTTCGAAGGCATCAAGGGAGAAGCCGAACGCGAGGAACATCAGGCCGGCGCGATCGCCTTCGATCCACGGCATCGAACGACGCACGACGAAGGCTTCCGGGGCGAAGCTTTCCTGGGCGGTGCGTTTGACGTGAGCGGACACCGGGGCGTCGTCGATCTCTTCGTTGTCGCTCAGGCGACGGCCCATGATGTTGTCCTTGTCCTCGGCGGACAGTGCATGGAAACCCTTGAGGTCGTGCTGCCACTGCTGGATCGCAGCGAAGCTGCCACCGACCAGACCGTCAGCGCCTTCACTTTGCAGTGCGGCGGCGATGGCGGCTTCGTCATGGGGGTTTTCGGTGCCGTCTTCATAACCGGTGAGGTCATGGCCGTCCTTGTGGCGGAAAGCTTCCTGCATCTGCACCAGACGCAGCGCCGGGGCCAGGGCGGCCTCAAGCGCAGTGCTGCGGTTGAGCAGCTCGCCACGGTCGACGCCGTGCAGCCAGACCCACAGCGCGTGCTGGGTCGACGGGTTTTCCACGCCGACACCGGTCAGCGCCGGAAAGCTGCGCAGGCCGTCGACGTGCACATTCAGGGCCTTGGCCAGGGATTCACCAAAACCGACCACCGCCGACTTGCCATCCACCAGGTTCAGCAGGTTGTCGATCGCCTGCGGCAGCGCTTCAACCGACTCGAGAGCGAAAAACAGGTGACGTGCTTGCGGCGGAACAGGGGTGGCGAGAATGCCCGGCTGGTAGTAACTCATGTCGACTCCTTGGAAAGAGCGCGGAGTTTAACTGTAGGCGGAGGGTTTGTGGGGGATCAGATGACGCACTCGCTGCGCCACGCACTCGGGCTCTTCCCCGTCCAACGCTTGAACGCCCGGCGAAAACTGCGCACATCGCTATAGCCGACCTCCTCGGTAATCCGCTCGATCGGCATATCAGGATTGGCCAGCAAACTCATGGTGCGCGCCTGCCGCACCTGCTCCAGCAACGCTTCGAATGTCAGCGAGTGCTCAGTCAGCCGTCGGCGCAAAGTCCGGCTGCTCATGTTCAAGTCACCGGCAATCTTTTCAATATGGCTGCCCCGGCTCAGATCCCGGGCAATCGCCCGCTCCACGGCCTGGATCAGATCAAGTTTCTGATGAACCTGCGCCGCTTCCAGTTCCAGCAGTTTGACCGCCTGACGCAGCGCCAGCGAATGATGATTGGGCAGGTTCACATCCAGCCATTGCACGTCGATCAGCATCCGATTGTGCAGGCAACCGAAGCGCACCTCCGGCCCCAGCAGGCGCCGGTATTCATCAACGTAATCCGGCGCCGCATGCATGAATTCCACGGCAATCGGCTTGAACGTCTCGCCCACCAGCGCCCGGCCATAGACCAGCAGGCTGGCGAAAAACTCTTCCACCGCAAACACCTGCACCTCGGCAAACGGCAGCCGGCATTCAACGTCAACGTAGACCTGATCGCCCACCACATCGACGCTGGAAACGACGATCCCGCCGGAGGTGTGCTGATGCCGAACGCCAATGTCGAACGCATCGCGCAAGGTCTTGCACAGCGACAGTACGTGCCCCAGCAAACCGAGCGTCCCGAGCACGTTCTGCGCGCCCACCCACAGGCCCAGCCCCTGATTGGGCAAAGCTTTAAGCGCCCGCTGGATCATCGCCACGGCCTGGCGGTAGGAAATCCGCTGCGAAGGATCCTGCAGATCTTCGAAATCAAAACCCAGGCCACGGCACAGGCTCTGCGGCTCGACGCCCTTGTTGGCGGCGACTTCGGCCAGGGTTTGCAGGAGAAACGGCGACACCAGCGCCATTTCGAAGGTCGGGTCTTGGACTTTTACGTTCATGGGGGCTGACATTCCGGATCACGCTGAATTGTTATTTTTGTAACCGGTTATATCGAAGGAAGTTAGCACAGGGTTGGCGGACTGTCCGCAGAAGTCCCCTTCCGTGTCCGCCAATACCCTGCCCTGTTGTGCGCCAAGGGCTTATTTCTATCGTGGCCGGACGCCCTGCGTACCGGCGTTGCGCCAAACACAATAATAATGAGGACGGACATGACCCCGAACCGCGCGACATTCCCTGTGCGACTGGCGCTGAGCCTGCTCGGCTGCGCCGCGACCCTGCCGGCGCTGGCCACCGAAGCCGGCGTCGACAACATCGGCCCCGGCACCGACGGCTTCTTCATGCTGCCGCTGGAAGTCGACAGCCTTCCGGAGAACATGGTCGCCTTCAATCTCTACTACAACCACTACAAGTCACGAAAGCTCAACATCAGTTCGCTCGGCGGCAAAGTGCCGAATGTCGAGATCGAATCCACCGCCGTCATCCCGCGTCTCGACTACCTGAGCCCGGTGCGGATTTTCGGCGGACGTCTGGCCGGTTACATCGCCCAGCCGTGGCTCAAGCAGGAAGTCTCGGTGTTCGGCCTGAGCGATACCCGCGAAGGCATGGGCGATACCACCATCGCGCCGATCATCCTGTGGGACATGGGCAAGGACCTGACCCTCGGCGCCGCCGTGGAAATCACCGTGCCCACCGGCGAATACAGCGTCGATCGCCTGGCCAACACCAGCAACAACTTCTATACCTACAAACCGCTGTTTTCCTTCACCTGGCTGCCGACCGAACGCACCGAGGTATCGATGAAGACCACCTACAGCTTCAACGAGAAGAACAAGGACACCGACTACAAGTCCGGGCAGATCTTCCACTTCGATTACTCGGCCAGCTACAAGATCACCGACGACCTGATGCTCGGCATCAACGGCTATTTCCTCAAGCAGACCACCGATGACAAACAGTTCGGCCACACCGTGCAGTTCGCCGGCGAAGACGTGAACGACGGCGTGCGCGGCAAAGTCTTCGCCATCGGCCCGGCGCTGCACTTTACCTTCCTCAAATACGCCAGCGCGGAGATCCGCTGGGCCAAGGAGTTCGATGTGGAGAACCGGCCGGAGGGGGAAATGTTGTGGGCGAAGGTGAGTATTCCGTATGCATTCTGAGTGCATTTGTAGGAAGGTGCGTGCGGATTTGTAGGCTGAAAACCTGAAAAACAGAGGGTAGGAATAGGCCTACAGTGGCAGTCGAGATTGCCGGACAACGGGGGGAAACGTCCGGCAGATTTCAAAGGGGCGCTTGCAGATACTGGGCTTCGTTATCCCATGGTTCTTCAAGGGCTCATGGGGTACATCGTCTGCCAGTGACGACAATGGGCCATTCCCCCTTAAACTGCTGAAATTGATCACGGAGATCACTATGAGCATATTGCATTCCCCGTTTTACGCTGACTTCGAATCCGAAGAAGAGGCAGAGAGCTACGATCGCTGGTTTCGTGCGGAGGTACAGGATGCACTTGATGATCCAAGTCCTGGCATTCCCCATGATGAAGTTATGGCAATGCTCGACCAGATGCTGGAAGAGATGCGCAGGAAGCGCCGCTCTGCTGCTTGAATGGAGCAGCAAGTCCTCGCGTCAACTGGCTGATATCTTCAAATACATCGAGCAACACAACACCAACGCTTCAATTTCGCTAAGAAACAAGGTGGGTGCAGCAGCACAGCGACTTTCATCAATACCTTATGGTTACCGACCCGGCCGAGTACCTGGCACTCGCGAAATGGTGATTCATCCGAATTATCTGCTGGTCTATCGAGTGAATGGCCACATCAAAATACTGAGGGTGCTTCACGCCCGACAAAAATACCCTCCAACTTCATCAACCTAAAAAAAAGGGCGACCAAATGGCCGCCCGAAGCGTACTACACGAGAGTTCTTTACAACGTCAGCTGTCCCCGCTCCTCTTCGGTCAGCTGCTGTTTCGCCTGTTCATCCAGCGCCCCGGCGCCCAGCACCTGCACCGGGCTGTTGGGGTTGTAGCCGGGTGTCGGCGCGCGGCTGGCGCCGTCGCGGGTCGGGGCCAGTTGTTCGTTGCCGAAGCTCAGTACCTGCACGGTAAATACCGAAGCCTGGTTCTGGCGCGAGGCGGCTTGTTGCTGACGGGCGACGTCTTCCGCCGCCTGGGTTGCCGACGACGCGGCGGAACTGGCCGAGGTAATCGCCCCGGTGTTGACCGCCGAAACCACCGGCACGCCGGTCGCCTTGCCCTGCACCGAGATGTTGGCGGCGTTGACCACCGTCAGCGCGGCGATGTTGACGTTGCCCGACACGCGAATCCCCGCCTCGCCCGCATCGATGGTGCCCAGCGGCGCGATCAGGTCGATGTCCCCCGGGGCCACTTCGGCAATCGGGTTGAGCGTGGCGATACCGGCGCCGGTGCTCGGCACCGATGGCGACAGGGTCACGTTGCCCCAGGTGTCGTACACGCGTTTCGGCGGGGTGTAGACCACGGTGGTTTTCGAACCGCGACCGGCGTTGATGTCGCCCTCGGCAGACCAGCCGAGGATCGAGCCGCCGAACGTGGTCATGATCCGGCTCTGACCCAGCAAAATACTGCCTTGGGAGTAGAGCTGAATGTTGCCCGAACCCTGGGTGATGATCCCTGCCGTGGACGGCGGCGCGGCACCCTCGATGCCGAACACCTGACCGCCGCCCGGCGTGAGCATCTGGATATCGCCACCGAACAGGGTCTTGACCCCGGCGCCACCGTAAAGGGTGATGTCGCCGTCATACCGGATCGGGTTTCCGGCCACGTCGGTGGTCGGGAACAGCGAAGCAATGGCGTTGCGACCACGCAGGTAACTGCCTTTGCGCGGGCCGTCGACGTCGTTGTACTCCAGACCGCCAGCACGTAATTCGGCGAAGTACACCTGACGGGCGAAGATCGCCTGCTCGGCACTTGGCAACGCTGCAAAGAAGGCTTGCGCCTGTTCGGCGTTGCCGCTGAAGCCGTAGCCCAGGGTCAGCCAGCTCTGCAATTCGTCGAGGTAGGTCTTGACCACTTTGCCCTGCTGCCCGTTGAGGGAAACGCTCGGATCGGCAAAATTCTGCGGGTTCAGATAACGCGCGATGAACCGCGAATAATCCGGTCCTTGCGCACCCACGCCCGCCTGCATCACCACGCTGGCGCCGGGTCGCTTATCGCCTGCCACCAGCGATCCGAGGCTGGTGATGCTGGCGCGGTTTTCCATGAGGATGTTGCGCCCGGCATTGATATCGAGGACACCAGGGCCGGCGATATCGAAACTGCTGTAGAGAATGTCGCGACCGGCAGAAACGCGAGAAATGTCTCGTGGATCGTTATGGACAAACAGGTTGCCGGTGGACGTGATGTTCTCACGGTTGATGCCCATCTCTTCCGGCTGCACGGAGGTTGGCTGTCCAAGATTGGTCCCCGACGCGACAATGTCACGACCGGCGAGCATCCAGACCGGCCCGGCGGCCTCATACCAGGTCCGTTTGGATATTTCGAAATTCAAGGTCTCACCGGTGCGTATACCCACCAGATCACCGGTCAACGCATAAAAGCGTGCAGGCTGCTGCACATCGCTCAATCCCGAATAGCTGTCGGGACCGAATGCGAACAGCGGGTAACGCGTGTTTCCGTCCGGAACAACACCGTCGCGGCTGTAATTGCTGGCCACCAGTGAGCCTGGCGAATTGGCATCAAAGCGATTGAACGCCGGATTGAATGGTGTAGCGATGGCCAAAGGACTGGCACCGGATTGATTGATCGCATAGCCACCCGCGTAGATCGAGTCACCCGCCAACAATTCCAGCTGACCTGACTGCGATGGCGCCAGCAGCAACGAATAGGCTTTAAGCGGGTTGTTGCCAAGCCCGCCGTCAAAAGCGGCAGACGGACCGGCATAAATGGAACCCTGCCCCGCCACTGCCCGAAGGATGGAGGGATAGACGAATCGACCGTCCGTAGGCGAAGTGTTTCGCCCAAGGATCAGATTGTTGGAACCGTCGAACTCTGCGATCTGCGTACTGGGCGTGAGATTGCCACCCGCCGAAAACAAGTCGATTGCCGTATGGTCGGTCCACAACGAAAAACCACTCAGGATCCCGCCTCTCTTGATGTCCCCATTGCTGTCGAAAACAGGGGTCGCGTTCTGCAGGCTCACTCGCCCCGGATCCCCAGCCCCGCCCAACACCAGATCGCCACGGGTGCTCAGGCTCATGCCCGAGTCACCGGGAATCAACACCAGGCCACCGGAAGCTTTGCTGAGCGTGGAAGTAAACGGATCGAAAGCGCGCGTCTCTCGCGGGTCATTGAATTGCGAGGCCGCGCCGTATTGCAGATCAATTCCGCCCACAGCCCCGCCACTCAATTGTGCCGCGCCGCGCAGGTTAATCAGTGCACCTTGCAGATCGTGGAATGGTCGCGCCGTGCCGGTATCACCCGCCCGGGCTTGCAGCGACGGGTTGAGCTGACCGCCAATGCGGATATCCATGTCACCGCCACCGGTCATCTGCACGCTACCATCGCTGCCGATTCTGCCTGTGCTGCCGACTGCCACGATCAGCCCTTGACTGCGCAGGTAATTGCGCGAATCGCCCATGGGCTTCAACAGGCCCGCGTCAGCCCCGGCGCGCAAACTGATGTTGCCGCCGCCCAGCGTACCAAAGCCGGTAAACCCCACCAGATACGGGTCGGTACTGGTTGCATTCGGTATCGGCTGAGTGATGTAACTGCCGAAGTTGATCCACCAGGCGGTTGGAACATCGGCACTCCCCGTCCCCTGGCGCCACAGCCAGTTGCCGACGGCGACGCTGGCGATCTGGTCGCGGAAACCGCCGGACGTGGTTTGCTCCTTGTGCCCTACCGAGTCGCCGGAAATCGATCCACCGGCATTGATTGTGAGGTTACCGCCCAGCTGTGGATACCAGGCCTGATAAAGGCTGTCAGTGCCACCGTTGACCCATTTTTCGTAGTCGGCCCCCGTGCTGCCCAGAACCGAGTTGGTATCGGAAAGGTGCCCGCGTGGCTGGTTATAGAGCGGATCGACATTGGCCGACTGCGTCCCTGCGGTGTACACACCAAAAGGTGAGTCCATGCTCAGATTGCCCGCCGATATCAGGTCGAGATCGCCCGTCCCTGTGCGCAGCACACTGAACATCTGGGTGTGAGCCTTGGCGGATTTCTGCGGATTGTTTTCCAGGCACAACTCCGGCATCAGTTGGCAAAGGATCAGGTAGTCATCTTGAACGGGCTCGTAATCGGCGCCCATGCCACTGCCCGGTGCCCAGACCCAGCGTGCCATCGGCGCGCAATCGCCGGGACCGATCTCGCACAGAATCAGGTACTCCTCGGGGATCGGCTCATACGCGGGGAAGCCATACTGGTTGCCGACGGCCCAGACCAGTTTCGCGGCACCCTGAGTGACCGTCACGCCATAGTGAGTATCCGCCAGTCGTAAATTGCCTTCGCTGGTCACCGGTTTGACCATGCGGTTATCGGCGGCCTCAAGATCGGCACCGGCCACCACACGCATTGACCACGACGCACTGCCCGACGGCAACATGCTCGCCACTGCCCAGTTCTTGCCCTGCTGCGTGCCGTTGAACGGGCGCAACTCGATCAGGGACGTACCGTCGGCCAGTTTCACGTCCGTCATTGACGGAATCAGCGACCCGCGCAACAAGGCCAGTGAACCGCTCAACAGAACGCCGTCAGTGTTGCCGGTGTCTGCATCGACAGTCCCGGGGAGCGGCACTCCTTTGGGCCAGGTCATCGCGTCCAGCGAGGTCGCCTTGTTCAGGCGAATGCCTGCACCCAGACGCGTAGTGGCTGGCAAGGTCACG
Source organism: Pseudomonas sp. B16(2017) (assembly GCF_002113205.1). Classification (NCBI taxonomy): domain Bacteria; kingdom Pseudomonadati; phylum Pseudomonadota; class Gammaproteobacteria; order Pseudomonadales; family Pseudomonadaceae; genus Pseudomonas; species Pseudomonas sp. B16(2017). The sequence goes on from NZ_NEKA01000004.1 coordinate 471,129, forward strand.
CTGTCGCTGAGCAATGTTCCTGCGGCGTACAGCAAATTGCCGTTCTGGTCGTGAATCGCGCCAGCCAGCACCGTACCGGCGCTGAAGGTATAGGACTCTTTCAGGGTCACTTGACCTGGCAGCAACGTACCGCTGGCGAAGGTCGCACTCTGAATCGCCACGTCATAGTTCAGCGTTGCACCTACCGGGAACCTCGTACCCTCGGCCAGCGAAACACCGGTGCCCGGAACGATCAGATCGCCGCCGAACGGCTGCACACCTGCAATCAGTTTCCAGCCGGCATCATCGACGGTTTCAGGTGGCGGGGCGAAGCCGTCGTTGATGCTGCCGTAAATATCGAGGTTGCCGCCGGCACGGATCACCAGGCTGCCGGCCTCCCCTGAACCGTAAACGGCAGGGTTCAGCCGCGTGTGCGGATTGAGACTGGCGTAGCGATAGCCCGAAAGGTCCAGATCGCCCTCCACCACCAGATCACCGTCGGCAGTCTTGCTGGCGATTTCCACGCCCGGTCGCAGATGGAATGCATCGGCGTAGGTGGCGTTGTTCAGCCCGGCCAGTTTGCGTTGCAGCAGCTCACTGTTGCCCAGCGCAGCGTTGATGAAGCTGTTGCTGTCACCGTGAATGCGATCGAGCATGGCTTGATCGATGACCTGATACGGCCGCCCGCTGACGGCCTGATCGACACCATCACGGGCATCGGTGTAACGGCGCATGCCATTGAGCCCGATAGAACGCGCGCCCTGAATGGTCAGCGCACCACTGGCGTCGATGGCGAGGTCATTGCTGCCCAGGCGTGGCGCGTTCAGCTCCAGCGTGCCGCGCAGCATTCCATCGTGTTGCCCCGCCAGGAAACCGGGCACGGCATCGGTGCCGTGGCGCAGGTCGATGCGCGCGCCGCTGCCCAGCGTGAGCAAGCCATCGCCGGAACCGAGTTCGACCGTGGCACGGTTCGGCGCATCGATGATCTTGCCGTAGCTGTCCACCCGCAGCACGCGACCATGGGCATCGAGCACGCTATTGCCCGCGAGGGTCAGACCGTTTTTCGCCGACAGACGAATGCTGCCGACACGTTCGCCGCTGGCATCGATCAGACCGGCCACCGTCAGGCTGCCATTGTCCACCGACACATTGACCTCACCGGCCTTGAGACCGTCGCCGATCACCAGGTTGCCCTGCTTGAGCTGCAAGCTGCGGCTGCCGAACACCTGACCGGCGTTCAAGCGCTGGTTGAGCGCGGCAAACTGCTCGGAGGCGTCACCGTCCAGACGCTGCGCGCGAATGTCCACGCCCCCGGCCTTGTACGGCACCAACGTGCCCCCGGCGTCGTAGTAACCGCTGCTGCCGCCGACAATATCGCCTTGCAGGTCGACCATCCCGGCTGCGTCCGCCAATGCGACGACGCTGAGGTTGCCGGCCTGATTGTTCTGCGCCGACAGGTCGATGCGCGAGCCCGCGGCCTGACGGATATTGCCGTTGGCGCTGTACAGCGAAACATCGCCGCCCCAGCTGTACTTGCTGACATCGTTGAACGGCAAGGTGCGCCCGGCCATATCCAATACGGCTCCGCTGCCCAGGGTCAGATCGCCCTCGGACTTCACCGTCAGCTTGCCGCTGGCCAATGCGATACGGCTGTCGAGCACAATGTCGCGGGCTTCGAGGTTCAACTCCGCACCCAGGGCATTGGTCACGCCGACAGCCCCGGCGCCACTGAGCGTCAGGCTGTTACCGGCCTTGAGCAGACTGACCGATGCGGCCTCCCCCGTGAGCAACGGCGTGCGCAGATTCAGATTACCGCCACTGTAGCTGTAACCCTTGACCGGGTCGTAAGCGCCCTGCTCCTGATACACCGCCAGACTGCCCTTGTGATTGGCGGTAATGCGTTCACTGGCCGTCAGGTTAACGTTGGCAAAACCCAGCACCAGACGATTGTTCTGATCCAGACCATTGGGCTGTGGCATCGGCCCGTAACCCAGCTCGATGCGTTGCGCCTGAATATCCAGCGTCCCCTTTCCGGTGCCGGCCCCCTCTTTGATCACCGTGCCCGGGTTTTGAGTGGCACCGTTCCAGATCAGATTGCTGGTACGGATGGTCGCCACATCATTGGCATCGCCCAAGCCGTAAATCGCAGGTGTCACGAGTAACAGATTCTGCAACTTGCTCTGACCGGTCTGCGGATCGAGCGTATCGAGGGTCACGCTGCCAAAGAAGTTGATTGCATCACGAGCGGTCAGGCTCAGGGTTTCAAGGGCTGGCGCACCATACTGGGTATCGCCGCGTAACAGGCGGTCAAGCACAGTCGGGTTCAGTACCAGGCCATTGGGTACGCGGTTGCCTGCCGCCGCCAGCGACGCTGCATTACCGACATTCACCGCGCCCACGGCGAGCGCCAGATGTCGGGTACCGAAACGTACTGTCTCACCCAGCTCGAACTGATCGTTGGTGGCGGCGGTAATGCTGCCATTGGAATAAAGCAGCGCCGGGTTGCTGCATGCGCCCGACGCGCAGCTGCCGATACGAACGTTGCCGCCGCTGCCGAGGTCGGGTGCCAGCACATTGGTCCAGCCGTTGGACACCAACAACATGCTGGCGGCCCCCGGTTTATAGAGATAGCCGTCTGCGGAGTCATAAGCGACATTGCCGCGCCCCAGCGTATTGATGCCCGCCCCCGCCTCGACCGTTATCCCGCCGGCGCCCGATGTCGTGCGCAACAGGACTTCCGGCGCCGACAACACGGCCCCTTCACGCAGAACGATGCTGGAGTTATCACCCAGGAAACTGATGAGATTACCTTCCACGGTGTACCGCACATTCGGCATTGCACCGACGGTCAGACGTCCTGCATTCAGGTTGTTCAGGGTATCGGCATAGAGAGAGACGCCTTTGAAACCCTCAGTGGGTGCATGCCCTGCACCCAGGATTTCAAAATCTGCGCCGGCGTTGCCACTGCGTACCACCGCTGTGCCGACCCTACCGCTTTCGGCTGCCGCGAATAACGCGCGACCCGCGAACTCCAGCGCAATGTCTTGCTTGCCGCCAGCAACCAGGCGCAAATCCAGTGTCTTGCCATCCATCGGCGCCAGCGCCCTTGGCACGCCACGGCGCGCGGCATCGCTCTGGATAAATGCAGTGAATCCGGTTTCGTTGTACTGCGAATAACGGCGCAACACGTCAGCCGACGTCAGAATGACCTGACTGGCCAGACTGTCGCGCAGGCCGGTATTGGCAATCGACATCTGTGCGTTGCTGGTCCACGAACCATTGCGCAATGTGCCCGTTGTCGTGCCTGGTGCGGCCTGACCATTGACCTCGACCCGGAACGCACCGGGCAACAGCGCGAAAGTAGAAGGCAACAGTGTGTAGGTGCCCGCCGGCAGCCCCGGAACACCAGCCCCCAGCGTGATTTGCTGGCCGATACGCGGGTCCACCGCACCGGCTTCGGCGAGCACGGGCGCGTAGGTACTCTGATTGCCCGGGACAATGGCGTAGACCGGGTTGCTCGCCAGCCCCGGCAAGCTGAATGTACCGTCAGCGGCGTTGCGTACCAGCGGGTTGAAACGCGCATCGGTCGAGCCGCCACGCCCGGAAACGAAACCGGCGCCGCGCAGATCGCCACCGCCCGAAAGGTCAATGACCGCGCCGCTCTGTACGTCAATGAATTGCGAGCGGATTGCCACGCCGGTGTTCTCGCCCGTGATCCCCTCAAGGGCGACGGACTTGCCGTTGTAAAGGTAGTCGATGCCATCGGTGGTGCCACCATACGGCATGACCAGGCCGGCAGCGCTGACCGAAGTCAGGCTGCCGGGAAGCAGATGAACCTCGCGGGTCTGGGTCAACAGATCGTCACCCAGAGAAATCAGGCCCAGCGGTGCGCGAATCACCCCTCCCTGCTCGACGTACCCGCCATACAGACTCAACTTGCCGAACACCGAGTACGGCAATGCAACGGGCGCCGCACCCCGTCCGCTGATGCGCAACGTGTGCGCCGGCGCCGTAATCGAGCCCTGATAACCGACACGCACTTCAGCCTGGACGCCGCTGGCGGGATAAATCTGTGCAGCGCCAAGGCTCAAGTCACCCGGCGTCCACAGGCGGGTCTTCTCCGCGCCATCGGTCTGTGCCAGGAAACGCAGATCACCGCTGCTATCAAGCGATACCTCGCCAAAAGCCCGTCGGCTGTATTCAGCGGCAGGGCCGCTGACTTGCCGGATCACGCCCTGGGTACCGAACGACAGACCGTTGCTCAGATCCAGCAGATTCGCCGATGCGTTGAATCTGGCCTCTGACAGTCGGGTCGTCGGATTGAGTGTTGCCTGAGGTCGAACCTTACCGACGATGCCGTAGTAGGTGCCGACTCCGGACAGGCGCAGATAGGGTGCGCTGACATTGACACGCGTTGCATCGTTCGACGACTCGGCCAGAGACAAGGCGCCCGCATACAGGCTCAGGCTCTGATTCATGTGCAGATTCACGTCACCGTCGAACGACAGCAGACCGTTGCTGAGCAGACTCAGGTTATCGAAACCACCACTCATCAAACCATCGGCACTCAAGCGCGCCTGCCCGTAGCGCAAACCGTCAGCGCTATGGCCGGGTTCCAGATCCGATCCCAATCGCTGATCAGCCGCGCCTTGAGCAATGATCATCTCCCTTGGCGCTCGCACCTTGTTGTCCGCAGAGTCCGCGTACAACGGTGATTCCAGGGCAATGTCCAGACGTCCTCCAGCGGCCCCGAGACCACCCGCCACCGCACGCAGACTGCCTTCGATGAACAGACCGTTGTAAGAACTCAGGCTGATGCGACCACCGTCAGTGGCGATGCGGGTCGGACCCTGGCCGGCGATATTGAGCAACGCCTCTGCACCCGAGGCATCCAGCCGTGCGCCTGGTCGTACGATCACGTAAGCATCGGCAGCGGTGGCTGTGGCGAGTTTCGAGTCGATCTCGCCGCCGATGACGATGCTGCCGCCCTTGCCCACCTGACCATACGTGCGCCCCAGAACGTCCGTTGCGGTACTGACTTGGCCGGATACATCCAGCACGGCCTGTTCACCGATCCAGATCGAACGGTCATGGGCCTTCGGATCGGCAACCAGGATGGACGTCGCCGGCTTGATCGAGCCGAACTGTTGCTGGCGGATGTCAATCGTGCCGCCCCTTGCATACAGCTCACCGTCGACGGTGATCTGCCCGGCGCCACGCAGCTTTATGCTTTGTCCCGGGTCGACGCTGATGCGCGAGCCACGGCCCAGCGTCAAGGTGCTGTTGGCGGCATCGATCAGGTCGTCCAATGTCGCGCCACCTTGCAACGTCAGGCTGGCACCGGCGCGCTGGGTCAGAACGCCCTTGGTCGGGTTTTCCTGGAACAGCGTCGGGGTCCACAGCTCCAGCGCCGTACGCGGATCAACGCCGCTGATCTCGTTCGGTGCCGCATCGCCGAAACGGTAGACCGGCATGTTCACGTCGATTGCGGTGCCTTCGGCAACTTCGAGTCCGCTCAGGCCGATCAGGTTGTAGGCGGAGAATCCCTTGTCGAACAGATCAGCGGACAGCAGCAGGGTGTTTTCCGCCAGGGTTTTATCCGTTTGCCCGACGAGTATTTTGTTGGCCTGCACCGTCAGGGTGCCGCCGCCCGTGACGCCGTACCCGCGCAGTTCGCCATCGAGGTTCAGATGGGTCTTTCCTGGCGCGGAAATAGCGCTCGACTCCAGCGTCAGGTCGCCGCCCTTGCCGCCCCGGGTTTTGCCATTGGCAAGCACGGCACCACCGGAAGAGACATCGAGCAGGCTGCCGGCTGCGACGTCGATATCGCCGCTGCTACGGACCGATATCAGGCCACCGTTCAGATACGCCAGGCTGGCGTTATCGTCCGGGTTGGTGCGCAGGTTGCTCCACAGGCCTCGTGTATCGAGAAGCACGCCCTCGGCGATGCGGGTTTGTGTCGCCTTGTCGGTTTTGGCCGCCAGGCGAGTGTCGGTGTTTGTACCGCCGTTGAACTGATTGAGTACGTTGCCCAGACGCAGGCTGCCACCGCGAGCAGTCAGGTCGGCGCCGACCTGCACATCCGGGGCGTACAGGGTGATGTCGCCACCGTTATCGACCGTGAGAGCGCCGTCAACGGCGATCTGATCCTTGGCCGAAACCTTGAGCGCACCCAGGCGGAATCCGTTGAGCTGATCGTTATCGAGATACAGCTTGCCCTTGCGGGCATCGGACACCGCGCCGGTCAATTCAAGATCGTTGTCGGCGACCGGGCGCGTGCCACCGATCTGCACCTGATCAAGCATTGGATTGAGGGTGTAGAGCAGGCCGTTCGACGCCGCGACAAAGGTCGGGTCGTAACTGCCGACAATCAATTGCGCACGCCGGGCCAGCGCGGTCTGGCTCTGCTGATAGCCGTCGAGCACCGGTTTCGGCGCCTGATTCTGCCGCTCGCCCTGGTACACGTCACCGATCATCTGCCCGTCGAGCACGGCGCTGGCAGTGGAAATCACCAGTTGCCCGGCATCCCGGCCCACGGTGTAACCCGACTCGAAGCGCGAACGCGGAGCGATCAGCGGGTTGTAGAAGTAGCTGGTCCGGCCCCAGCGCTCGCTGTTGTCTTCATAACCTTTGTACAGCCCGGTGTAGAGCAGATCCCCCGGTGCACGGGAAACTTCGTACAAGCGCCCGTCTGCGCCACGCAGCCAGCTCTGGCGGATCTGCCCGCTCTGCACATCCAGGGTGCCGCCGGACAGGTTGATCAGCGAACCCTTTTCGGTGACCACGTCGTTGCCGGCGAAACTCACCACGCCACCTTGGGCCATCCACTCGCCGACGCTGTGCCCCTGGGTGCCGAGATAACCACCGACTTCCAACAGGCCACCGGCGGTGTACCAGCGATCCGTGGCATAGCCGTTGGTGCCGGCCGGCACATACACCAGCTCGCGCACATCGACCCAGATGTCGTTGCTGTTGAGCGCGCCCTTCTCGCGGTTGACCGACGCATCACGCTGCTCATTGCCCTGCACGTTGATCTTGATGCTGTTGTTTTCCATCGCCACCTTGACGCCGATGGCACCGGACACATCGATCATCGCGCCCTCACGCACCAGGCTGCGGCGCTGCGCGCTGACCGCGACCTGCCCGCCTGTGGCCAGAGTGATGGAGCCATTCTGGAACTCGACGCTACCGCCGCTCTGGATCTCGATGCGCGACTGGTCGCCACGGACTCGGTTGTTGGCCGTGACGCCCGTCAGCGCGGCCTGATGCTGGCTGTCGAGGGCGGTCATGTCGCTGCTGTCGAGCATGATCGCCGTGGCACTGCCCTGCCCCAGCGTCACGCTGCCGTTGGTATCGGAGATCGGGTTGGTGAGGTGAATCGTGCCTCGCGTCGCCACTGACGTGCTGGCGAGCAATACGCCGTTTTGCACCACCTCATGACCGGTCAGGGTGATGTCGCCCGTAGCGGACTGGATCAATCCGTTGTTGCTGACCTTGCCTGCCACCGCACCGGCCTTGAATCCCGGAATCACTTCGCTGCCAAATGTGGTCGACAGCGCATTGCCTTCGGTGCCCGAGCCCTTGCGTATGTAGAAACGGTCACCGGCGGCCAGCACGGTCTGACCCTTGGCAGTGTTGATGCTGCCGTCGTTCTGCACTTCGTTGCCGAGCAGCAGCGCATAGCCGCCGGCATCGGTGGAAGCCGACGGTTTATGGGTTTCAATCGAGGCACCGCGCTCCACCAGCACTTTGCCGGCCGCATCGGTGAAGGTCGGTTGAGTGCCGGTGCTGTCGAAATACAGACCCCGATCACGGAACTGGATATCGGTGATGTTCGCCGCTGCCGCCACCAGGTTGCGCACGTTGACCTGACTGCTGCCGCTGAACACGATGCCGTTGCGGTTGATCAGCATCACCGTGCCGTTGCCCTTGATCCGGCCTTGAATCTGGCTGGCCCGGGCGTTCGGATCGTTGACCCGGTTGAGCACTGCCCAGTTCGACTGCTGCGCGAAATCGACCGTGGTGTTGCGACCGACGTTGAAGGTTTCCCAGTTGAGAATGGCCTTGTCGGCGGTCTGCTCGATCGTCACTGTGGTCTTGCCATCGACCTGGGTCTGCTGCGGGCCCTTCGCGTTCTGCCAGCCCTGGGTCAGGCTGTTGTCGACTTTCAGACCGCCTTCGCCCAGACCGTCCGGCACAAACTGCACCGAGCCCAACGCGGCGGCGCGCCCGGCCGCCTGCGCCGCCTGTTGCGCGGCAATCGCGGCGACCGTGTTGTTCAGGGTCTGAATCGAACGCTGCAACTGCGCATTGGCCTTCTGCTGCTGGGCCAGCGGCGGTGTCATTCCAGGCAAGCCACCCACGCTCGGACGTGCCGCCGCAGCCTGTTGCGCCACGCCCTTGGCAGCAAACCAGCCCGAACTGAACGCCGTCTGCGCCTGCGCGCTGCCCGCCACCAGACACAACGCCACCGCGTGCGCCAACGGTTTAAGCAACCACAGCGCCGGCTCCATGGCTTCACGTTTGGAGGACAGAACGCTGGTACGACGACGGGATGGGCGAGCGAGCATCACTACGAGATCCTTTTTGATTGCCACACAAGGCCGCAGGCGTGCAAAAACCTGCTGTTACGTCATAGGCAGTTGGCGAGGGGCGCGACCGAACGGATGTCACACAAACTTCATGATTGAGGTGTATCCAGCCAAAAAAAATGGCGGCAACCCGAAGGTTGCCGCCATTTCTGTTACGACTGCGCGAGCTTACAAAGGACGACCGATGGTGTTGCACACGGTGGTGTTGTTGATGTCCAGGTTGTTGCCCGAGGTGTTGGTGATGAAGTTGGCGGTTACAGCGTTTTTCCAGGAGTCAGGCACTGCGACGAACTTGTGAGCCTGAGTCGCGGCGTTGTTGCCCGGGATGCTGTAGTGCTTGGTCAGGAAGGCTTTGACGTCGGCGGCCACGGCTGCATCCTTGTAGCACTGACCGAAGATGAAGTTGGTGTAGGCAGCGAGCTTGTAACCCAGAGCCGGGTTGGCAACCACTGGCGACCAGTTGGCCGGGTTGGCAGCCTGGGCAGCGGTCGAAGGAGCGGTAACCGATGCCAGTGCCAGGTTGACGTTGGCCGAAGTCGGCTGAACACCGTTGACGCGGGCAACAACAGCGTTGCTGGTGGCATCTACACCGTCCGGACCGACGTAACCGATGGAGCCGTCAACTGCGTTCACGGCAGTGGCGACATCGGAAGTGTTGGCAACGCCGACCCAGTTCGAAGGCAGCGCGATGCCACCGATACGAGCGGCGGTGAAGGTGGTGCTGGTGGCGAACTGAGTCGGGCAGACGGCGTTCAGGTGACGGGTCAGGATTTCCGAAGTGCCGCTGGAAACGTTGCGATAAACAACGCGGATGGCGGTGGTGTCGGAAGTGCCCAGTACAGCACCCCAAGTGGTTTTGGCGCCGGAGAACACGTCGCACAGTTGAGCGCTGGTCAGGTTCAGAGCGGTCTGACCGGCTTTTTTGTAAGGGATGGCAACCGAAGTGGCAACCGAAGGCAGTTGAATCAGCGGCCCGAACGAAGCGCCGTAGGTGCTGCTGTAGGTGCTGAGTTCCGAAGCGCTGAGGATCGAGTCGCTACCGGCGAAGTGCACAGTGCCAGTGGTGCTGAAGCCAGCCGGGTTGTTGGTCAGGAAAGCGGTCTTGCCACCGCCGCTGCCGATGGCTGCGTAGCTGAAGTTGGCTGGCAGGATGCTGTCGGACGAGCCTTTGTACAGAGCGGCTGGCAGGGTTGCACCACCACCGGTAACGGCCATGGCTTGAGCGGAAGCCAGAGCGGCAACGGTCAGGGAAGCTGCGATCAGAGTGCGCTTGAACATGAAGAATCTCCTTTTCAACGTTGGTTGTGAACACAGGTTTTCAGGGGTCTTGCATGACGCTGGGAGGACTCACCGCTGACCTTCGCAAGCGGGGTCCGGGGTTAAGTCGCACTGAGAAATTCGCAGTTTCCGGTGACAGATAAAGGAAAAAACCTCGGGAGGTGCAGGCTGATTTTCGAGGGATTTTCTCGGGTGTTCCGGGGGTTGTGCGAAGTGTCTACGGCAAGCTTTTCGAGGGAATCGGCCACAGCCCTTGAAGGGCCGTTGCAGATGACAGAAAGGAGAACCCGAGGATGGGGGGAATGAGGGTCGGGTGATGCTGAGGCTGCGGAAAAAAACTGAATTATTTATTGCGCTGACCGGCCTCTTCGCGAGCAAGCCCGCTCCCACAGGGGTATGTATTTCAAATGTGGGAGCGGGCTTGCTCGCGAAGGGGCCGGAACAGCCAACGTCAAACCAACAGACACACCCCTACTGCACCAACTGATTGATCTCGATGATCGGCAACAGCACCGCCATCACGATCACCAACACCACCCCGCCCATCACCACAATCATCAGCGGCTCAAGCAACGCGGTCATGCCCATCGCCCGGCGCTCGATATCGCGTGACAAGGTCTGCGCAGCGCGTTCAAGCATCGGTGGCAGCGCGCCGGTTTTCTCGCCGCTGGCGATCAGGTGAATCAGCACCGGTGGGAACACGTTTTCCACTTTCAGCGCTGCTGCCAGGTTGACGCCCTCGCGCACCTTGGCGGTGGCCTCATTGACGCTCAGGCTCAGACGATCATTGGACAAGGTCTGCCGCGCCGCCTCCAATGCGCGCAACAACGGCACCCCGGCGCCGCCGAGAATCGCCAGCGTCGAGGCGAACCGGGCGGTGTTCAGCCCCAACACGAAGCGCCCGATCAGCGGCAGCTTCAGCACCCGATGGTGCCAACTCAAGCGCGCCGCCGGGTTGCGCAAATACAGACGCCAGCTCCAGAACGCACTGGCCATGATCCCGGCGCACAACCAGCCCCACGCCCGGATGAAATCACTGGCATTGAGCATCGCCAGCGTCAGCCCCGGCAAATCCTGCCGCGCCTGGGAAAACGCGCTGACCACCTGCGGCACCACATAGCTGAGCAGGAAAATCACAATGCCGATCGACACCAGCCCGACCACGCCCGGATAGATGAACGCGGTGAGAATCTTGCCGCGCAGGTTGTTGCGCTCCTCGATGTAATCTGCCAGCCGCTCCATCACCTGCGCCAGATCACCGGACTCCTCGCCCGCCGCAATCAGCGCCCGGTAAATCTCCGGAAAATCCCGTGGCCGTGCCGCCAGCGCTTCGGCCAGGCGCATGCCGCTGCGCACATCGGCGCGCACGGCGCTGAGGGTATGGGCGATGTGCTTTTTCTCGGCCTGTTCGACCGTGGCACTCAGCGCGGCCTCCAACGGAAGGCTGGCGCCGAGCAGGCTCGACAGCTGCCGGGTGGCCCACGCCAGATCGTTGTCCGATAGTTTGGCGCTGAACAATCCTCCGCCACCATGCTGTGAGACGTTGCTCTCCTTCTCCACCGACAACGCCGTCAAGCCACGACTACGCAGCACGCCAAACGCGGCGCCCTGACTCTCCGCCTCCAGATGCCCGGATTCGATCTTGCCGCTGGCATCGGCGGCCTCAAAACGATAGCGATTCATCAGGCGTCCCGTGTCACACGAAGGATTTCTTCCGGCGCCGTGGCACCGCTGCGAATCCAGCGCTCGCCGTCCTCGCGCAGGCTGAACATCCCGGCCTTGCTCGCCGCCGCGCGCAACGCCTGCTCCCCTGCCCCTTGATGAATCAGCGTGCGAATGTCGTCGTCGATGCAGAACAATTCGTGAATGCCGGTTCGGCCGCTGTAACCGGTGTGATTGCACGCCGCACAACCGACCGGGCGCCAGGTGCCGGGCGTGGCCGGGTCTTCCTGTTTGCACTGATTGCACAGGCGCCGCACCAACCGCTGGGCCAACACGCCGAGCATCGACGACGCCAGCAGAAACGGCTCGACGCCCATGTCGACCAAGCGGTTGACCGCCGACACGGCGTCGTTGGTGTGCAACGTCGCGAGCACCAGGTGACCGGTCAGCGACGCCTGCACCGCGATCTGCGCGGTTTCGAGGTCGCGGATCTCACCGATCATGATGATGTCCGGGTCCTGGCGCAGAATCGCCCGCAATGCCAACGCAAAAGTCATGTCGATCTTGGCGTTGACCTGAATCTGGCTGATCCCCGGCAAGTCGTATTCCACCGGGTCTTCCACGGTGAGGATGTTGCTGGTGCTCGCATCCAGTCGTGCCAGTGCCGCATACAAACTCGTCGTCTTGCCACTACCGGTCGGGCCGGTGACCAACACGATGCCGTGGGGCTGGCGGATCAGGTGATCGAGTTTGGCCAGCACCTGCGCATCCATGCCCAACGTTTCCAGATGCAGACGCCCGGCCTGCTTGTCCAGCAGACGCATCACCACCCGCTCGCCATGGCCGGTGGGCACGGTGGAAACACGAATGTCGATCGGCCGCCCCGCTACGCGCAACGCAATGCGACCGTCCTGCGGCAAGCGCTTTTCCGCGATGTCGAGCTGGGCCATGATCTTGATCCGCGACACCAGCGCACCGTGCAACGCCTTGCGCGGCGAGACCACATCACGCAGGGTGCCGTCGACCCGGTAGCGCACCACCGAATGGGTTTCGAACGGTTCGATGTGAATGTCGCTGGCCTCGTCCCGCGCCGCTTGGGTGAGCAAGGCGTTGATCATGCGGATCACCGGCGCGCCGTCCTGGGTGTCGAGCAGGTCGGTGATTTCCGGCATGTCCTGCATCAGGCGGTCGAGGTCGACTTCGTTTTCCGCCGCACCGACCACCGCCGCCGCGCTGCCGGTGTCGGCGTAGGCCGTGGCCAGCAAACCGTCGAGTTCGTCGTCGCGCACCCGCTCAAGCTTCGCTGCGCCGAACTGCCGCCGTACTTCGCTGATCGACCAACCTGGCGTCGACGGGCACACCGTCAGCACGCCATCGCGCAGCAGAATCCGCTGCGCCTTGGCCCAGGCGTAAGGCAATGCGCTCATTGCAGCGGCACCGCTTTGATGGTTGCGCGCGGGCCGGACACCGGCGCCGGCACGCCTTGGGCAGTGGCGGGCAATTGCGGCGCCTGCATGTCCGGCATCGCCCAGCTGCGCTCCGGTTGCAGACCGCCCTGTGCGCGGCGCATGAAATCGTAGCGGTTCAACGTGATGCTGCGCCCCGCCGCGCTGTCGCGGATGATATACGGGCGCAGGAACACCATCAGGTTGGTTTTGGTGATCGAGCGGCGCTCGTTGCGAAACAGCGCGCCCAGCCCGGGAATATTCGAGAGCCACGGCACCGCGTCATTGCTCTGGCTGTAGCCGTCCTGCAGCAGACCGCCGAGCACCATGATCTGTCCGTCATCGAGCAGGATGCTGGTGTCGAGCGCGCGTTTGCTGGTAACGATCCCCGCCGAATTGGCCGCGGCCGAAGCACGTTCGTCGATGCTGCTGACTTCCTGATAGATGTCGAGCTTCACCGTGCCGCCCTCGGAAATCTGCGGCCGCACGTTGAGCTTCAAACCGACCTCTTCGCGAGTCACGGTCTGGAACGGGTTGTTGCTGGTGCCCCCGCCGCCGGTGACGTAACTGCCGCTGACAAACGGGATGGTCTGGCCGACGAAAATGCTCGCCGCTTCGTTGTCCAGGGTCAGCAGGTTCGGCGTCGACAGCACGTTGGTGCCGCCCTTGCTCTTCAGGGCCCGGGCCAGCACTTTCAGGTCGAGGATCTTGCCGATGCCGGGGATGTCGACCGTGCCGTTGACGTAGCCAAGGTTCAGGCCTTGGGGCAGTACATCGAGGCTGGTCTTGCCATTGACGTTGATCCCCGAACCGCCAAGGTTAGCGCCGCCGATCACGCCTTTGCCGCCGAGGTTGCCGGTCTGCCATTGCACGCCGAATTCGCTGGCGTCGTCCTCGCCGACTTCGACGATCAGGCTTTCGATCACCACTTGCGCGCGGCGCTGGTCGAGCAGGTCGATGACTTCGCGCAGGTTGCGGTACAGCGGTTCCGGCGCGGAAATCAGCAAGGTGTTGGTGGTCGCGTCCGCCTGAATAGTCACGCCGCCGGCGCTGAAGGCCACGTTCTGTTCGCTGCTTTGCGCATTGCCGCTGCCGCTGGTGGCGCCGCTGCCCTGGGCGTAACTGCCGCCGGTGCTGCCGCTGTTGGTGGTCGAAGTGGAGCCGTTGGTTTGCGTACCGCTCTGGCCGTTTTGCCCGCCGCCCGAGTTGGTGGAACTGCCCATGTTGCTGAGCACTGAGCGCGCATTGTCGCTGGTGCCGCTGTCGCTCTCGCCGGTCAACAGACCGCGCAGTGCCTGGGCCAGTTTGCCGGCCTGAGCATTGCGCAGATACACCACGTGCAGATTGCTCGGATTGCTCTGGGCGTTGTCGAGTTTGTAGATCAGGTTGCGCGCCAGCTCCGTACGCTCGGGGCTGCCGGCGCGGATGATGATGGTGTTGGAACGCGGGTCGCCGATCACCGCGATTTTCTGGGTGGGATCGTTGCCCGGTGCGTCGAGCAGGTCAGCGACCATCGGCGCGATGTCGGCGGCGATGCCGTTCTGGATCTGCACCACGTCGGTGTCGATGGCGCTCGGGGTGTCGATGCCCTGAATCAGTTGCGCGACCCGCGTCAGGTTCTCGGCGTAGTCGGTGACGACGATGGTGTTGTTGCCCGGATAGGCATTGATCGGGTTGTTCGGCGACACGATCGGGCGCAGCACCGGGATCAGGTTCACCGCGTTCTCGTATTGCAGGCGGAACGTGCGAGTGAGCATGCCGTTGCCAGCCGGTTTGTCGGCGCTGTAGATCGGCCCGCCGAGCAACTTGGCATCGGCCTCCGGCACCACCTGCGCCACACCGCCGACATCCACCACGCTGAAGCCCTGCATGCGCAGCGCCGCCAGCAACATGTCGTAAGCCTGATGCGCCGGCACCTGGCCTTCGGAGACCAGCGTCAGGTTGCCCTTGACCCGTGGATCGACCAGAAACTGCTGACCAGTAGAACGCGACAATGCCCGCACCACCGCTTGAATATCGGCGTCGACAAAATTCAGCGTCACCGGTTGATCGCCCAACGGATTGGTCGGCAACGTCGTGCCACGCGCCGAGCCGCCGCTGCGGGCGCGTTCGGTGATGTTGTGCAATTGCTTCGGCGCAGGTTTGACCTGAGCTTGCGCGCGCTCGCGGTCGAGCACCGCGTCGCCACTGCGCTGGGTGTTGGCCAGCGGCCGGCCGAGTTCGCTGTCCACCAACAGCGGCGGTTGATTCGGTGGCGTGGTGTTGCTGCACGCGCTCAATGCCATCAACAGCATCGGCAACGCCATGCGTTTGGATCCTGACCCCTTCATGAAGCTTCCTTAGCGCCCAGCGCCTGATCCATGCGTACGGTGCCCGACAGAGTGCCGGCGGTGTCATCGGTCGCGGCGTCGTCTGCGCGTTGCAGACGGGCCTCGACCACTTGCAGTGAAAAATTCCGCGGTTGGCTCAGCAGCCAGTCGAGCACGGCGTCGGCCGGTGCGGCGTCGAAGGTCAACTGCCAGCCGGCGGACGCGGCCGCCAATTGGTAATGGCCGCCCAGTCCGCTGGCCTGCAAGGTCTGTTGCAGCGACTGCTCCAGGTTCTGCCCGTCCGGGCGCACGCTGACGTCGCGCAGCAGCACTTCCAGCGCTTCGGCCTGGGCGCGAAGTTTTGGCGTTTCGATTTGCGAGGCGGTGATCTTCTTCAGCGGCGGCTGAATCAACGCCACCCACACAAACAGTCCCAACAACAGCGCCGCCATGCCGCCGACCATGCGCTTTTCCCGCAGCGCCAAGGGCTGCCAACGGGCCTGCAACTGAGCGTTGAAGCGCTGCCAACCGGCGCGGTATTTCGCAAGCGATGGGCTATTCATCTTCGGCTCCGCTGCTGTCGTCGTTGTCGCTGGCGGCGGTCGCCTCGCTGGCCGGGCGCAGGACCCAGCCGTCGTCATTCGGGCTGATGCTGATACCGGCCTGGGCCAGCGTGCCTTGCCAATCCTTGTCGTTGCCCGAACGCCGGGCTTCAGGCAGCAGACTCAATTGCAACACGCCGTCGACAAACTCCAGCCGCTGCACCGTGCCCGCCATCGACGGCATGCCGCTGCCGGCCTGCGACACCAGCCGCGTGAAATCCTGCCCCGGCGTATCCACCGCGCCTTGCTGGCGCGCCGCGATTTGCTGACGAGCCTGTTGCAGCGGATTGAGGATCACCGGCAACTCGGGGAACGCCTGCTTCACCCGCTGCGCCATCTGCGCCTTGAGCTGCTGGGCCTGCGCGGCCTCGCGCGCGGCGTACAGATTCAGACCGATCACCCACACCGCCAGTGCCAGCGCACAGCAACCGAGCGCCCTGCCCCAACCGCGATGTTCGGTGCCCGGTTGCTGAATGCCGCTGTGCAGGCCCCAATTCGGCAACGGGCCGGCGCTTCGCTGTGTATCGGCCAATTTTGATTGCATCGCTTCAGGCGCGCCGTCACCGATCCAGTGCGCCGGCAGACCTGTTTCCAGCAGCCACGCTTCGTCGACCATCGGCTGCACCTGCGCCGCATTCGGGCCGTGGCGCAGCAACAGATGATCGTCGTGCAGACAGCCAACGCCGCCCGCCATCACCGGCAAGCTGTAGGCCGCCGGGTACAGGCCTTTGAGGTTCAAGCCGAATTGCCCGAGGTGCTGCAAATCCTTGCGGGCTACCCAGGCAATATGCACCTGGCCGCTTTCATTTCGAGCGCTGTGGGCGATGTGCATCTCGGCGCTGTCACCGAGCATCAACGCCTGCGCCGCACATTGCACCGCCGCAGCGGTTTTGTTCGCGGGCAGCGGCGGCAGATCAACGCTCGCCAACAGGCTGTCCGACGGGTGCAGAAAGCACACCAGCGGTTGCTTCGGCAACGCGCTGAGCCGCATGCGTTCCTGGCGAGTGACCTGCCCCTGTCGATCCAGCCACGCACAATCCACTTCACTGTCGAGACTCAGCTCCGCCAGCGGCGGCAAACTCACGCGCAACGGGCTCATACGCCCACCCGCGACCAGATCACTTGCGGCAACCGATCCTGGCTGCGATGCAACAACGCATCGAGGCTGACCCGCCGCTGATCCCGCCGCGCCTGCCCGCGCAGCCGAAACCAGTCGCTGGTGATGCCAACCTTGACGCTGGTGATCTCCAGTTGCGGCAGTCGCAGCCGATTGACGAAATCCCCACGATTGATAAACCAGCGCCCGGCGTCACGCTCATTGATCAACGCCTGCGCCCGCTCCAGCGACAGCCCCGGCACATAAGCCGCCAGCACCGGCGCCGTGGCGGTGTTGCCGTTGAGCCAGGTGGTCGCCGGAATCACCGTCAGGTACGGCGCCATTTTCGCCAACAGCGCATCGTTGACCCCGTCGACACTGCGCAAATCGTCCAGCGTGCGCAGCATCGGCAAGGTCGGCGGTTGCGGTTTGCGCGAAGCGGACGGCGACGTGGCGCGCCCACTGTCGAACGTATTTTTCGCCACAGGCTTGTCCACCACTTGGGCATTCAACAGGTGCGGATAAGAGCCGATCACCCGCTGACTGATGCGCCGGCTCAAGCCAGTGCTGACACCGATCAACTCGCACAAGCGCTCGAACGCCTGCACCTGCGCGTCATCGATCCGCTCGTTGGCCACCAGATTGCGCAGGTTGAACTTGCCCTGCTCGTCCTCCAGCCGCCCCTCGAAACCCTGGGTGTTCAACAACTGCGCCCAGGGTTGATCGAGTCGGGTCAGCGGATCACGCTGCCGCGCATCCCACAACAATTGCCGGCTGATCTCCAACCCGCCGTGCAACAGCCAACGGCCTTGCACGCGCAGTTGTTCGGCCTCCAGCGCACGGGTCGAAACGCTCTGGCGGGTCAGCATGTCGGCGGCGATCACCGCGACCACCGCCGCGATCAGCAGCGCACTGATGATCGCCATCCCCTGCTGGTTCGATTGGCTGTTCATGGCCGGCCTTACAACTGCCAGGAACCGATGTCGGCATTCACGCCGTCGCCGTCAGGCTGGCCGTCGGCACCGAGGGAAAAGATGTCGATCTCGCCGTTGGCACCGGGATTGAGGTACTGATAAGGACGACCCCACGGGTCATTCGGCAGGCGCTCCAGGTACGAGCGCCAGTTGGTGTTCTTCGCATCGGCCGGCCGCTCCACCAGCACTTTCAGGCCCTGGCTCTGGCTCGGGTAAGTGCCGTGATCGAGGCGATACAGCTTCAGCGCCTGCATCAACCCGCCAATGTCCTGCTTCGCCGCCGTGGCCCGCGCCTGATCCGGCCGGTCGAGCACCTTGGGCACCACCATCGCCGCCAGAATCCCGAGAATCACCACGACCACCATGATCTCGATCAGCGTGAAACCCTGCTGCCCACGGGGCATCCGGCTCGGTCGACTGGGCTGTTTGAACTGCGCGATATCCATCTCGTCATTCCCTGGCTTGATTCGATTCGACGCGCAGTGTTGCAAGAAGATATGTCAGGGATGTTGAAAATCCTCGGGAGAAAAAGTCATCCAAATAGAGGCTGGGCGGCGACTGCCCGGTCGCCGCCCAGCCTTACGCAGCACCTGTCACTGCATACCTGCATAAGTGCCTTTCGCTGGGTTCGTTGATTGCCACTTGCCCACCACCTGTTCCCCGCTGAAAAACTGGAAGCTGGCGCTGCCACCCTGCACGGTGGGCATGGTCACCCGAATGATTGGCGCCACGATCCCCCCTGAAGCCGTATAGAAATCCTTCTGGTTGTATTGAGCATCGGGCAGGCCACTGCCCGTGTAGAAGAACGCCCACAGCGGCACGGTGCGATGAATGTTTTGCGGCCAGATACCGCTGACGACTTCGTTCCAGCCCTGGAACGAAGTGGCCCCCAACAACGCCATCGCGCGAATGCCTTCAATATAGGCAGACGCCGAGTGATCGCCTGCCGTCGTTTCGCGGACATTGAAGCCGCATTGCGCATTGTTGGTACGGTAATTGGTCATCCACTGCTGGGCCGTGGTGATGCCCTGAATGTGGCAAGGCCGGCTGGTGAGCGGTTGAGAAGCCAGCGCGCCACAACCGTTTTCAGAGCGGGAGGCGGTGCTGCCGTTCATGGGAAAAATGCAGAAAAAATCGAAATCGACCTTGTCTGTCGGGCTCTCGAAGATCGGATAGATGATGTAGCCGTTGTTGTAGTAAAAACCTTTGAAAGACGAATCACGTCGTAGCCATGACCATGACACCCGCCCCTGCTGCACCGAGCCCGGACTCGGGTTCCAGACATGATAGGCCAGCGATTTCACCGTTCCCCTGGCCATGACGCCTTCGCACAGAAACGCAGGCCGGGATGGACCGCCGCAATCGGTACGAGTGCCGTTATAAAGTGCCTGGAGCCTGGCGGCCGTTGCCGCTCCGTCAAGGGTAGCTTGCTGAATCTGCAGATCATCGGAGACCTGCTGCTGGCTGGTGCAGCCCACCAACAGGCACAGCATTACAACCGCGAGCATTCTCATCAGTGAAATTCCTCTCTCGAATGGACGTAGCCAGCGACAGACGCAATTCCAACTGGCGGATGCCCTTGGAAACCCTCTGCAAAAGTACCCGCCAGACAGAGCTTTTTCAGGGACGCCTCAATCAAATCTCACGGACATAAGTGTCGCTACTGTCAGATCTGACAGTAGCGACCAACGGTCTAGCGTCCTCGGGAGCTTTGGTCAGCAATCGGTCAACTCCGATGGTTAAAGTGCGATGTCCTTCCCGTCGAAATGTCCCGATGCCCAACAAAACCCCACAAGCCGGATTCACCCTGATTGAAGTGCTCGTCGCACTGGCGATCATCGCCGTCGCCATGTCCGCCGCCGTGCGCGTGGCGGGGTTGATGACGCAGAGCAGCGGGGTTTTGCGGGATCGTTCGATTGCGATGATTGCGGCGCAGAGTCGGATGGCGGAATTGCGGTTGGAAGGCAAGTTGCCGATGGGGGTCAAGGCGATGGAATGTGATCAGGGGCGTTTGTTGTTGCGGTGTGAGCAGGTGATTGGGGCGGTGGAGAATGGGCGGTTGTTGAAGGTTGGTGTGCAAGTCTTCGATCGCAGCCAGGAGGGGCCGCCGCTTGCGCGGCTGGATACGTTGTTGAATCGGCCCCAAGACTGAATGGCCCAGGTCACCAGACATAGCTGACAACCTCGGCCAGATGAATCAAGTCAATCAGGGTTTCAGTACTCCGCCTCCCGCACCGAGAATAACCAGAAGCACGACATCCGCAGGATTAGGCGTTCCGACATAAGGAACACCCGAATTCCGATAGCCGGAAATCCGCACAAGGTTGCCGCCCTGACTGCCATTGAAGTCGATCGCGCCGTTCACACATCCACCGTCGGTGAGATCGACCATGTTACCTGCGCCATTCATCAGAATACCCCGGTAATTAGGGTTCACCGCCGCCGCTGTCGCGCCAAGCACACCGCTGATCCTGTTCGCCGTTCCATAGTTTTCAATACAGTAGGTGCCACGGGTCGCGTAGTAATCACAGTCGCTGAATGAGTTCTGATTGCTGCGAATCTTGAGTGTGCAGTGACCTCCCTCAAAGTGTGAATTGACGGCCGGACAACCTGGTGCAGTGTCCTCGATATAAACCGACGCCGCTGGAACATTACTGGTGGAAGAACGGTTCCAAGGATGCAGGTTGTCCGCTCTGAAGTTTCTGCTCGCGTACAACCCAAAAAAGGAGTTATCCGCGGAGACTCCACAGTCCAGCAACGTGACGTTAGTCATCGAGGAATCGGTCGGGCCGTTGTACAACCAGCCATGGCGACCCGTTGTGTCAATCAGAATGTCTTCATACGTGCTTTCAAAACCGAGCTTGCGCTCACCGTCAATGATGTCGAAATCAGTGACCAACCCATGGTAGGCAGACTGCGTTATCGTGACCTGTCGCAGGCTCTGCTTGGCGCCTTTGAGGGCAAAGGTGTTTCCGCTGGTGTTGTTGGCCCGGTTGCCGTCGAACTGCATACCGACAATCGAAACGTTGTTCGTGTTGACGTTGAAATTCGAAGAAATGAAATCCGTGTTCAAGCCACCATTGGCCTTGAGAATGGTAAAGAACTGCCCTTTGCCAACCCAGGACATGTTCGGAATGATCTGGATGAACTCACAGACGTAAGTGCCGTAACCCCACACGATTCTCGCGCCTGCAGCCGTCACTGCAGCGTTCGCCAGATTCAAAACACTTTGGGTATTCACCGAGCCATCGCGCTTGAAGCCACACTGCTCGGCGGTGACATTGCCGTCGTGCATCAACTTCCAACGGCCACCATCGGTCGCGACGATAACCATCGGGCTTGCCTCCTTGGCCGTCGTGCCTGTTGTGTCCAAAACGTACTCGGCATGCCCTCCATCTCCGCGAGCATAAAAACCAAGCGTTGAAACCTTCTTGTATGTGGCCGAACTAACGGCGCGGAGATCTTCGAGGATATCGACCGTCATGCAATCAATCTGGGCGGCGAGGTTTGTGGTGTTTCCTGTCATTGGGCATAAATCCTTTTGCTTGGAGAAAGCTCCGCGTTTGGCGGGGCTCGGTGGCAACCTGAGATGTTGAGGACGGGTTGCGGTGGGGTGGAGAGATTTGTTTTTAGACGGCTTGCGGAACCGGCTGGAAGTAAGAATATGCATTGATGCATAGATAATCAATGCATTTGTGCATATCCATTTCCATCACTGCGCGCCGCTTAATGGCGGTGGTGTAAGTTGATATGAATCGGAATGAAGCCCCGGAGATCAGCAGCACGCCGAAAACAGGAGCTATAGACCAGGCTGAGATTTCGCTCCCAGGCCAATAAACGGATGTGACAAGGGTAACTATGCTTTCGAATTCCCCCGGACGAAAAATCATCAACCGATGCCGTTTACGAAGCAATGGAGTGCAGGATGAAAATCATCGCTTTTTTAGCTATCTATCTCGCCGGCGGGGTTGCCCTGTTTCCCCTCCTCGACCTCTTTCGTCCGGTGGGCATTTCTCTCGACCATTTCTATTCGGAGTTTTACCTCAGCCCCGGCGCTGATGTGGCGCAACGTCTAAGCCTGAGCTTCATCTACGCAAGCGTGTTTCATCTGGGGTGGGCTGCCCTGTTTTCTGAATCCGCAAAAAGCTGGGTGTACACGACCAACATCAAAGACCTTTGCTATCTCGCCTTACGTTCTTTGAGTACTTTTTGCATCAGCCTGATGACCCTTGGACTGGTCGGGAAAAGCGCACAGAAAGTGCCCTCTACAGAATTTCATCAATATTTTCATTTTCTGGTTATCGGCATGCTCGCGGGCGTTTGGGCGTGGGAGCTCAAGAATTTTTTGATAGCCGTCATTCATTACACCGCAAGAAAAATCAGGGGAACGACTGAATGAGAGAGGCCAGATTTATTTCCGGACAGGGAAATTGGCCTATTTTTTTCACCTGTTTAATCAACCTCCAGGAACCTGTTTAAAGACACCCACCGTTACTTCCTCAAGGCTACAACGCCTTGCGTCATTGCCTACGACTACGCCAGAATCCGCCGGCTTGTGCGTCTAGGGTGCGGGTCTTATCGTTTCCGGGTCACTGAAAAACAGTGATCGGGTTTGGTAGCCCGACCTCCCATATGACGCATAACGTCACCTAGCGCAGATGCCCTTTCGGCATCCGTCTTATGGTGGCCATGCGCAGGGCGCCCTCGGGCGCGCCGGATTTTCCATATGGGCCGGTCTACCAACCTTCGTATGGCCACCACCACTCGTTTGGTAGCGAGAGTGATGGCTCCTTAAGTCCCATATGGAGCTACATCTATGTTCAAACCAACACCAAACCCACCAGAAACCGATCCGGTCTCCCCCTACAAATTCCCCGACTCCCGAACCCTCAACGAAGCCGCCGAACGCGCCCTCGACCACTACCTCACCCCACAACAACGCATCATGGGCAGCCACCACAAACACGACCCCATGTACATGGCCAACCCGGCGTACAACACCGAATCCCTTCTGGCCAACGCCAGCGAATCACTGGGATCGGCCAGCGAAATGCTCAACAACTTTGCGGCCACGCTGGAGCCTGCTCATCGCAAGACCGCGATCGGGATTGCGCAGTTGGTGATGTTGAGTGAGCTGGCGGTGAATCAGGCGTTGGATCATGTTGAGGTGAAGGCGTGATCGGCTGATCGCTGTAGCTCGGTAGCCAGAAAGAAAATGGCCGAGGTTGTCAGGTGTAACTGACGACCTCGGCCAAATACGTTTCTCTCTGTACCAAAAGCTTCAACCTATCCGAACGCAAAGGCATTACGGGCTACTTGCTTCAAGATCATTCACAACTCGTCAACCGAAGAATTGTAAGAAATGTTGAGCGCAACATTTACCTCAGGCATTCTGTGCGACGCAAACGTACATGGGTGGCGGAGGTTGATGCTCTCCTCCTCCAGAGCACGCTTTCCTGCTCTGCCAAACGTGTGATGTTCGCATTATCTCAGTGGCCGGAATTTCTAATCCAATCAGGCCAAGGACATCTGAATCTTTGAAAAGGAACTTCCTGTGAGTGGCAAACCTGCAGCCCGAGTCACAGATCCCACCAGTTGCCCACTCCCAGGGCACGGCACAAATCCAATTGTCAGCGGCTCTCCCAATGTCAATTTCGACGGCCTTCCCGCCGCTCGGATAACCGACAAATCCGCGTGCGGTAGCCCGATCACCGGCTCGGTCAGCTCTACGGTTTTTATCAATGGGCTGAATGCCGCGACTCAGGGCAGTACCGGTGGCCACGGCAACGTGGTTGTAGGAGGCTCCGGCACAGTCATCATTGGCGACACCGTCGTATCTGCGCCGTTCAGCGGCCTGACGTCGATGCCCGTGCACTTCAGCGACAAGTTCAGATTGGTTGACCAAGAGTCGGGCGAACCATTGGCCAATCTTGAATATGCCATTCAACGCGCTGATGGCAGCCTGGAACACGGCGTAAGTGATGAGATGGGCTACACGCATGTAGTGAGTTCGCACCTGCCCGAAACAATCCAACTGTTTCTGGAGGACTAAGGCATGGCTGAAGTCGTAAGCAGAAATGGCCGGAAGATGTCTCCCGTCGCCACCAGAGCGGTGACGCCCGTCAAAGACGAAACCCCGAAAACTGTAGAGCTGGACGCAAAAAAACAGAAACGGCGGGCCGAGAACGAAGAGTATTTAAAGGACAAAAACGTCAAAGCCTACTTGTTCGCCATTGGCGAAGCCGAAGGCGGTGACTATCACGCGAAATACGGTCATGGCTGGGCCGAAGGTTTTAAAACCGGAAAATGGACGTTCACTGACGAGTCCACCCACCCGGGCGCCGGCTACGGCGGAAAAACTACGGCATCGGGCTTGTATCAAATCAACGTTGCCACATGGCGCGAGTACGGCGAGAAGCAGGGGCTGACGGACTTTTCGCCCCATACCCAAGACCTTATTACCGTCGACATTCTTCGCACGCTAGGAGTGATCGACAAGATCAAGGCCGGAGACATTCCGGGCGCAATGCCGAAGGCGGCCACAAGGTGGGCCGCACTCCCGGAAGGGCCAGGCAAGAAAAACCACTACCCGCCTCAACCGTACGCCGAGTATCCAAAGTTTTTGGCGAGTTACAAATCAGCTGGAGGAACGACTAAATGAAGACCCCGATCCTCCTGCTGCTCGCAATGTATTGCACGGCTACAAGCCTAGCGTTTGCCGGTGGCCCACAATCGACAAACGACAAACATGGGCCAGCCGGCATCGCCGTCGATGAGCCCTTGTTGTCGGCCAGGTCCAAGTTGATCAAACAAGGATGGAAGCCAACTCGGATGCACACCAACGATGGCTATGAATACAGTGGTGTCGAGCGCGAGCTGGCTGCACGCAAATTCCTGGAACTCGACACCTGCTCGTTTGATAGCTCGCGCTGCATCCTGTTCTATTCAAAGACAGGCGCCTGCTTACGCGTCGATACCATTGGTGAGCAGCTTAAAGACATGACGGTTACGCGGTGGACTGATGAATGTCCGGATGCATCTCTAGAACCCAATAAAGACGACGCAAGTTAAGAAACCAAGGGATCGAATGAAATAAATCAGTTCCCTTTTTCGGTTTGCGGCACTGTTAAATGAAACTAAAAATATCAGCCATCAGCCTTTTATTTTGCGTCAGTTTATTTTCTAACGCCGCCGACCTTCCTATCAAAGAAGAAATGCCATTTTCGAAAGCCCGAAAAGCTTTGATCAAAAATGGCTGGAGGCCGAATCCGACCTACTCCGGTGAGTTCGGGGTTGAAAGCGTCATCCAAAGAAAAGGCTTCAGTGAAATCGAGTCTTGCACGGAGGGCGTCCGTTACTGCAGCTTCAACTACATCAAGAACGGCGACTGTTTAGATGTAGGAACTGTCGGCGAAGAAGTCAAAGAAATGAAGATTTATTCCTGGAACTTCAAATGTCCCGAAAAGGATTGAAGCCAGAAACCAAAGGGGACAGGTCCATCAGCCCCCTTTTCAGTCATGCTTCAAACCATCACCCGTGAGGGTGATGGCCTACCACCTCCCTCCTTGGCCGAACACGATGTCCGAGACCAACCCATAACTTTGTGGGAGCCAGCCTGCTGGCGATAGCGGAACATCAGGCAACAGAAACAGCGCATGTGCCGTCGCTGCCAGCCCTGCCCCGCATCACTCCGGCAATTGCAAATTATCCAACGCCCGATTCACCGCCAACTCCCCGAGCATGATCAACTGCGCAATACCCACCAATGCCCGACGCTGCGAGGCCGGCACCAGACTGGCGATGTTTTGGGCAATGGTTTGGGCCGAAGCGAGTGTTTCACTGGCATCAATCAGCAGTTCTTCGTTTTTGTTGTCCGCCGTCACGGCATACATCCCGCGGGCTCTGCGTGGGGGCGGCGTGGAGCCGGGCGGACAGAGGTAATGGTCGAGCGCGCGGTCGGCGGCTTCGTGGAGTTTTCTGGAATCGATGGATTCGTAGGGGGAAACCGATTCGGTTTCGGGCGGGTTGGGTGTTGGTTTGATCATGGTGAAGCTCCTTGATGACTGGAGCTGCCACCGTTCGCGGTCAAACAAACAGGGTGGCAGCTGTACGCGGGTTGACCGACCGGACATCAAGGAATCCGGCACACCCGAAGGTGTCCCACGCACAGCCACCGCGACATGATTTCAGACAATGCCTGAACACGTGCAGAACGCTGGTGCGCCTTGATGTTGGGCGGACGGTCAAATCCGATCACTGATTCGTCAGCGACCGCACCACATTAGAACCCGTCCCCAAAGCGCACAAGCCGGCGGATTCTGGCGTAGCTGTAGGCAACGGCGCAAGGATATGTAGCCTCAGAGAGTGTCTGGAGATGTCTTTTTAAACGTTGGTGTTTATCGGAATTCTCATTGCGTCTCGGATCCCACAACAGACCCGTCCTCTTGCCCCAACAAACACAAGCGCCCGGCGAACACATCCCCCTGAAACTGATATGGAGCCATCGCCTTCATTGAACCGAAGCAGTAGTGGTTATGCGGAATCTGTTCTCTGCATAATGACTGACCGGCCATGTTTAGGGTGCTTGTCATGCCAGCCTCCGCTGATCAAAACTCCGCTGTCGTTTTATGCGCAGCTTCCAATAACGACCTGGAAGATCTGGTAGCCATCAGGATTGAGGCCATGCGCGAGAGCCTTGAACGGCTTGGACGATTTAACCCAGATCGTGCGCGCGAACGATTTGTTGCTGGGTTCGACGTTACCAGCACTCGCCGCATAGAAGTATCAGGTGATCTGGTCGGTTTTGTCGTAATCAAAGACCACCAGAGCGAGCTTTTGCTTGACCACTTGTATGTGATACCCAGTGCTCAGGGAGCAGGAATCGGCTCTGAAGTTCTTACTCAAATTTTCAGAGAAGCTGATGAGATCGGGCGTCCCATCAAGGTCGGAGCTCTCAAGGAAAGCGCTTCAAATCGTTTTTACACTCGCCATGGATTCGTGTTTTTCGAAAGCGGTGAATTCGATAATTACTATGTCCGGGCTAACGGTAATGCCGTTAATCTGGGTGACTAGGCAGATCTTGATACTGCGGCTGGTCAGAGGTTGCACCGTTAGATGAACAAAGGGGATTGATCTATTTTCTGGAAAATAAATCTGTCCCCTTCTTCCGAAAACTGGCGGACTGGGCGCTGCAAGCTACGATTAATAGCGCACCAATTATAAGGGGAATGCAATGTCTAATATTGATGTTTATTTACCAGCAGTAGATGGGTCGGCGTATTGGCCAGTAGCGAAAGGAGATTCGTGCAAGGAGGCTGTACATGTCCTTTTTACCGATGACTTCGCCGCACCACCACATCGATTAGTGATCAAAATCGCAACGGAAAAGGGAAGGCTGGTCGAAGTGAGTATTCCGTATGACGATACTGGAAAGGCCACAGTTCGAATCGACGGCGAATCAGTGTAACGATAAAACTTCGTCAACAATGAATTTTTTGGAGGGCGAACGCTAGCTTTTAACCGAACGCTGACGGTCACGGCTGACCCATTATGGCCGTTTTTCTGCCCATCATGACCTCTGAAAATGAAGCGCATTGGCTTGAACTCGACGGGGCCACAGGGTTTGATCTGAATCGTGACGCTAAGCTACACGAGGTTGCACAGCATGACGAAGCGAAATTCAAAGCGTTGTTGCTGACCCTCCACATATGAGGGAAACATGTCTTCCTGAAGAAAATGTTCGTGCCACGATCCGCAGGTTTACGCCTAGCGAAGCAAGAGCTTTAGCGCGTAAGTATTAAAGAACCCTCAAGGATAGAATCATGAAGTGGATTCGCAAGCTTTTTGGCAAGGACGATGAAGACTCAGTAGCTTCGTCGGATGCTCTGATAGAGGAAGCGGTTAGTAATGACCGAGAAGATGACGATAACGGCGATCAATACTTCTCGGACGAGCCCATCACCTCAAAACATCAAGATCGATTCGGGCGGGCGCCTTATGCAGCGCGTATCGCTGAGACAATCGCCAGGCGCCTTGATCCCTCAAGCATCGTCATTGGCCTTTTTGGCCCATGGGGAGATGGAAAAACTTCAGTTCTCAAGATGATGGAGGAGTCGCTAGAGCAGCACGGAGAGGTCGTCACTATTCGATTCAATCCTTGGCATTTTCCTTCCGAGGACGCGCTTTTGCGCGGCTTTTTTGCGACCCTGGCTGAAGCTTTGGGTAAGGAGCCAGCGTTCAAAGAAAAAGCAGCAGCGCTGCTTGAGTCCTATGGAGGGATTCTGTCTGTAATCTCAGTCGCTCTACCGGGTGTAGAAATCAACCCTGGGGAAGCCGCGAAGCATATCGGGGAGTCATTATCCAAAGTCAGTCTCGATAAGCTCAAGGATCAAATTGACGCTCTTCTGGGTCAAAGCGGGAAAAGATTGGTCATCCTTATCGATGACATTGACCGGTTGGACAGAGAAGAAACTCACGCCATTTTCAAGCTAGTAAAGCTCTCAGCGAGCTTCAAGTACACCTGCTATGTTTTGGCTTTCGATGACGAGGTAGTCGCTGCTGCATTGGGTGAGCGTTACGGTGCCGGTGGACAAGAAGCAGGGCGCGCGTTTCTCGAAAAAATTATTCAGGTGCCTTTGCATCTACCACCAGCTGATCAAATGAGCCTGAGAGAAATCGCTTTTGAGGGAGTCGAGCACGCTCTTAATCAAGCAGGGATTATCCTTGACCAGCCTCAGATCGACGTATTCACTCGACACTTTGTAGACGGACTCGAGCCAAAGCTTGAAACTCCACGAGTCGCAAAGCTGTACACGAACGCTCTCATGTTTGCACTTCCACTTGTTAAGGGCGAAGTCAACATCGCTGAGTTTATGCTTGTTGAAGGATTGAGGGTGTTGTACCCGAAACTACATACGGCTATTCGCGACAACGCAGATTTGTTTTTACAGGGGGATCCCCGCGAAGCTGTGCGAGGTTTAGAACATTCTCCGTCCCCCGTTGACCGACTCCTCGAAACTGCGATGCCGGGTTCTGCTTCAGAAGAGAGAGTCCAAGTGCGAGAGCGACTTTTGAAACCTCTTTTTCCGCGAATCAGCAATATGATGTACGGGGGAGATTGGGAGGAGCGGTGGGGTAACGAACGAAGAATTTGTTCGAGCCGTTATTTCAAACGCTACTTCGTTTACGGGGTGCCTGAAGGAGACATATCGGACAATCAATTAACAAGCCTGATAGCCGCTCTCGTCACAGCAGACACCGATTCGCAGCGTGGCCTGTTGAGCTCGTATCCAAAGCGCGTCATGCCGCAATTGATACAAGCACTTCGGAATCGAGCGGACACTCTGGATGAAGTTTCGGCGTTAGCGATCGCAATCGCCGTTGCAAGGAATGGAGATCTTCTTCCGCGCGAGCGCGGAGCTCTCGTAATCGGCGGCACGATAATGTAAGCGGGGATACTGATTTCTCAGCTTATCAGGCGAATCCCCTTATCAGATAGGCAGTCAGCTGCTGAGGAAGTTCTTAAAGCGGCGTTTCCGTTGGCAATGGGAATGGAGTGCGCCCGCTGGCTTACACACTCACGGGACAGACCAGAAGAGCGCCGTGTTCTTCCTGACGGAGCGGACGATGTCCTCTACCATTTGTTCGCTGGTCGCATCCGTGACGCGGACGATGTTGAACCGCTGTTTATGCAGGCAGGAAGAGACGCACCAAATCTGTACTGGTACTGGCAACACGGAAGAAATCGAGAAGAGATCGAAGCACGGTTACGCGACATTTTTGATAAAGACCCAGCGAAGCTGGATGACTTCCTCGATACTTACATTGGAGAAGGATGGGAAGTAGAAAGTGGCCTGCCGGTTAGGTCTGACTTAAGGCGCGAAAGTTACAATAGTATCGCGTCAATAATTTCACCGAACTACATTTTCGATAACCTCCGTGCCCGTTACGGAGTTGAGCTCGACGACCCTCAGTACTATCAAAATGGAGAGCCAGCGAGGATAACTGCGCACCAGTTCGCCTATATACATCTTTCTATTGCTGCTGAGCAGCTTCCTCTGCCCGAGGATGCCGATGGATTAGGTAACGATTCTGAGTAATTTGAGCGATGAAAAAAAGAAAAAGAGGACTGATTAATTTCTGAAACGCTGATATATAAAATAAATCCCCCCTTTTTCTGTACTTTTTAGTCAAGAAAATCTGTAGGCTTACGAGCGTGGAGTCTTTGTTAAGTGCCTGTTCGGATTAATATGTGAATTACTTATTGCTGTCGGTTGACAACCTCATCATGACTGTACTTGTTATATATAGAAATGTTTTCTTTTTGAAGCTGCGCTCTATTAGCAAATATGCATCATCTATGCTCAGGAGAACGTGAGCCTGCCCTTGGTACTGTTCGTTTTTGAAATAGATAACTTCCTCGGTCATTATTTTGTCAAATCTTAGCATTCCCGCATAGAAGGAAAGCGCTACGGCCGAGCCAGCAAGCAAATAACTATAATCCCGTATTAGCGATCTTCTGAGGGCTACCCTTTTCTTGTCTAAAATTCGTTGAATCTGTGTTGTTGGGCGAATTAGTATCCCGCACTTCAGTATTGCGGCTAAAGTTATGCCGCTTGCCCACATCCAGGTCATCTTGCCAACAGTGGAGTAGTCAAATTTCAAGTACGAAAAATTGAACATAAAGCTGAATATGATAAAGAAAAATGTCCAATAAATGAGCTTCTCCGCCATATTGGTTTCTCTGTGCATTCTTTTTGCGGGTTTTTTTAGCCATTCCGGAAATTTTTTACTTGCTGCAAATGTTAAAGCTGCGAGGGGGCAAGCGCAGAGTAGTAGAACTGCGATACAGCGAAGGCGAACACTTTCGTGACCATATAGCAGAAAGTTAGGTAAAACGTAAAGGTGGCAACAAAAGTTGTCAGAAACTTAAGCGATGCGATGGATACAATCTCGAAGGGTACCTCCATGAGAAATCCAATGTAATGAACTGTGCCTAGTGAAAAAAATGCCAATAAGACCTTGATCACCGAGGCGATGGTGGTTTTGTCTTTTGGTAGTTTTGCCTGGGTTAGAATCTGTTTTAGCAAGCGACATCTCATTGATCAGCAGAGGGGGGGGGCGGAAGCCACGACAGGTTAGTCCGTGGGCGTAGCGGGGAGCAAGGACGTTCGCCGGCGTCAGCAGATCCCACTTAACTGTTAATCTCAGGTGCATCCGACGCTGCGAAGGGGATGATGTGAATGCAGTACCAGCGAGCGGAAGAGCTAGAAAGAAAGTTTAATATCCTGATTGGGTTGATGGCGTAGATGATCACTACATCCCAGGCAAAACAACACGATCCGACAGAAGAAAAGGGGACGGATTTTTTTTTGGAAAAAATATCCGTCCCCTTTTTTTAAAGGCTGGATCAGCGCCAGATGTATCGCGCCTGTTATGGATTGCTGGTGGTGACGGCCGGGAAACTGCTGGGGGATGGGGTTTCGGGTTATCTCGCCTGAACACACACAATTTTAGAAGCGAGCATGCTCGCGATGTGCCCGAGGAGACCACGGGTCATCAAGCACACCGCTTATCTGTCAAAAAAACTGCTGAATCGAGGCACCCGGACTCAGCGACACTTCATGAAAAATTTGCTTGCTGAGTGGATGGTAATGGACGTTATCGGCCAGTTGCGAACGTCCGCTTTTGGCCGAAAGCGGACATTCACGACACGCTTCCTTCAGTTGGTAAAAAGCAGTCAAGTACGTCCCCTGCGATCCAGTACCCACCACCCGACTGAGACACCAAACAACTGCATCCCTAAAAATTCACGGCCTAACCAACCTAGGCATCTCCACCCCCTCCCCCAACCTCTCCACCTCCAACAGCACCCTCTCCCCAC